>JAEYPE010000056.1 GCA_023411035.1 Pseudomonadota bacterium
GGGTCTGCGCTGCGCCCCTACGGGGCTCCGCTCCGCCCCACCCCCGGCGGCCATTCTCCCCGCCATTTTAGCCAACTGTCAGGTTTAGTCTAAACTTCTACAGTTTCCAGCATAGCACACGGGCGCCGTCACGCCGCGTGTTGATCTGCCGTTGACGGGTGGCGCCACCATGGCCGAACCCCACGTCATCTCCGCCCTGAAGGACAAGCACGCCGAGCTTCAGGGACACATCCAAGCCGCCGAACTCTCCCTGGCCCAGCTCCGCGACGATCTGGCCGCGGTCGCCCGAGCGCTGCGGGTGTTCGACCCCGACATCAACCTGCGTACCATTGCGCCCCGCCGGCCGGTCCAGCGCAGCCAGTGGTTCGGCCCTGGGGAGTGCGCCCGGATGGTCTACGACATCCTGCGCCCGGCCACAGAGCCCGTTCCGACGCGGGACATCATCGACCGGATCATGGGCGCCAAGGGGCTGGACCCGGACGACGTCCGAACCCGGTCCTGCATTCAGAAGACCATCCTCGCGACCTTGGGCAAGCTGGGGGAGGTGGAGAAGGTGGACCTGGGGGCGAACGCGGCGGCGTGGAGGGTGATTGGGTGACGATCCTTTCCCGTGGCTATTGCCTAGAGTTTGGATTGCGGCTTAAGACGCATATAAGAAAGCCCCGTAAGAAAGCCCCGCCCGCTGAGCGGAGGGGCTTTCCCTGGAGCCGGCGCTATAAATACAAGACCTTCCTAGGCTGGCTCTAGCTCCCGAGTGATCTCTTCGAGCTTTTCGCGGAACCGCTCTTGGCTTTGTATCGCGGCAACGCGCGGCGACACCATATCCGAATGGACCACGGCAGTTAGTCGCCGAGCCTGGGCTTGCTCAGGCATTCGCTTTGGCAGCGTTCGCGGCTTGTTTTCCATTGGCGACCTCCTCCACTCCGGACGGTATCGTACCATACCTCCTCTGAAAAAATCTAGGGTTAAATTTCGGATCAAAGTAATGCTTGCGCTTAACCCATATGAACCCCTCTGCCCGAGTTATAATGGCCACATCTATCGGGCCACCGACAGATTCCTGTTGAGCAGACACTTTTCTTTTGATCGAGGTTATGTTGATAAGCGACTCGGCCATAAACGCCAATTCTTGCTTAGGCATTAGGAGTACCATATCTTCTATCTGCTTTTTAAAAACTTCTTTTAGCTGTGGCATTGTGTCGTTGCGATGATGAGTGGCGGCAGCATCAATGATCTTCTGAACGGCGTCTTGAATATGTTCCCTGCGCTTTTTAGGCGATCTCTTAAACAATGATAAAATTTTCTGCTCGACTCCAAGCAATATCTGGTCGTACGTTTCCGCTATAACACTCTCAAATTCTGGATCAATGCCGAACAAGAACCTGTCCGCCATTTCGCGCTGAGCAAACGGCACAATTTCGACTCTACGATCAAGCCTGTCGATATCAACTTTGTTTGTTTCTTTTATCTTCAGTCGACCTGCAATTATTCCATCGGTTTCAAAAGACTTGAGACTTGGGAACAATTCGTCACTCCCAAAACCAGCGAATATCAACCCTGTACGAGACGAAGAATATGTGTCTCTGTGCAGGGCCAAGCCAGCAAGGTTAACTAGAAGCATCTTATCTTCAGCCGTTATTGGGTAATTCTTAAAAACAAAGGCAACAGATCTCTCAAAGGCGTCGATATGATGCGCAATAACCTCTGCGTGCGTCATGCCGTCGAAGCATGCTGATGCAGTAAGTTTTTCAAGCTCATCAGATCGCTCGGAAATAGTCATTATGAATATGCTATGCATATCCGGTTTCTGCTTGCGGTTGTTTGTGTAATGGAATCTTACATTCTCCTCAAAGATTGATCTTAACCGTACGAATTCATCGTACAGTATTCCATATACACAATCGTCAATAACTTCTTTTGGGGCTGTCGTTTCAACCGGATTATTGATGTACTGAAGAAATGAGGATGCTGCATCAAATACCGTGCTAAAATTTGTGCAATACGGAGAATCTCTAAATTTTTTTATTATTACCTCGAGAGGGATGCTTAGAAACTCAAGATTATTGTACACCATAATAGCTATTGGGTTTTTAGCACTGAGTTCAAACAGCTTGTCGGCTGTGTCGTAAATCTTCTCCGCTTCGCCGCTCCTGAGCGTTACCGCGCTATCAGTAGCTAGCGCCACCGCAGATCGGTTCAATATGGCCACCTCTGCTGTCATTTGCGTACCTCATGAATTATACCCGGCGTGCTGGTGCCTTGTAGCAAAGGGAATAGCAGGAGTCTTCATACAAGGATGTCGCGCCTTCACTTTAGTGAGGAGCTGAAGCATGAACGCCCTAAACGTCATCCACCCGCACCGCCGGACACCCGATCGCCTGCATGCTGGCGAGGAAGAACCAAGTCGGGAAGGTGCCCCGGTTTACCTTGACGGTGATGGAGCCTTCGGTTTCCTCGATGCCCATCGCCGTCAGCAGGCGGGCTAGTTCCTCATAGGTCACGTCCCGCCGCTTCAGTTCCGCCTTGAAGAAGCGCTTCGCGCGCTTGGCCCATTCGTCCTTGGCTTCCATGTTCGAATCCTCTCGTTGGCGCATGGAAGCTAACGTATGTGAAAGCTTTTCCGTTGACAAGGCGGGGCTGAAAAGCTAACGTATCTGTAAGGAAACAGACGGATACGCCGCCATGCCTCAGCACTTCCTCCTCTCCGCCGCCGCCCGGTCGCTGAACCTCGCCAAGGTGCTGCGCATGTCGGACCAGGAAGCCGAGACGGTGTTCGCCCGCATCCGCTGGGACGAGACGGACGGGCGCCCGGTGTGTCCGTCCTGCGGCTGTGATGCGGTGTACGACTGCCGCCGGCCGAACGGCGCGCCCCGCTGGCGTTGCAAGGCGTGCCGGACGGACTTCACCCTCACCTCGGGCACGCTGTTCGCCTTCCACAAGCTGGCCCTTCAGGTCTACCTGGCCGCGGTGGTGATCTCGGTCAACGAGGTGAAGGGTAAGAGCGCTCTGGCTCTCTCCCGCGATCTCGGGGTGCAGTACAAGACGGCCTTCGTGCTGTCCCACAAGATCCGCGAGGCCATGGGCGCCGACATCAAGGGCATGGTGCTGGGCGGGGAAGGCCGCACGGCCGAGGTGGACGGCTGCTACGTCGGCGGGCACGTCCGGCCCGAGAACAAGAAGGCGGACCGCAAGGACCGTCGCCTCTCCGCGAACCAGAACGGCAAGCGCCGGGTGGTGCTGGCGATCCGCGAGCGCAACGGGCGCACCGTCACGCAGGTCTTCGAGAGCGAAGCCGCTGCCGCCGGCTTCATCAAGGCCCGTGTGGACCGCGGCACGATCCTGCACGCCGACGAGTCCTCCGCCTGGAACCCGCTGCATGCGACCTTCGAGACGAAGCGCATCAATCACCAGGAAGCCTACAGCCTGGACGACGCCTGCACCAATCAGGCGGAAAGCTTCTTCAGCCGGCTCCGCCGCGCCGAGATCGGCCATCACCATCACATCTCGGGCGCCTACCTCGCCCGCTACGCCCGTGAAGCTGCCTTCAAGGAGGACTACCGCCGGGAGAGCAACGGCGAGCAGTTCCGCCGGGTGGTGACGCTGGTCACGAAGAACGGTCCCTCGGTGGACTTCTGCGGCTACTGGCAGCGGAACAGGGCGGCTGCCCTGGCCGCCTAATCGGTGCGCCAAAGGCCGGCGTCGGCCGCCGTCACCACGCCCCGACGGGTGAACCGCCGCAGGGTCTTCTCCGTCGCGCTGGTGACCACCGGTACCGCCCAGCTCGGCACGTCCCGCCCCTCGCACACGGCGCGGACCAGTTGCCCCGTGCTGGCGCTGCCGCCCGCCTTCTGGAGCGCGTCCAACAGCAGCCGGCCCAATTCCGGCCCCTTGAACCAGCGGTCGATGCGGGCACGCCTGGGAAGCCCACCAACAGGCCGGGGAAGGCCCGGCAACCATTCCTGCTGTTCGACTTGCCCGATGATCTGGTGAAGCGCGCCCTCGATGTGGCGCAGATCGGCGCGCAGCTTGGCCCGGTGACGGTTCAGCGCGGCCAGTTCGCCCAGCAGCTCTGCCCGCCGGTGTTCGAGCACCCCTATGGCCGCGTCGTGATCCATGATCGCCCCTTGGTTTCAGGGGTAGGATACCCGCCGGGGCCGGTCAAAACGGGCGGGAAGCGGTGGCGGGTGCTACATAATTCCGCGATCATGCGTAAACCGGTTGAAAGCGACCACTGGTTCCAGGGGAAGGCGACCGGGCATTCCGGTTGAACCCGACCACTGATTCCGGTCGAAGGCGACCACTGATTCCGGTGAAGGCGACCACCCGCGCGGGCTCGGCTTGCTGCTGGAGCTGTTCAACCCCCGGTACTCTCGCGGTCCTTTTCAGGCAGCGACGAGGAAAGCGAGATGCCGGCGCAGCGAGTGTCCATGCGCAAGATCCGAGAGGTCATCAGGCTCACCTTCGCGTGCGGCCTGTCCAAGCGTCAGGTCGCGCCCATCGCCGGGGTCAGCGCGACCACCGTGCGCGAGTACGTCACCCGCGCCAAGCAGGCTGGACTGGGCTGGCCGTTGCCCGATGAGTTCGGCGACGAGGAACTGGAGCGGCTTTTGTTCCCGCCCGTGCCCGACGTTCCGGCCGACCAGCGGCCGCAGCCGGATTGGGCCGCCCTGCATCGCGAGCTGCGGCGGCCGGGCGTCACCCTGCTGCTGCTCTGGGAGGAGTACCGGGCCCAACATCCCAACGGCTTCAGCTATTCCTGGTTCTGCGACTGCTATCGGGCCTGGGCGGGGCGGGTGTCGCCGACGCTGCGGCAGGTCCATCCCGCCGGCGAGCGGCTGTTCGTGGACTACGCCGGCCACAGCATCGACCTCGTCGATCCCCAGACCGGAGCGGTTCACGCCGCCCAGATCTTCATCGCCGTGCTGGGGGCGTCGAACGACACCTTCGCCACGGCGACGCTGAGCCAGGGGCTGCCCGACTGGCTTTGAGCCGGTGCCGCAGGCATCCAACGCAAAGCGTTGGAAGGCGAGAAGGGAAGGCGAGACTTGCGAGCCGCCCTCGCCGCCCACACCGCCGCCTTCGCCTTCTTCGGCGGCGTGCCGCGCCAGGTGGTCTGCGAGCCCGAAGGGCCAGCGCAGCTACAATCTCAAGGCCGGGGTCACCAAGCCGTGCCGCTACGAGCCGACCGTCAACGCCACCTACCGCGAGATGGCCGGCCACTACGGCGTCGCCGTCGTGCCGACGCGCGTGCGCAAGCCGCGCGACAAGGCCAAGGTCGAGGTCGGCGTGCAGGTCGTGGAACGCTGGGTTCTGGCACGCCTGCGCAAGCAGCGCTTCCTGTCCCCGGCCGAACTCAATGCCGCCATCGCCGGGCGCTGGACGACCTCAACAGCCGCGTCATGCGCCATCTCGGTGCCAGCCGGCGCGAGCTGTTCGAGCAACTCGACCGCCCGGCCCTGGGTGCCTTGCCGACCGAACCGTACGAGTACGCGCAGTGGCTGCAGCGCCGCGTCGGCATCGACTGCCACATCGAGGTGGAGCGCCATTTCTACTCGGTTCCCTGCCGGCTGCTGAAGGAGGCGGTGGAGGTGCGCCTCACCGCCGCCGCCGTGGAGGTCTTCCACAAGGGCAAGCGCGTCGCCGTCCACGCGCGCAGCTCCGTCGCCCACCGCCACACCACCCAGCCCGACCACATGCCGAGCGCGCATCGCCGCTTTCAGGACTGGACGCACGAGCGCGTCCTCAACGAGGCCGCGGCGGCCGGCCCGCACACCGCCGCCATGGTGGAGGCGATCCTGCGCGAGCGGGAGCATCCCGAACGCGGTTTTCGCAGTTGCGTGGGCATCCTGCGGCTGGCCCAGCACTACGGCGCCGACCGGCTGGAAGCCGCCTGCGCGCGCGGCTTGGCGATCGGCGCGCGTTCCTACAGCAGCCTGCAGTCCATTCTGAAGAGCGGCCTCGACCGCCGCCCGGCGACCACCGAGCCCGCCGTGGAGGCGCCGACCCTGGCGCACGCCAACATCCGCGGCGCCCGTTACTACCACTGACCCAAGGAGACCTCGATGCTGCGGCATCCGACCGTTGACCACCTGCACGCGCTGGGCCTGCTCGGCATGGCCCAGGCGCTCGAAGACCAGGGACGCGATCCCGCGGCCCTGGCCCTGCCGTTCGAGGACCGGCTGGCGCTGCTGCTCGACCGCGAGGCCTCGCACCGGGAGACCAAGCGCACCCTGGCCCGGCTGCGCCACGCCAAGCTGCGCGTGAACGCGCAGTTGGAGGACATCGACTACCGCGCCCCGCGCGGGCTGGACCGGGGACTGATGGCCAGGCTGGCCGGCGGGCAGTGGGTGCGCGACGGGCTGAACCTGCTGATCACGGGGCCGACCGGGGTGGGCAAGACCTGGTTGGCCTGTGCCTTCGGGCACCGGGCCTGCCGGGACAACCTCTCGGTTCTGTACACGCGCACGCCGCGGCTGCTGGAGGATCTGGCGCTCGCCCGCGCCGACGGCCGCTATCCGCGCCTGCTCAAGACGCTGGCGCGCGTGCAACTGCTGATCCTGGACGACTGGGGCGTGACGCCGATGACCGCCGACCAACGGCGCGATCTGCTGGAGGTGATCGACGACCGGACCGGACGCGCGGCGACGCTGATCACCAGCCAGCTGCCGGTGCCGGAATGGCACGCGGCGATCGGCGGGTTGACGCTGGCCGACGCCATCCTGGACCGCGTGCTGCACAGTGCTCATCGGATCGAGTTGGCCGGCGAGTCGATGCGCAAGCGCAACGCGCTCGCCGCGACGACGGCTTGACCCGGCCGCCGCGCTTCTGCAACCTGCACGTCATCCAGCAGCCAGCCGAGGCTGCCCCCGCGCGGAGTGGACGTCATCCGCCGGATCACCTGGACGCCATCGACCGGAATCGGTGGACGCCTTCGCGCCGGAACCACAGCGCGCAATCACCGGAATACGCAAATCCTGCCCCCTCAACCAATCGGCAGTTGACAGCCCGTCTCGCAAGAGGCGGGCTGTTGACGTTTTGGGCGCCGCTTCGGCGCAGGCCGCCAGGGTCGCTGCCAAGTCGCCAGAAACCTGACGCTGCCTGCAAGGTGAAAACCTGTTGTCAAGGTGATCCGCAGCGTCACATTCCGCGATGGAATTGAGATCACCGAAGCGGCGTCACTGAACGCCGCCCGACGAGGCCGTCATCCGACCTCCCGTATTGCTCGTCAAGCTGCCGACTTTGAACGGGGGATGTAACGGGAGATGTCCAACCGGAAGGCACCCGGCGGCAGTGGGGTCGAAGCGGGGCGACCCGCTGCCGCCGGAAAGTCGGTCGCGGACATTTTCGTACAATAGTGTCTTTCCGTTACAACTGGGCGCAGGCGTAGGCGTTGATTTCGGTGCCGACGGCGATCTCGCGGAATTTCGGTTTGCGCCAAGTCTTCATGATGCGCTCCCTCAGGTGTCTTGTGGATGACGAGGACCATCTGCGGTTTCGGCCCTCTAAAGAAAGCCTACCGGCCCAGTCAAGGCACGACCATGATACTTATGGATAGCATCCAGGGAAATGTGGATAGAAAGTTCTTGATAAAAAAACGATAACATGATTCTGTTCTGTTTATAGTTAGAATAAATAAAAACATATCGCACTGATTCGTCATGGACATCGAATGAATAGGAATTTTATTATGAATTTTGCTGTTTCTGCTTGCCGTGATCCGAGGCTGGCTGACCATCCATCAGTTTTCGGCGAATCTGTGTCGACGGCCGGAATCGTCGTGTGATTCAAGGAGTCCGCCCAATTTCGAGCGGATTCGGATCGTGGACGGCATCCAGGTGTTGGCGGCAGGGATTTCCCAGGAGTTTCAGCGGCTTCTAGCCGGACAGCGGAAGACCCAGCGGACCAATCTGGCGCTGCTGGTGGCGACGATGCTCGATGTGCGCAGCGCCAACC
>JAEYPE010000062.1 GCA_023411035.1 Pseudomonadota bacterium
AACAAGCTGAAGCTCATCAAGCGCCAGATGTACGGACGCGCCAGCTTCGATCTGCTGCGCCGTCGCGTCCTCCTCGCAGCCTGATCCACGCAAAGTGCGGGAGAACCATTCTTCCGGGGGAAGCTCAATCCGCAGCTACACCGGCTCGACGGCAGCGCTCGGCGTTCGAGGCCCAGTCGTCCGGCAGGAACAGGCGCAGAGCCACCGGCACGGGAACGCTGTTGCGGGCCAGGGTCAGGGAGACCACCACCTGACAGGTGGCCTGCTTGCCGAGTGCGCCGCAGTACTGGTGGGCAACGCCGACCGAGTGGCTGCCCTTCTTGGGCAGGGCAACGTCGTCGATGACCAGGATGGCGCCCTTGCCGCCAACCAGGGCATCGGCCTTGTCGGCGAGAATCGTCTCCAGCCGGGCGCCATCCCACGACCGGCTGGCGATGAAGTTGTGCAGTTGATCGTAGTCGTCCGGCGTCAAGGCCGCGGCCACCGGTTGCACGCTCTTGCGTTCCGTGCGCCCGAGCAGCCCCCGAATGTATACCCCGGCCCACCGCTGCCGCGCCTTGTGGCCCAAGGCATTCAGAAACGGGTCCAGCCAGTTCGCCAACTCGGATTCCCACTCCCGCACGTCCAGCATGACAGCCTCCGGCCAAGATCGTCTCCTCAGCGGTACAACAGGTTTCAGTTCACTCCTTCACCTCGAAACTGCCAAAGTAGTGATAGGGTGCGACCACCGGCGCGATGACGTTGGCCATGAACATCAGGGCGGCGTCGTGGAAACGCGGAGCCACGAACTGTACCCCGACCGGAAGACCACGCGGTCCCTTGGCGCAGGGCATGGCAATGCAAGGGGTGTGCAACACCGTCCAGATGCCGTTGAAAATATGGTTGCCGGTGGTGTGCAATCCTTCCGGCGCTTCACCGGGGGCCGCTGGGGTCAGGATGACGTCGATCGACTCGAACAGGCTGGCGAAACGGGCGCGGCAATGCCCGGCGACATCATAGGCTTCGGTCAGGATCCGGCTGTTGATGCCGTGGTTTTCCTCGCAATGATAGGCGAGTTCCTTGTGCAGACGGTGGCGATCGGTGAGATAGATGTCCAGGAAGGACGCGCGCCCTTCGCCGAAGCGGATGATCTCCTGGATTTCGGCGAGAGAGGCGAACTCTTCCGGCAACTCGAAAGGCAGCACCGTCGCGCCGGCCTCTTCCAGACGCTTTGCGGCGAGCATCAGGGTGGCTTCGCCCGCCGGTTCGATGTTCGACCACACTGGCGACCGGCACAGCCCAACCCGCAAGGAAGCGACCGGAGGCGTCGCGGCGGGTTCCGCACCCGGACCGAAGCCCTCCAGTTGGAACGCTTCCGCCAGCAGCGCCAGATCGTCCACGCAGCGACCATACCACCCGAGCGTATCAAGGGACACCGCGTAATGCTTCATGCCTTCCCGGCTGACGACGCCCCAGGTCGGCTTGAAACCATAGATGCCGTTGAAAGAGGCAGGGCGGATATGGGAGCCGCCCGTTTGCGTGCCGAAGGCCAGCGGCACATGGAGATCAGCGACCGCCGCCCCTGATCCCGACGATGAGCCGCCGGGCGTGTGGGCGAGATTGGCGGGGTTGCGGGTTGCTGCCTTGCGTCCGCCGGACGCGAACTCGACCGTGTCGGTCTTGCCGAGCAGGATGCCGCCCGCACTGCGGGTGATCGAAACGCAGGCGGCGTCGCGCGCCGGCTGGTGGCCCTGGAAGATCGGGGAATTGTGGGTGGTCGGCAGATCGGCGGTGTCGATCACGTCCTTGACCCCGAACGGGATGCCGTGCAGCGGGCCGGTGGCCGGGCGCTTGTCGGCGTCGCGGGCGGCGGCCAGGGCGCGGGCCGGATCGACGGTAATCCAGGCACGGACGTCGGGGTCGCGGGCCTCGATCCGCTCCAAGCAGGAGCGGACCAGGGCTTCACTGGTCAGGCGCCCTTCGCGGATGCTGCGCGCAGCGGCGCTGGCGGTGAGTTGAAACGGTTCCATGCGGAATCCCTTCTCAAGGCGCTGGGCAGGGTGCCGGACTTACATCTGCGGACGTTGCCGATGATGATCGGTGGCGGCCTGGAAGGCGGCACCGGCGCGCAGAACCAGCGGATCGTCGAACCAGCGCCCGACAAGCTGCATCCCGACCGGCATGTTGTTGGAATCGAAGCCGCAGGGGACGCTCATCGCAGGCAGGCCCAGGGCACCGAAGCCGTAGGTGAAGCGGCTGACCGCCTTGGTGGCCGCGATCATGTCGGAGGCATCGTCGATGCGCGGGGCGACGACCGGGGAGGTCGGCGTCAGGATCAGATCGACCGTTTCGAACAGCGCGCGGAACCGCAGCTTCCACGCTGCCAGCCAGCGCCGCGATTCGGCGTATTCGACACCGCTGACCGGCAGGCCGAGCTTGAGGCGGCGCAGCACTTCGGGACCGATGGCCTCGGGAGCGGTCTGGATCTTGTCCAGGTGATACTGCGCCATGTCCGCGACCAGCAGCGAGAAGCCGGTGCGGGCCTGCGCCACTTCCGCCTCGTCGATGGTGATGTCGACCAACGTGGCCCCGGCGCGCTCCAGAACGTCGGCGGCCTCACGGACGCGGGCGGCGACGCCGGGTTGCACATCCTCGAAATAGAAATTGCGCGGCAGGCCGATGCGGACGCCGGACACGCCGTCCTTCAGCGTCGGCAGGAAATTGCCCAAAGGCCGGTCAACCGAATTGGGGTCCGCCGGGTCATAGCCCGCGATCGCGGCAAAGGCGCGCGCGACATCGGTCACGGAATAGGCAAGCGGCCCGATGGTGTCGAAATCCACGCTGCATTCGATCGTGCCGGTGTTGGGCACCCGCCCGACGCTGGGGCGCAGGCCGACCACGCCGCACAGCGCCGCCGGAATGCGGATCGAGCCGCCCGTGTCGGTGCCGATGGACACGCGCGACAGACCGGCCGCCACCGCCGAGGCCGAACCGCCGCTCGATCCACCCGGCACCCGCGCGATGTCCCACGGATTGCGGCACGAGCCATGATGCTCGTTCTGATTGGTCGAGCCGAGACAGAATTCACTGAGGTTGTTGCGCCCGACGATGACCGCACCGGCGGCACGCAGCCGCTTGACGATGGTGGCGTCCTTCTGGCCGACGCGGGCGAAGCCGATGGAGCCGTAGCTGGTTGTCTGACCGGCCAGTTCGAAGCAGTCCTTGATGGTGACGGACACGCCGTCCAGCAAACCCGGCCATTCGCCCGCGGCCCGCAACCGGTCCACCGCGCGGGCCTGCGCCATGGCGTCCTCGGCGTCGACGGTCAGGACCGCGTTCACGGTCGGGTTCAGGCGCTCGATCCGATCGAGACAAGCGGCGGTGTCCGTCTCGCAGCCCCCCGCAACCGGTGGAACCGAAGACGTTGCCGAAAGAGTGGTCATGCTGCTGCCTTCCATTCGTAGCGCCGGGGCGGCAGTTTGGCCGCCCCGGTGTGTCGGGTGTTGACGCGGGCGCGTTGGCGGGGTCAGAGAGCGGCGGATTGGCCGAAATGGGCGGCCACGGCCTCCAACGACAGCACGTCAGCGTATTTCTGGCGCATGTCGAACAGGTTGGCCTTGTGCGGGCCCTCGGCGCGGTCGCCGACGCAATCCTCGACGATCACCGGGCGGAAGCCGTGGGCGGAGGCGTCGATCACGCTGGCGCGCACGCAGCCCGACGTGGTGCAGCCCGCGATCAGCAGCGTGTCCACACCGTTGGCCTGCAACCAGGGAGCCAGCGCGGTACCGAAGAAAGCGGACGCATGCTGCTTGCGCACGACGAATTCGCCGTCCTGCGGCGCGATGGACGGAACGAAGGCGGTGTCGGGCGCGTCCGCCGTCAGCTTCAGCAGGTTCGGAACCTTCTCGCCAAAGGGGCCGACTCCGCCGACCGCGCCGGAGGCGATGAAGCAGGCATGGGCGATCGGCATTTCCACCGCCCGCGCGACCTTCAGCAGCTTTTCCGTCGCGTCGATGGAGGCGTTGATGTTGAAGCCGCCGAACGCATCCTCGCGGGTGAATCCAACCTGGAAATCGATGACCAGCAGAGCGGTCTTGCGACCGAAGCCGAGGGGCTTTCCGAACTCTTGACGCTCGTAAATGGAGAGATCGCTCATCTGAGGAATCCTTTTTGATAATGTGCCAAATATTTGGCGAATGGAAGCATACAACGACATCATTTTGCATTCAAAGCTCATAGTTCCGCCATTTCATACGTGCACATGCAATTATTTTGTGCAGATTCGCATATGGCGGTATGCATGATCAATTCGTGATCAAACATATATCATCACATTGAAAATCCATAGTTTTATGCGCCGCAGCCAGCCCAAATGCGCATCTGGCACGGTCTCTGCAAATGCCTCTGTCGTGAATGCCGATTTCATATTGTATGCAAAATTGGCCCAATCCACCCTGCGGCTTTCCGCACTCGCTGAATGACAGAGGAGTTAGACATGGTCGGGAACAATCGTAACGGGGTTACGCGCCGCCAATTCGGCACGCTGCTGGCGGCGGGTGCTTTTGTTGCCGGAAGCGGGTGGTCTTTTGCCTCTGTTGCGGCGGAAGCCAAGGTTCTGCGCGTACGGCTTGGCGCGGACATCGGAAACCTCGATCCGGCCCGAATCTTCCAGTACGAGAACCAGACGATCGCCACCCAGATCTACAACGGCCTCGTCCGTTACGACGAAGCGACCAACGCCATCATCCCCGATCTGGCAACGGGCTGGGACATTTCCGAAGACGGCACGGTTTACACGTTCCAATTGCGCACGGGCGTGACCTGGCACAAAGACTTCGGTCCCTTCACGTCCGATGACGTCAAGTTCTCGTTCGAGCGTGTGCTCGACCCGAAGACGGGCAGCAGCTACGTCGGACAGTTCGCGTCGGTGAAGTCGGTCGAGACCCCGGCGGCCGATCGCGTGGTCATCACCCTGAAGGAGCCGAACTCCGGCTTCCTGCACAAGGTGTCGGCGTTCAACCAGGGCTGGCTGCTCAGCCGCAAGGCTCTGGAGGCGATCGGCGACAAGGCCTACACGATGAACCCGATCGGCACCGGCCCGTTCGTGTTCCAGACCTGGGTTCCCGGCCAGGAGGTGCGCCTGACCGCCAACACCGCCTATTTCGCCGGCGCGCCCAAGGTTTCCGAACTGGTGTTCCGCATCATCAAGGACGAAACGGCGGCGGCCATCGCCCTGGAAAACGGCGAGATCGACATCTTCTTCGGATTGCAGCAGCCGGAAGTCATCCAGCGCCTGAAGAGCGGCGGTGTCGTCACCGTGCTCGACCGCGAGGCCAACCACACCATCAACCTCGTGCTCAACACCTCCATCAAGCCGCTGAACGACGTGCGCGTCCGTCAGGCGATCTGCCACGCCATCAACCGCAAGGCCCTGGTCGAAGGCTTCTTCAAGGGCACGAAGAAGGAGGCCAACAGCTTCCTCACCAGCGCGTTCCAGGAGTTTTCGGCCGACGTTCCGGTCTACCCCTACGATCCGGCCAAGGCCCAGGCTCTGCTGAAGGAAGCGGGCGTTTCGACCTTCACCATCGATCTGGTGGCGCCGGGCGCCAACCCGTTCGACAAGATCCTGGTGCCGATCGCCAACGATCTGGCCGCCATCGGCATCGACGCGAAGATCAAGGTGATGGAGCGCGCCTCCTATCTCCAGGCCCGCAACAAGGGCAATGTCCCGACCTGCGTGACCGGCGTCGTCGGCGCCCCCGACCCGGACAGCCCGATCCTGTCGATGTTCGCCAAGGCGTCCTTCCCGCCAGGCCTCAACACCGCCCATTACGAAGCCATCGAGGATCTGATCGTCGCCGCCGCCCGTGCCAAGGGCGATGCGGAGCGCAAGGCGGTGTACGGGAAGATTCAGGCGAAGGTCATGGGCGATGTTCCGGTGATCCCGCTCTACGCCGATCACCTGTTCATCGCCCATTCCAAGAAGGTGACCGGCTTCGTCCAGAACTCCCTGTTCACCATGAGCGCCTATCCCGCCGCGCTCGAGGGGTAACGGCGATGCACCGACTTCAGCGCCAGTTGTCTCAGCTTGCGATCACGGTGTTCGGCATCGTGACCGTGACCTTCTTCATGGTTCGGATGATCCCCGGCGACCCCGCCCAGTTCATGCTGGGCGATTACGCGACGGAAGAGGCGTTGGCGACGCTCCGCGCCCAGCTTGGTCTCGACCAGCCGGTGTATGTGCAGTATGTCCTGTATGTCGTCCGCGCCTTCACCGGCGATTTCGGCACATCGGTCGTGACCGGCGGTCCGGCCCTGACGGAAATCCTGCTCAGTGTTCCGGAATCGGCCATCCTGGCCTTCACGGGGCTCGCCATCGCGGTGGTGATCGGCATTCCGCTCGGCATCCTCACGGCGGAACGCCAGGGGTCGTGGAGCGATCTGCTGATCATGGTCGTGGCCCTGCTCGGCATCTCCTTCCCGGTGTTCTGGCTCGGTCTCGCCTCGGTTCTTCTGTTTTCGCAAGAGCTGAAATGGCTTCCGGCGCTGGGGTCGACCTCCAGCCCCAACCTGATGGACCAGCTTTACCATCTGGTCCTTCCGGCCAGCGTGCTGGGGGTTTCGGTCGCCGCCTACATCACCCGCCTCACCCGCTCGGCCATGCTGGAGGTGCTGGGCCAGGATTACGTCCGGGTGGCGCGGGCGATGGGGGTGCCGGAACGCCGCGTGGTGTGGCGGCTCGCCCTGAAGAACGCCCTGGTGCCGATCCTCGCCATCATCGGCGTGACCTTCGCCTGGTCGCTGGGCAGCGCCATCCTGATCGAGGTGGTGTTCAGCCGGCCCGGCATCGGCACGATGATCCTGAAGGCGGTCTCGGCCCGCGACTACCAGCTGGTTCAGGCCGGTGTGCTGGTGCTGGCCGTGGCGGTCGTGTTCATCAACAGCCTGCTCGATCTGGCCTATGGGCTGGTCGATCCGCGCCTTTCGGGACGGTGATCCATGGCCGCATCCTCCTCCCTCTCCGCCTCCTCGCCGTCGCGCCGGTCCTCGATGATGCGCTATCTGCGTCATCCCGGTTGCCTCATCGGGGGCGTGCTGATGATCCTGATGGTGCTGCTGGCCATCGCGGCCCCCTGGATCGCCCCGCATTCACCGTTGGCGACGGATCTCGGCAACACGCTGGCTCCGCCTTCGGCGCAGAATCCGCTGGGAACCGACCAGTATGGCCGGGACGTGCTGTCCCGTCTGATCTGGGGCACGCGGATTTCCCTCCAGGTCGCCATTTCGGTGATGGCGCTGTGCCTGACGCTGGGTATGCTGATCGGCGCGGTCGCCGGCTTCTTCGGCGGCTGGATCGAACGGATCACCGTTTCGGTCATCGACATCCTGCTGGCTTTCCCCGGCTTCCTGCTGGCGCTCGCCCTGGTGACGGCGCGCGGCTCCTCGCTGGAATCGGTGATCATCGCGGTGTCGCTGGCCTATGCGCCACGCGTCGCCGCGGTCATGCGGGCGGTCGTGCTGACCATCAAGCCGCGCACCTATGTCGAGGCGTCCCGCGCCATCGGCATGGGCACCGCCCGGCTGCTGTTCCTTCACGTCATCCCCAACAGCCTGCCGCCGGTCATCGTCGTGGCCACGGTCAGCGCCGCCACCGCCATTCTGGCCGAAGCGGGGTTGAGCTTCCTCGGTCTGGGCGTGCAGCCGCCGACCCCGACCTGGGGCAACGTGATTTCCGACGGCCAGAGCTTCCTGGCGTCCAACCCCTTGATCTCCCTGTCGGCGGGCATCGCCATCGCCGTGATGGTGGTTGCTCTGAACCTGCTCGGGGACGGCCTGCGCGACACGCTCGATCCGCAGATGCGCCGTTCCTCCGGCCGGATGCTGTGAGGTTGCCCATGCCGAACCAATCTTCGATCGCCGCAACCGGCGCCCAGTCCCCCGCGCGAGGCGCGAGCGCGCTGGAGTTGCGCGACCTTACCACCGTCTTTCCGGGGGATGACGGGCCGATCACCGTCATCGACACCATCTCGCTGGCCGTGCCCGCCGGTGGGACACTGGCGGTGGTCGGCGAGTCCGGCTCCGGCAAATCCATGACCTTCCTGTCCGCCCTCGGCCTGATCGCATCGCCGGGCAAGGTGATGCGGGGGGAGGTGCGGGTAGATGGGCAGGATCTGCGCGGACATTCGCCCGACGAGATGCGCCGGATGCGTGGCGCCGTCATCTCCATGATCTTCCAGGACCCGCTGACCGCGCTGAACCCGGTCTTCACCATCGGACAGCAGATCATCGAGGTCCTGCGGGCCCACACCGACATCAGCCACGGCGCCGCCCGCGCCCGCGCCATCGAATTGCTGGCGCGGGTGCAGATCCCCGACCCCAAGCGGCGCATCGACGACTACCCCCACCAGCTTTCCGGCGGCATGCGGCAGCGCGTGTTGATCGCCATGGCGATCGCGCTGTCGCCCAAGGTCCTGATCGCCGACGAACCGACCACGGCGCTGGACGTGACGGTGCAGGCCCAGATCCTGGACCTGCTGGCCGACCTCCAGGCCGAAACCGGCATGGCGCTGGTGCTGATCACCCACGATCTGGGGCTGGTGGCGAAGTACGCCGACAACGTCGCCGTCATGTATGCCGGGCGCCTGGTCGAGGTCGGCACCCTGGACGCGGTGTTCACCGACCCGCAACACCCCTACACCCGTGCCCTGTTCCGCAGCATTCCCCGGCTGGACGGGCCGCTGGACGAAGACCTGCCCGCGATCGAGGGCCAGCCTCCCAACGTCGCGCGCCTTCCGCCGGGCTGCGCGTTCGAGCCGCGCTGCACCGTCGGCCATGGACGGGCCGATTGCTGCACCAAGCGGCCCCTGCCGCTGGCGGGCGACCGGCCCGGTCATCGCAGCGCCTGCTTCTACGCCGGCCAACTGGACAGGAAGGATGGCGTCCAATGAGCAAACAACAGAACGCCGCAACCCCGCCCGCTCTCGAACTGGTGGACGCCACCCGCGTCTTCGCGCGGCGCACCGGCCTGCTCGGGCGGATGAGCAAGGGCGTGCGCGCGGTCGACGGCGTGTCGCTGTCGATCCATGCCGGTGAGACGCTGGGGCTGGTCGGCGAGAGCGGCAGCGGCAAGAGCACGCTCGGCCGTCTGGCCCTGCGCCTCGTGGAGCCGAGCAGCGGCCGCATCATGGTCGATGGCCGCGACGTGACCAGGGTGTCGCGCGCCGATATGCAGGCAATGCGGCGCGACATCCAGATGGTGTTCCAGGACCCCTTCGGCTCGCTGGACCCGCGCGTCAGCATCGGCGACAGTATCGCCGAACCGTTGAAGGTCCACGGCCTGTGGGACGGCGACGGGCCGCAGAAGGTCGCCGGAGTGATGAGCCTCGTCGGCCTGGACCCGGCCCACGCCGACCGCTACCCCCACCAGTTCTCCGGCGGCCAGCGCCAGCGCATCGGCATCGCCCGCGCCCTGACCCTGGATCCCAAGGTGCTGGTGCTGGACGAGCCGGTGTCGGCGCTCGACGTGTCGATCCAGGCGCAGATCATCAATCTGCTGCAACGGCTTCAGCGCGAACGCGATCTCTCCTATCTGTTCATCGCCCACGACCTTGCGGTGGTGCGCCATGTCAGCCACCGCATCGCGGTGATGTATCTGGGCAGGATCGTCGAGCTGGCGGCGCGCGAGAACCTCTACCGCCGTCCGCTGCACCCCTACACCGTGTCGCTGCTGGCCGCCGTGCCCATCGCCGAGGTGCGGATGCGCAAGAGCGCCCGGACGTCGGTGTCGATGGGTGAGATCGGCTCGGCCACCAATGTCCCGTCGGGCTGCCGTTTCCATCCGCGCTGTTACCGCGCCCGGCTGATCGCCGCCGCGGGCGGCGTGCCGACCGAGCGGATGGGCGATACCCTGATGCCCAGCGCCTGCATGAAGCAGCAGCCCGAATTGCGGGCCATTGAAGGCACCGATCAGGTGGCCTGTCATTACCCGGAAACTCCAGACAACCGATCCAACATCGCGACATCGGTCCTGGAAGACATCGGTTACGCCCCCCGCCCCAACCCCGCACTGCAACCCGCCTGAGGTCAAAGCCATGTTCAGCGTCACCGACGAGCTTAAGGAAAACTACGCCGGCGTCTTCCAGAACCGCATCGGGTTCGGCAAGAAGGCCGCCGTTTTGTCCATCGACTTCATCGATTTCTACACGCAGCCCGGCGCGCCCTTCTTCGGGCAGGGCGTGGTCGATGCCGTGGAGGCGAGCGTTCCGCTGTACGACGCGGCCCGCAGCGCCGGTCTGCCGGTGATCTACACCCAGGTCGTCTATGACGAGGCCGGTCACGAGGGCGGCATGTTCGTCAAGAAGGTTCCGGCCCTGCGCGCCTTCACCGCCGACAACCCGCTGTGCCGGTTCGATACGCGGATCATGCCCAAGAAGGGCGACATCGTGCTGACCAAGCACCATTCGTCCGGCTTCTTCGGCACGCCGCTCAGCTCGATCCTGCGCACGCTGGACTGCGACACGGTGATCGTCACCGGCTGCTCGACCAGCGGCTGCGTGCGCGCCACCGCGCTCGACGGCGTGTCGCACGGCTTCCGGGTGATCGTTCCCGCCGAATGCGTCGGCGACCGTCACCCGGCCCCGCACGAGGCCGCCCTGTTCGACATGAACGCAAAGTACGGCGACGTGTTGCCGGTGGCGGAGGTTCTGGCCTACGTCAATGGCTACGTCAACGGCTACAGCGCCTGATCGCGTTCGAACAGCCGCCCCCTGAAACCACCATGGAGACGAAGCGCGTTCGCCGCTGGCTGGCGGATGCGCTTCGGCATTTGGCCGACCAGAATGACTTCCCTCTCGACCCGCACCCAGTGGTGCCTGCTTCTCGGCATCACGATCCTGATCACCATGGCGTTCCTGGCGATCCATCTTCCCGGCGCGACGTTGATCGGCCCGATGCTGGCGGCGATCATTCTGGGAGTCAGCGGCACGACGGTGCAGTTGCCCAAAAGCTCCTCCTGGCTGGCCCAGGCGCTGACCGGCGGTGTCGTCGCCCTGTCGCTGGATGCCACCGTGTTCGACGACATCGCAATGCATTGGCTCCCCATGCTGGTCGCCTTGGTCACCATGCTGATGGGTGCCGTTCTGGTCGGATTGCTGATGGAACGGTCGGGCCGTCTGCCGAAGGGAACCGCGCTGTGGGGAACCCTGCCCGGTGCGGCTCCGGCCATGATCGCGATGGCCGATGATTTCGGCGGCGATCCGCGCTATGTCGCGGTGATGCAGTATCTGCGCGTCATCATCGTCGTCGGCATGGCGTCGCTGGCCTGTTCGGTGATGGCGGGTGTGGTGACGGGCGGCGCACCCGGCGTGTCGCCGGTGGCGGTGCATGACGTCTCGATCGTGGCGTCGCTGGCCCTGGTCGCGGTCGCCCTGCTGGGCGGCTGGCTGGGGACGGTCGCGCGCATGCCGGGAGGGGTGCTGCTCGGTCCGATCCTGCTCGGCGGGGCCGTCAACATGTCGGGACTGATCAAGCTGGACGCGCCGGGCTGGCTGATCGGCCTCGCCTTCGCCATCATCGGCTGGGCGACGGGGCTGCGGTTTCGCCGCAACCTGTTGCGCGACCTGTTGGCGTCGGTTCCGTTGATGCTGTTGTCCACGCTGGGTCTGGTGGTGATGTCGATCGGTTCGGCGTTCCTGCTGGAATCGCTGACGGGCAAGGGCTTGCTGACCGCCTATCTCGCGACCAGCCCCGGTGGGCTCGATTCCATGACCGTCGTGGCCTTGGGGAGTGGTGCCGATGTGCAGTTCATTCTCACATTGCAGACGATGCGGCTTTTCGGAACGATTTTTCTCAGCGTTCTCCTTGTGCGGGTTCTCCAACGCGGATAAATCCAGCAAGCTTGAACGGTTGACGCCGTTTACCCACACCGGAGTAACCCGTGCCCGAGTTTCCTGACACCGGCAGCAAGGCGACCCATCGCTCGGAACAGGTCGGAAACATCACGGTCGCGCTGCGCAAACTCGTTCTGGAAGGCGTCCTTCCGCCGGGCGCGAAACTGCGGGAGGCCGAGTTGGCCGCCCGCTTCGGCGTGTCACGGACACCCGTCCGGGAAGCGCTGGTGGCGGCGGAACGTGAGGGTCTGGTCACATACGAACTGAACCGTGGCTATGCGGTGCGTCAGTTCACCCTTCACGATCTTCTGGAAAGCTATGAGTTGCGAGGGCTGCTGGAAGGGCATGGCTGCCGCATCGTCGCCGAACGCGGCTTGCCGCGCGAGGTCGAGCGGGCGTTGTGGACCTGCCTCGATCGTGCGGAAGCACTGGTAAGCGGGGATGCTCCGCTGGAAGGCGAGGCGCTCAACCAGTGGCGCGCGCTGAACCTGCAGTTCCACACCGCAATCATGAAGCTGGTGCCGAGCGGCCTGTTCGACCGGATGTTCCAGTTCGTCTACGGGGTGCCGAAGATTTTCGATGTGCTGTCGGAGCGCAGAGGCAACGCAGCCTTACGGCGGTACAACGACGAGCATCGGCGCATCCTGGAAGCGATTGTGCGCCGACAAAGTGGACGCGCCGAATTTCTCATGCGTGAGCATTTGGGAGAGCCATGCGACCTCATAAGACGCCGCATCGCTGAAACGGACAAGACGCCGGACGATGAACTCCTTGGCGGCGGCCCCTGAGCTCAACATTGGCCAATTTTGGGGCCGGTGGATCAGGCGTGGACTTTGGTGCACAACTCGGCGTTCTGACGGATTCGGCCCTGCTACGCTGGTGGGCGTGTCGCATCGAGGAGAGAAGGGTCGGATTTTGCCCCAGCCCCACCCTTGATCAGATGACGCGGAAGGAGTTCGGGCGTCCAAGATCGAGCATGCGGTTGAGGACTGCGACCTGACCATCCATCAGTTTTCGGCGAATCTGTGTCGACGGCCGGAATCGTCGTGTGATTCAAGGAGTCCGCCCAATTTCGAGCGGATTCGGATCGTGGATGGCATCCAGGTGTTGGCGGCAGGGATTTCCCAGGAGTTTCAGCGGCTTCTAGCCGGACAGCGGAAGACCCAGCGGACCAATCTGGCGCTGCTGGTGGCGACGATGCTCGATGTGCGCAGCGCCAACC
>JAEYPE010000097.1 GCA_023411035.1 Pseudomonadota bacterium
CGTGTCCGGGTTCAGGTCGATCAGCCAGCCGCCGCCGGGGTTGGCGCGCATCAGGATGTCGGGGGTGACGAGCTGGGCGGGCGTGTGGTCGAAGCTGAGCGCCGGCTTGGGGTTCAGCTTGCGGATCTCCGCCACCATGTCGGCGATGTCCTCGGCGTCCACGCCGCAGACCTTCATCAGCGCCGGCAGGTTGCGCGCCGCCAGAAGCTCCAGATTGTCGAGCAGGGCCTCCATGGCCGGGTCGAAGCGGTTCTTCTCGCGGAGCTGGATGGCCAGGCATTCCTTCAGCGACCGCGCGAAGATGCCCGGCGGGTCGAAGCGCTGGCAGGCGGCCAGCACCCGTTCCACCCGCGCCGGCTCGCAGCCGAGCTGCCCCGCGAGCCCCTCGATCTCCAGCCCGGTGATCCAGCCGGCCTCGTCCAGCATGTCGATCAGGGCCAGACCGATGAGCTGGTCGCCATGGTCCGGCAGGTCGATCTTCAACTGTTCGGTCAGATGGTCCCGCAGGCTCTTCTGCCCGGTCAGGGTGGCTTCCAGGTTCGAATCGTCGTCCTCGAACCCGCCGCGCCCGCCGCGCTCCTGCCAGGAGCCGTAGACGTCGCTGGAGCCGTCCGTGCCGTCGGAAAAGCGGTCGTCGGAATAGACGTTCTCGAAATCGGTGTCGAGCGGCGCGTCGGAGGCCGACCCCATCGTCTCCGACGCCGTCATCTCCACCGTGTCGCGGGTTCGCCCGTCGGTCATGGGCGGCTGGCGTTCGTCCGGCGCGGCGAGGTCCACCACGCCCGGCTCCCCCCCGTCGCCGCCATCGCCCCCGGCATCGCCGCCGCCGTCCCCGGAGCCGCCGTCGCGCTCCAGGAGGGGGTTCTGCTCGATCTCCCGGTCCACGAAGTCCGACAGCTCGATGTTCGACAGTTGCAGCAGCTTGATGGCCTGCTGCAACTGCGGAGTCATCACCAGGGACTGGGTTTGACGAAGATCGAGGCGTTGGCTGAGCGCCATGGGCAGGGGAACCGCACTAGAGACTGAATCGGTCGCCGAGGTAGACCCGGCGCACATCCTCGTGCGCCACGATCTCCGACGGCTCTCCCTCCATTAGTACCACACCATCGTGCAAGATGTATGCCCGATCGACGAGATCGAGCGTTTCACGGACGTTGTGGTCCGTGATGAGAACGCCGATGCCACGGTCGCGCAGATGGCTGACCAGTTCGCGGATGTCGTTCACCGCGATCGGGTCGATGCCGGCCAGCGGTTCGTCGAGCAGGATGAAATGCGGCTGGGAGGCCAGCGCGCGGGCGATCTCCACGCGCCGCCGCTCGCCGCCCGACAGGGCCAGCGCCGGGGCGCGGCGCAGGTGGGTGATGGAGAATTCGGCCAGCAGTTCATCCAGCATCTGCTCGCGCACGTCGCGGTTCGGCTCCACGACCTCCAGCACGGCGCGGATGTTGTTCTCCACCGACATGCCGCGGAAGATCGACGCCTCCTGCGGCAGATAGCCGATGCCCAGCCGCGCCCGGCGGTACATGGGGAGCGCCGTGATGTCCTGCCCGTCCAGCAGGATGGTGCCGGAGTCGGCGGCGATCAGCCCGGTGATCATATAGAAGCAGGTCGTCTTGCCCGCCCCGTTCGGGCCGAGCAGCCCGACCGCCTCGCCGCGCTGGACCGTCACGGTCACGTCGCGGACGACGGGGCGCTTCTTGTACGCCTTGCCCAGATGCAGCGCCACCAGCCCTTCGGCCGGACGCGCGTTGGCAGCGGGGTGATCCGCCGGGTGATTCGACGCGTTCGGGGCGGAGAGGGTCGGGCCGCGGAGGTCCCGGTCTTCGATGTCCATGGCCATAGATTCGCTGCCGGGTCGGTCAGGGCTTGGGGGCGGGCTTGCCGCCCTGGGGGGCGGGAGCGGAGCCCGGTGCGCCCGGCTCCTGGCCGGGGATCAGCAGGCCCATCACCCGCCCGCCGGAGGCGGGGCCGGCGATCACCCGGTTGACCTTCGTCTTCATGTTCATCTCGGCGGCGTCGCCGTTGAGCTGGTTGTCGTTGCGGGTGATCTTCACGTTGCCCAACAGCACCGCGGTGTCGTCCGCCACCGAATAGACCAGCTTGTCCGCCAGCGCCACGTCGGTGGCGGTGGTGACCACCACGCTGCCGGCGCCGTCGATGCGCTCCATCTGGGTCGAACCGTCCGGCATCTTCTTCAGCTGGCCGATCAGGATGTCGGCGCGCAGCCGGTCGCCGTTGCCGATGCGCACGGCCACGGCGTCGCCGCGCGCCACCGTCAGGTTCCTGGCCTCGTAATATTCCAGCGTGTCGCGCGCGGTCACGATGTCGGTGCGGGTGACCAGCTTCAGGTTCCGCCCGGTGACCACCGCCACCTGCTTGTCCACGTCATAGACGCCGCGGTCGCCGAAGACCTCCTGGGTCGGGCTGACGATGCGCACGTTGCCTTCGGCCAGGAGTTGGAACACCTCGTTCCCCTTGCCGGGCACCTCGCGGTAATAGGCGGTCAGCACGTCGGCGAAGACGGTGCTGTCGTTGCGCTTGGCCGAAGCGTTGCCGCGCGCCACATAGGCGCGCACGTCCTGGTGCCATTCGATGGCCTGATCGGCGTTGACCTCCACCGGGTTGGGGCCGCCGCCGAGGCCGGGCAGCCCCTGGGCCGCCGCCGGGACGGACGCTCCCGACAGCAGGAGGATCGCGGCCAGCAGCGGGGCCGCAAAAGTGGCTGCACTCAACGCGTCTTTCCTCCCGGACTTTCGGCGGCCTGGACGTCGGCCTTGGACTGGTTCAGGAACACCATCGTCTTGCCGCGGTCGGCCAGGCGGAAGCCTTCGGCGTTGATGACGCCCTGCGGCCCCTGCCCCACGACATGGACATCGCCCCAGGCGGTGCCCTTGCGGATGTCGGATTCGGCCTCTTCGGTGGTGAATTCGTTGCCGTCGTCGCGCATGACGCGGACATGGCCCCGCATCTTCAGGATGCCGGTGACCTGATTGTACCAGCCCCGGTCGGACCGGATGGTCACCCAGGTCCCGTCGGTCTGGGTCATCTCGGCCTCCGGCTGCTCCAGCAGGACGATGTCCGGCTGGTCGGCGATGCGGTCGGCCTTGGCGGCCACCAGCGAGAAGGGCTGGTTGGCTTCGTCCACCGCGATGTAGCGCGGCTTGATCATCTCAAGCTGGCCCTTGTCGGCGGAAATGCGCAGGGTCGGCAGCTCGGTCAGCGAGGGCCAGACGGCGATCAGCGCCATCACGGCCAGCGCCAGCGCCGGCAGCGCGAACTTCATTCCGGTGACGAAGCGGCTGTAGACGCGGCTGACCGGGCGGATTGCCCGGCGGCGGTGAACACGCTTGGCGGGCTGGCTACCCTGCATCGCCCCTTGCATCGCCATGAGCTGCGCGGCAAGGGAAGGCGCATCGGCGCGCCGCTCCTCCGTTTCCACCGTCCGATCCCTCAGGCCACTGTCCATGGCGTCACCGCCCTCCGGCCGCCCGTCACGCCGCCCCGGCGCGCAGGCAATCGTGAATGTGCACAACACCAAGAGGCCGGTCCGCCTCGACCACGAACAGGCTGGTGATCTGCTTCGCGTTCATCTCCCTCAGCGCCTCCTCGACCAGCGCCTTGGGCCGGATCGTCTTGGGCCGCGGCGACATGATGCTGTCCGCGCGCTCCGCCCACAGCTCCGGCGTCAGGTGGCGGCGCAGGTCGCCGTCGGTGATGACCCCGGCCAGCGCGCCCGACCCGTCCACCACGCCCACACAACCCAGCCGCTTGGCCGTCATCTCGAAGATGACGCTGGAAAGCGGCGTATCCAAGGCGCACAGGGGCATGTCGTCCCCCTTGTGCATCACGTCGGTCACCTTCAGCAGCGCCCGTCCGAGCTGCCCGCCGGGGTGGAACTGCTTGAAATCCGCCGCCGTGAAGCCGCGCCGCTCCAGCAGGGCCACCGCCAGCGCATCGCCCAGCGCCAGCATCATCGTGCTCGACGTGGTCGGGGCCAACCCCAGCGGGCAGGCTTCCGGGGCCGGCGGCAGCACCAGCGCCACGTCCGACTGCTCCGCCAGGGAGGAACCGGCGCGCCGGGTGATGCCGATCAGCGGGATGTCGAAGCGGCGGGTGTAGGCGACGATGTCCGACAGCTCGTGAGTCTCGCCGGAATTGGACAGGGCGATGACCGCGTCCTGCCGGGCGATCATGCCAAGGTCGCCATGGCTCGCCTCGCCCGGATGGACGAAGAAGGCCGGCGTGCCGGTGGAGGCCAGGGTCGCCGCGATCTTGCGCGCCACGTGGCCGGATTTCCCCATGCCGGTGACGACGACCCGGCCCGCGATGGCGGCCAGCCGGTCCAGCGCGCGGACGAAGGCGCCGTCCAGCCCGCCCGCCAGCGCGTTCAGGGCGTCGGCCTCCATCCGCAGGACACGCCGGGCGCTGGCGATGTCACGCTCGGCGGCGGTGCCGGACACCGCGTCGGTCAGGCTTGGGGCGGTCAGACTCGTCAAGGCGGCTCATGCCTCTTCAGTTTGGCCCATGTGGGCGAGAACGGGTACTCCGGCAGGGATCGCGCCTACACGCAACAAAGGGCCTGCCACCGCGCGGGCAGTATGCCCACCCGCGGGCGTCCGGTCAAATCAACGTCCGGAAGGTCCGGCCTATTCCACTGGAGTGCCCGTCAGTGCGACAGAATGTCCGGCTGCTCCCAGCCGCCGAGATCCAGTTCCCCGCGGGCCGGCAGGAAGTCGAAACAGGCCTTCGCCAGATGGGTCCGCCCTTCGCGCGCCAGCATCACGTCCAGCTTCTCCTTCAGGTCATGCAGATGCAGGACGTCGGAGGCGGCGTATTTCATCTGCTCCGGCGTCAGCTCCGCCGCACCCCAGTCGGAGGACTGCTGCTGCTTGGACAGCTCCACCCCCAGAAGGTCCCTCACCAGATCCTTCAGACCGTGCTTGTCGGTGAAGGTGCGGACCAGCTTCGACGCGATCTTGGTGCAGTAGACCGGCTGGCAGACGACGCCCAGATAGGCCTGCATCACCGCCACGTCGAAACGGGCGAAATGGAACAGCTTGGTGACCTCCGGGTCGGTCAGCAGGCGCTTCAGATTCGGCGCGTCGTACCGGCCCTTGCGGAGCTGGACCAGATGCACCGTGCCGTCGCCGGGGGAAAGCTGGACCAGGCACAGCCGGTCGCGGTGGGGGTTCAGCCCCATGGTCTCGGTGTCGATGGCGACGGCGCCGTCGCGGGCCAGGGCTTTCAGGTCGAGACCGTCCGGCAGGTCGCCGTCGTGAAGGTCGATGGGCATTGGGTGGCTTCCCGCTTAGAAGGACGGCCCCCGGCCATGGACCCTAGAAACGACGAACGCCGCTCTGCTTCCTTTCCGTCCCCGCCAAGGGGAGGTCCGTAGCATGCGGCGCAGCCGGGTAGATATGG
This sequence comes from Pseudomonadota bacterium, assembly GCA_023411035.1. GTDB lineage: Bacteria > Pseudomonadota > Alphaproteobacteria > Azospirillales > Azospirillaceae > Azospirillum. The sequence goes on from JAEYPE010000097.1 coordinate 5,422, forward strand.
TGCCCAGGAGAAGACTCGAACTTCCACGACATTTCTGCCACAGGTACCTGAAACCTGCGCGTCTACCAATTCCGCCACCTGGGCTCGGTGTGGGCCGCTTATGTAGCCGTCCGGCGGATGCCCGTCAACAGCTTTTTTCACTTTCCGGCGGAAGCCGCCCCCGGACGCGAAACCATGCGCGAAATGGGCCGCGGACGGCGCGTCAGGCCCTAGCCACTTCGGGGAGGTTTCTATATAAGCAACCCCCGATCCGGCTGCCGCAGCCCCGCTGGGCGGCGAACCGGATGAAGAAATACCGAAGCACGGGTTTTGCGGGCCCAACGGCACGGGAGAAGGTCGATGTCCTATCGCTCTGAAGTGGTCACGGTGTTCGGCGGTTCGGGATTCGTCGGCCGCCATCTTATTCGCCGCCTCGCCAAGACCGGCGCCATCGTGCGCGTGGTGTCGCGTCACCCGAATCAGGCCAACTTTCTGAAGACCGCCGGCTCCGTCGGGCAGATCGTGCCGATGGCCGCCGACGTGAAGGACGACCAGTCCGTCGCGCGGGCCATCCAGGGCGCCGACACCGTCATCAACCTGATCGGCACCCTGTACGAGCGCGGCCCCTGGAATTTCCAGACCGTGCATGTCGACGCCCCGGCGCGCATCGCCCGCATCGCCAAGGCGAACGGCGTGCGCCGTCTGGTCCACATCTCCGCCATCGGCGCGGACGCCAAGTCCGCCTCGGCCTACGCCAAGTCCAAGGCGGCGGGCGAGCAGGCGGTGAAGCAGGCGTTCCCCGGCGCCACCATCATCCGCCCCAGCATCGTCTTCGGGCCGGAGGACGGCTTCTTCAACAAGTTCGCCGCCATGGCGCAGATCTCCCCGGCGCTGCCGCTGATCGGCGGGGCGACGAAGTTCCAGCCGGTCTATGTCGGCGATCTGGCCGACGCCATCGCCGCCGCCGCGACGCTGGACGAGGCCGCCGGCCAGACCTACGAGCTGGGCGGCCCGCGCGTCTACAGCGTCAAGGAGCTGATGCAGCTCATGCTGGTGGTGATCCGCCGCAAGCGCCTGCTGGTCCCGGTTCCCTGGAAGGTGGCGGAGAAGCTCGGCGGCCTGTTGGAGAAGGTTCCGCCGATCATCGCCCCGCCGCTGACCCGCGATCAGGTGGAGATGCTGAAGACCGACAACGTGGCCGCTCCGGGCGCGCCGGGCTTCGAGGATCTCGGGATCACGAATCTGTCGAGCTGCGAGGTGGTGCTTCCGACCTACCTGTCGCGCTTCATCGTCGGGGGCAAGTCCAACACCCTGACCCGCAACGTCGGCAGCCATTCCGGCGCGCACTGACCCGACCGGCCTCGAAACCGCAAACGAAAGCCCCGGCCCACCGCCGGGGCTTTCGCGTTTTCAGGCCCATTCCAACCGGCGCAAGGGTGCCCTGCGGCACGGGGCCTTGATTCCCACGCCACCCTGCCGCATCTGGCCCTTTCATCGAATCAACGGGACGGGTGCGGGGAGCCATGCAGGCCGCGACGCAGGATTTCACCATGCGGGAATATTCGGACCGCGCGCCCGGCGCCCGTCTGGCGTCCCTGACGGCCTTTTTCGTAAACGGTTCCGTCTTCGGCGTGTGGGCCACCCAGATCCCGGCGATCAAGGATCATCTGGACCTCAGCCCCGGCGTGCTCGGCGTCGCCCTGCTCTGCCTCGCCGCGGGGGCGCTGACGGCGATGGTCGGCACGGGTCCGCTGCTGGGCCGTGTCGGCAGCGCCCCGGTGATCCGGGTCACCGCCCTGCTCTTCGCCCTGATCCTGCCGCTGCCGGCGCTGATGCCGGACCTTCTGTCGCTCTGCACGGTGCTGTTCCTGTTCGGAGCGGCGGGCGGCACCATGGACGTGGCGATGAACGCCCACGGCGCGCTGGTGGAGCGCCATCTCGGGCGGCCGATCATGTCGTCGCTGCACGGCATGTGGAGCCTGGGCGGGCTGTTCGGCGCCGGGGCGGGCGGGCTGCTGCTCCAAGTCCTGCCGCCGACGGTCCAGGCGTCGGCCATCGCGGCGGCGCTGCTGGCCCTGTTCTTCGCGCTGCACCGCCGCTTCCTGCCCGGCGGGGCCGACCGGCGGGCGGAGCCTTCGGGCCTCGCCCTGCCCGACCGCGGCACGCTGCTGCTCGGCGCGCTGACCTTCCTGGCCTTCATGAGCGAGGGCGCGATCCTGGACTGGAGCGCCGTCTATCTGCGGGAGGATCTGGGCGGTGCCGCCTCGGTCGCGGCGCTGGGCTTCGCCGTCTTTTCCGGCGCCATGGCGGTGGGCCGCTTCTGCGGCGACCGGCTGCGCCAGCGGTTCGGCGGGCCGGCCCTGGTCCGCGCGGGCTCCGTTCTGGCCTTCGCCGGGCTGGCGGTCGCGCTGACCGGGGGCGGACCGATCGTGGCGGTCGCCGGGTTCGGGCTGACCGGCATCGGCCTGTCGAACGTCGTGCCGGTGCTGTTCAGCACCGCGGGCGCGAAGGGAGAGGGGGACGCCGGCCAGGCCATCGCCGCCGTGGCGACGCTGGGCTATGCCGGGGTGCTGACCGGCCCGGCCCTTCTGGGCTTCGTGGCGGAGGCCAGCACGGTGGGCTTTTCCTTCGCCCTGGTCGCCGCGCTGGCTCTGGTCATCGCCGCGGCCTCCTCGCGCGCCGTCGCCCAGCAGGGCTGAGGCGCGCGGGGGAACCGCTCCTTACAGATACAGGAAGGCCAGCATCCCCGACCCGATGGCGATGCGGTACCAGGCGAAGGGCGCGAAGCCGTAGCGCCCGACGAAATCCACCAGCACCTTGACCACCAGCGCCGCCGCGACGAAGGCGGTAACGAAGCCGACCGCGATCAGCGTCGCGGAGTCGATGGTCATCAGGCTCCAGTTCTTGTAGAGGTCGTAGACCGTGGCGCCGGCCATGGTGGGGATCGCCAGGAAGAAGGAGAATTCCGCGGCGGTCCGCCGGTCCACCCCCATCAGCAGCGAACCGAGGATCGTCGCGCCCGACCGCGACACGCCCGGCACCAGCGCCAGACACTGGCACAGCCCGATCTTCAGCGCGAGCGGCGCCGGAAAGCGCTCGATCTGGTGATAGCGCGGAACGGGCACCAGCCGCTCCGCCATCAGGATCGCGACGCCGCCCAGGATCAGCGCGATGCTGACCACCGTCGGGTTGAACAGCACCGACTTGATGACGCCATGCAGCCCGGCGCCCAGGATCATGGCCGGCAGAAAGGCCAGGATCACCGCCATGGCGAAGTGGCGCGCCCCCGGATCGTCCTTCAGCCCGGTGACCACCTTCCACAGCCGCGTGAAATAGACCGTGCAGATCGCCAGGATCGCGCCGAGCTGGATCACCACCTCGAACACCTTCCCCGGCGGGCCTTCGAAGCCCAGCAGCGTGTCGAAGATGATGAGATGGCCGGTGGACGAGACCGGCAGGAATTCGGTCAGCCCTTCGATCAGGCCGAGCAAAGCGGCGTCCAGATATTGGTCGATCAACATGCGGCGCGGGGCCTCTGACAGGATTGCGGGTGGCAATGCCCGGCTTATAGCAGCGCAACATGGTGAAGGCGACGGCCCATGGGGCGATACCCCGAATTGCGCGATAGTCCCGAAACGGCCCTATTTCCCGCGCGTGTTTTTCAGGCATTCCGGCGCTCTACGGAGGCGCCTACGACGTCGAGTCACCGTTTGGTCAGCTACGCTGTCCTATCGATGAAAATATGCTCGCGCCGCGCCGTCTCATGCGGTATATGACGCTCATACCGCGTGTCCGCGGACTTTCGATTTCACACATTCGTTTTCACTGCGGCCACGCCCCTTGGCATGCCCCACCGGCATGGGAAAGGGCCGCCCGGCCGCCGGCACCGTCCCCACGCACGGGACGCGGGAAAAAAAGGAGCAGGCGTTATGGCGAACCAGAGGATGTTGGGCTTCGTGCACACCGCGCAGCGGATGCCCGACAAACGCCCGGCTGCGGAGCGCCGCCAGGATTTCGCCGAGATCTACGCCCGCTTCACCGACGAGCGCGCCAACGAGCAGGCCAACCGCTGCTCGCAGTGCGGCGTTCCCTTCTGCCAAGTGCATTGCCCGGTTTCCAACAACATTCCCGACTGGCTGAAGCTGACCTCCGAAGGCCGGCTGGAGGAGGCTTACGAGGTCTCCCAGTCCACCAACAACTTCCCGGAAATCTGCGGCCGCATCTGCCCGCAGGACCGCCTGTGCGAAGGCAACTGCGTCATCGAGCAGTCCACCCACGGCGCCGTCACCATCGGGTCGGTCGAGAAGTACATCAACGACACCGCCTGGGATCAGGGGTGGGTGAAGCCGCGCAAGCCGTCGCGCGAGCTGGGCCTGTCGGTCGGCATCGTCGGCGCCGGCCCCGCCGGCCTCGCCGCCGCGGAGGAACTGCGCGCCAAGGGCTACGAGGTCCATGTCTACGACCGTTACGACCGCATGGGCGGCCTGCTGGTCTACGGCATCCCCGGCTTCAAGCTGGAGAAGTCGGTCGTCGAGCGCCGCGTGAAGCTGCTGGCTGACGCCGGGGTGATCTACCACCCGAACTTTGAAGTGGGCCGCGACGCCTCCCTGCCGGAACTGCGCCGCAAGCACGTCGCCGTGCTGATCGCTACCGGCGTCTACAAGGCGCGCGACATCAAGGCGCCGGGCTCGGGCCTGGGCAACATCGTCGCGGCGCTGGAGTATCTGACCACCTCCAACAAGGTCGGCCTGGGCGACACGGTGGAGGCGTACGAGAACGGCTCGCTGAACGCCGCGGGCAAGCATGTGGTGGTGCTGGGCGGCGGCGACACCGCCATGGACTGCGTGCGCACCGCCATCCGCCAGGGCGCCAAGTCGGTGAAGTGTCTGTACCGCCGCGACCGCAAGAACATGCCGGGCTCGCAGCGCGAGGTCGCCCACGCCGAGGAAGAGGGCGTGGAGTTCATCTGGCAGGCCGCTCCGGAAGGCTTCACCGGCGACACGGTGGTGACCGGCGTGCGCGCCGTGCGCATCCATCTGGGTGTGGCCGACGCCACGGGCCGCCAGACCCCGCAGGTGATCGAGGGATCGGAATTCACGATCCAGGCCGATCTGGTCGTCAAGGCGCTCGGCTTCGAGCCCGAGAACCTGCCCGCCCTGTTCGGCGAGGCGGAGCTGAAGGTCACGCGCTGGGGCACGCTGCTGGTCGATCACCGCACCAAGATGACGAACCTGGACGGCGTCTTCGCCGCCGGCGACATCGTGCGCGGCGCCTCGCTGGTGGTCTGGGCCATCCGCGACGGCCGCGACGCGGCGGAGGGCATCCACGCCTACGCCAAGGCGAAGGCCGAAGCACCGCTGGCCCAGGCCGCCGAGTAAAGCGCATCGCCAGCCAATCGATTTTTCCGCGGGTTCCAGGGGTCCATTTCGACCCCTGGCGGGGGTGAAGGGGCGAAGTCCCCCTTCAAAACAGACTGATTGAAAGGGTCCACCGATGACCACCGAGTTGAACCAGGGTGAGCAGTTCGTCGCCGAATACCGCGCCAACGCCGCGGCGCTGACCGCTGCCAACGCCTACAACCCGGAGGATGAGCACGACGCGTGCGGCGTCGGCTTCATCGCCGCGATCGACGGCAAGCCCCGCCGCTCGGTGGTCGAGAAAGGCATCGAGGCGCTGAAGGCCGTCTGGCACCGCGGCGCGGTGGATGCCGACGGCAAGACGGGCGACGGCGCGGGCATCCACGTCGCCGTGCCGCAGAAGTTCTTCAAGGATCATGTGAAGGTCATCGGCCACCGCGCGCCGGACAACAAGCTGGCGGTCGGCCAGGTCTTCCTGCCGCGCATCAGCCTGGACGCGCAGGAAGCCTGCCGCTGCATCGTCGAGACCGAGATCCTGTCCTTCGGCTACTACATCTACGGCTGGCGTCAGGTGCCGATCAACGTCGACATCATCGGCGAGAAGGCCAACGCGACCCGTCCGGAGATCGAGCAGATCATCGTCGGCAACAGCAAGGGCGTGTCCGACGAGCAGTTCGAACTGGACCTCTACATCATCCGCCGCCGCATCGAGAAGGCGGTGAAGGCCGAGCAGATCAACGACTTCTACATCTGCTCGCTGTCCGCGCGCTCGATCATCTACAAGGGCATGTTCCTGGCGGAGCAGCTCACCACCTTCTACCCGGACCTGCTGGACGAGCGGTTCGAGTCCGACTTCGCCATCTACCACCAGCGCTATTCGACCAACACCTTCCCGACCTGGCCGCTGGCCCAGCCCTTCCGCATGCTCGCCCACAACGGCGAGATCAACACGCTGAAGGGCAACGTCAACTGGATGAAGGCCCACGAGACCCGGATGGAGCATCCGGCCTTCGGCTCCCACATGGCGGACCTGAAGCCGGTGATCGGCGTCGGCCTGTCGGATTCGGGCGCGCTCGACACCGTGTTCGAGGTGATGGTCCGCGCCGGCCGCATCGCCCCGATGGTCAAGATGATGCTGGTGCCGCAGGCGCTGACCAGCTCCGAGACCACGCCGGAAAACCACAAGGCGCTGATCCAGTACTGCAATTCCGTCATGGAGCCGTGGGACGGCCCGGCGGCGCTGGCCATGACCGACGGCCGCTGGGTCGTCGGCGGCATGGACCGCAACGGCCTGCGCCCGATGCGCTACACCATCACCTCGGACGGCCTGATCATCGGCGGCTCCGAGACGGGCATGGTGAAGGTCGATGAGACCCAGGTGGTCGAGAAGGGCCGCCTCGGGCCGGGCGAGATGATCGCCGTCGATCTCCAGGGCGGCAAGCTGTACCGCGACAGCGAGCTGAAGGACCATCTGGCCGCCCAGAAGCCGTGGGGCAAGTGGGTGCGGAACACCACCCACCTGGACGAGCTGGTGAAGACCGCCTCGCTGAAGGGCGAGCCGTCGGACATGGACAAGGCCGAGCTGCGCCGCCGCCAGCAGGCTTTCGGCCTGACCATGGAAGACATGGAGCTGATCCTGCACCCGATGGTGGAGGACGGGAAGGAAGCCATCGGCTCGATGGGCGACGACAGCCCCATCGCCGTGCTGTCCGAGAAGTACCGCGGCCTGCACCACTTCTTCCGCCAGAACTTCTCGCAGGTCACCAACCCGCCCATCGACTCGCTGCGTGAGCGCCGGGTGATGAGCCTGAAGACGCGGCTCGGCAACCTCGGCAACATCCTGGACGAGGACGAGAGCCAGACCCGCCTGCTCCAGCTCGAATCGCCGGTCCTGACGACCGCCGAATTCCGCGCCATGCGCGACTACATGGGCGACACGGCGGCGGAGATCGACGCCACCTTCCCGATCGACGGCGGACACGACGCGCTCCGCGACGCCCTGCGCCGCATCCGCCAGGAGGCGGAGGACGCCGTGCGCGGCGGCGCCAACCACGTCATCCTGACCGACGAGGCGATGGGGCCGCAGCGCGCCGCCATCCCGGCGATCCTCGCCACGGGTGCCGTGCACACGCACCTGATCCGCTCCAACCTGCGCACCTTCACCTCGCTGAACGTGCGCACGGCGGAGGGTCTGGACGTCCATTACTTCGCCGTGCTGATCGGCGTCGGCGCCACCACGGTCAACGCCTATCTGGCGCAGGAAGCCATCGCCGAACGTCACCGCCGCGGCCTGTTCGGCTCCATGCCGCTGGAAAAGGGCATGGCCAACTACAAGAAGGCCATCGACGACGGCCTGCTGAAGATCATGTCCAAGATGGGCATCTCGGTCATCAGCAGCTACCGCGGCGGCGGCAACTTCGAGGCCATCGGCCTGTCCCGCGCGCTGGTCGCCGAGCATTTCCCGGCCATGGTCAGCCGCATTTCCGGCATCGGCCTGAACGGCATCCAGAAGAAGGTGCTGGAGCAGCACGCCACCGCCTACGACGCGGAGGTCGTGACCCTGCCGGTCGGCGGCTTCTACCGTTTCCGCAAGTCGGGCGACCGCCACGGCTGGGAAGGCGGCGTGATCCACACGCTTCAGCAGGCGGTGACCAACGACAGCTATACCACCTTCAAGAAGTACACCGAGCAGGTGAACAACCGTCCGCCGATGCAGCTCCGCGACCTGCTGGAACTGCGCTCCACCAAGGCCCCGGTGCCGGTGGACGAGGTGGAGAGCATCACCGCGATCCGCAAACGCTTCATCACCCCCGGCATGTCCATGGGCGCCCTGTCGCCCGAGGCACACGGCACGCTGAACGTCGCCATGAACCGCATCGGCGCCAAGTCCGACAGCGGCGAGGGCGGCGAGGACCCGGCGCGCTTCCGCCCGGACAAGAACGGCGACAACTGGAACAGCGCCATCAAGCAGGTGGCCTCGGGCCGCTTCGGCGTCACCGCCGAGTACCTGAACCAGTGCCGCGAGCTGGAGATCAAGGTGGCCCAGGGCGCCAAGCCCGGCGAGGGCGGCCAGCTCCCCGGCTTCAAGGTGACGGAGATGATCGCGCGGCTGCGTCACTCGACGCCGGGCGTGATGCTCATCAGCCCGCCGCCGCACCACGATATCTATTCGATCGAGGATCTGGCCCAGCTCATCTATGACCTGAAGCAGATCAATCCGGATGCGAAAGTGACGGTGAAGCTGGTCAGCCGTTCCGGCATCGGAACGATTGCCGCGGGCGTGGCCAAGGCCAACGCCGACATCATCCTGATCTCCGGCAACAGCGGCGGCACGGGCGCTTCCCCGCAGACCTCGATCAAGTTCGCCGGCCTGCCCTGGGAGATGGGCCTGTCGGAGGTGCATCAGGTCCTGACACTGAACCGCCTGCGCCACCGCGTGCGGCTGCGCACCGACGGCGGCCTGAAGACGGGCCGCGACATCGTGATCGCCGCCATGCTGGGTGCGGAGGAGTTCGGCATCGGCACGGCGAGCCTGATCGCCATGGGCTGCATCATGGTACGCCAGTGCCACAGCAACACCTGCCCGGTCGGCGTCTGCGTGCAGGATGACAAGCTGCGCCAGAAGTTCGTCGGCACGCCGGAGAAGGTCGTCAACCTCTTCACCTTCCTGGCCGAGGAAGTGCGCGAGATCCTGGCCGGCCTCGGCTTCCGCTCGCTGAACGAGGTGATCGGCCGCACCGACCTGCTGCATCAGGTCAGCCGCGGCGCCGAGCATCTCGACGACCTCGACCTGAACCCGCTGCTGGCCCAGGTCGATCCCGGCGAGAACGCGCGCTACTGCACGCTCCAGGGCCGCAACGAGGTTCCGGACACGCTGGACGCCCGCATCGTCGCCGACGCCCGCCCGCTGTTCGAGGAGGGCGAGAAGATGCAGCTCGCCTACAACGCCCGCAACACGCAGCGCGCCATCGGCACGCGGCTGTCCTCGATGGTGACGCGGAAGTTCGGCATGTTCGGGCTCCAGCCCGGCCACATAACCATCCGCCTGCGTGGCACCGCCGGCCAGTCGCTGGGCGCCTTCGCGGTGCAGGGCATCAAGCTGGAGGTGATGGGCGACGCCAACGACTATGTGGGCAAGGGCCTTTCGGGCGGCACCATCGTGGTCCGTCCGACCACCTCCAGCCCGCTGGAGACGAACAGGAACACGATCATCGGCAACACGGTCCTCTACGGTGCGACAGCGGGCAAGCTGTTCGCCGCGGGCCAGGCCGGCGAGCGGTTCGCCGTCCGCAACTCCGGCGCCACGGTGGTGGTCGAGGGTTGCGGCTCTAACGGCTGCGAGTACATGACGGGCGGCACGGCGGTCATCCTGGGCCGCGTCGGCGACAACTTCGCCGCCGGCATGACGGGCGGCATGGCCTATGTCTACGATCCGGACGACAGCCTGCGCCTGCACATCAACGACGAGAGCGTGATCTTCCAGCGCATCGAGGTCGGCCATTACGAAAGCCAGCTCAAGCACCTGATCGCGGAGCACGTGGCGGAGACGCAGAGCCGCTTCGCCGCCGAGATCCTGAACGATTGGGCGCGCGAGGTGACCAAGTTCTGGCAGGTGGTTCCGAAGGAAATGCTGAGCCGCCTGGAAGTGCCCGTCCATCTGCCGAAGGCGATTTCGGCGGAGTAAGGTCCGAACGGACGACCCGTTCAGGTTGTGCGCATACGAACGGCGGTCCGGTCCAACCGGGCCGCCGTTTTCACGCCGACTGTTGCACGGGCGTCCTTTCCAGGGTGTAGGTTCCCGGAATAATCTGGCGTGGAACGGGTTGTTAGGACCGCCTGGGGCATCCGCGACCACACGGGAGGGCGTCATGCCGGCAGAAGACGGCTTGCGCATCAGCATTCGCTTCGCCACGGCGGCCGACGGGCCGCGCTGCGCCGACATTTTCCTGCACGGGCGCCGCAACGCCTTTCCCTGGCAGCCCGAGGACCGCTTCCGCCTCGACGATTATTACGACTGCGTGGACGGGGAGGAGGTGCTGGTGGCCGAACTGGACGACTCCAGGGCCGGTGCCGGGATGGTGGCCGGGATTGTGGTCGGCTTCGTCTCCGTCGATGTGGCGGATCGCTTCATCCACAACCTGTTCATCGCCCCCCTCTGGCGCGGACAGGGCATCGGCAGCGCCCTGCTGCGCGAAGCGCTGGCCCTGCTGCACGGCTCCGCGAAACTGGCCTGCGCATCGCGCAACGCCGCCGCCCGCGCCTTCTACGAGCACAACGGCTGGACCCCCGTCCCCGTCCCCGGTTTCGGCGACAAGGCGTCGCCCCTTGTGGTCTACCGCAAATCAGCCCTTTGATATCCCCCGGCAAGGTTAATCCACCAGCCGAAGGAACAGGGCACAGACCGAAGCGCAGACTGTTTTCCGCGGCGCCCTTGCGCTACAGTCCGGCCCGGCATGCGGACACTCTATCACCACCCCCTTCATCCCTTGTCCCGCGTCGCGCGGGTGATGCTCGCCGAGAAGGGCCTGCCCTTCGAACCGGTCATCGAAAAGCCGTGGGAACGGCGCGAGGACTTCCTGATCCTGAACCCCTCCGGCGAACCGCCGGTGCTGGTGGAGGAGGACGGAACCGTCGTGGCGGGCGGATTGCCGGTGATTGAATATCTGGAGGAAGCCTATCCCGACGTGGCCCTGTTGCCGCGCGAGGTGGCGGCCCGCGCGGAGGTGCGGCGCGTGGTCTCCTGGTTCGTCCAGAAGTTCGACCGCGAGGTGACGGAGAATCTGGTCGGGGAGAAGCTGATCAAGCGGCTGTCCGGCCAGGGCCACCCCTTCGCCCCGGCGATCCGCGCCGGGCTGGCGAACATCCAGTACCATATGGAATACATCGCCTTCCTGTCGGAACGCCGCCCCTGGCTGGCCGGGTCCACCTTCACGGTGGCCGACATCGCGGCGGCGGCGGCGCTGTCCTGCGTCGATTACGTGGACAACGTGCCCTGGGACAAGGTGCCGGAGGCCAAGGACTGGTACGCGCGCATCAAGTCGCGCCCCAGCTTCCGCAGCCTGTTGGCCGACAGCGTTCCCGGCTGCCCGCCGCCCCGCCATTACGCCGATCTGGATTTCTGACCCGCCAAAGGATGGAAACCCGGCCCGTACCGCGGCGCCGTGCCCTTACGCCACCCCCGCCATGCGCAGCGCCACGCCGGCCAGCGCGCAGGCCCCCAGGGTGGGCAGCATCCCCGCCTTGAAGCGGAACACCGCCACCACCGCCGCCGCGGTCAGCGCCAGGGCGGGCCCATTCACGCTGGCCAGGACGGGAAGATCCAGGGCCATCCCGGCGAAGGACACGGGCTGCAAACGCGCGAACAGCGTGTGCAGGGCGAACCAGACCGCCAGATTCAGGATCACCCCGACCACCGCCGCGGTGATCGCCGACAGCGCGGCGCTCAGCATCCGGTTGCCGCGCAGCGCCTCCACATAGGGCGCGCCGAGAAAAATCCACAGGAAGCAGGGCACAAAGGTGACCCAGGTGGTCAGCAGGCCGCCCAGCACCCCGGCCAGCAGCGGCGGCAGCGCGCCCGGATCGCGGAACGCGCCGAGGAATCCCACGAACTGCACCACCATGATCAGCGGCCCCGGCGTCGTCTCCGCCATGCCCAGCCCGTCCAGCATCTCGCCGGGCCGGAGCCAGCCGTAGGTCTCCACCGCCTGCTGCGCCACATAGGCCAGCACGGCGTAGGCCCCGCCGAAGGTCACCACCGCCATCTTGGAAAAGAAGACGGCGATGCCGCTGAAGGCGTTGTCCGGCCCCAGCGTCAGCAGCAGCGCCAGCACCGGCCCCAGCCACAAGGCGAGGCAGACCGTCCCGACCCGCAGCGACCAGACGGGCGAGGGCCGCGCGTGGTCCGGCACCGCCTCGCCCAGCAGGCTGTTCCGGTGGTCGGTCGGACCCGAAGCGCCTGGCGCCGTCCGGAAGGCGGCAGAACCCAGCCGCGCCCCGGCAAGCCCGATCAGGGCGGCGGTCAGGACGATCAGCGGAAAGGGAACGTCGAAGGCGAAGATCGCCAGGAAGGCCGCCGCCGACAGGCCGATCATGGCCCCGTTCTTCAGGGTGCGGCGCCCGACCCGGACGACCGCTTCCAGCACGACCGCCAGCACCGCCGCCTTCAGCCCGAAGAACAAGCCCTGCACCGGCTCGGTGTTCCCCAGAGTCACATAGAGAACGCTGAGCGCCATGATGGACAGCGCCCCCGGCAGCACGAACAGGATGCCGGCGATCAGCCCGCCCACCGTCCGGTGCATCAGCCAGCCGATGTAGACAGCCAGTTGCTGCGCCTCCGGCCCCGGCAGAAGCATGCAGTAGTTCAGGGCGTGGAGGAACCGCTCCTCCCCGATCCACTTCCTCTCGTCCACAAGCACGCGGTGCATCATGGCGATCTGGCCCGCCGGGCCGCCGAAGCTCAGCGCCGCGATCCGCGCCCAGACCCGCACCGCCTCGCGCAGGCCCACGCTATGGCCGGCGGTGTCCACCTGGGTCATGCTGTCTCTCCGGAAGGCGGCGAAGGAGCGCCATTCGAACCACAACGGGCGGCCCGCCGATAGCACAGAGATTTGCCGTGGTTGACGGCCCCGCGAGCCGGTCAGGACGGACAGGCCGCGGGCAGCACCAGTTCCACCCGCAGGCCGCCGAGCGGGGAGTCGCCCAGCCGCAGGTCGCCGCCGTAAAGCCGCGCCACGTCGCGCACGACGGCGAGGCCGAGGCCGCTGCCCGGCGTGCTTTCGTCCAGCCGCACGCCGGGGGCCGGCACCGCGTCCCGCCGGTCGGCGGGCAGGCCCGGCCCGTCGTCCTCCACCGCCACGGCCAGCATCCCGCCCGCCTCCAGCCGCGACGAGACCTCGACCCGCGACGTCGCCCACTTGCAGGCGTTGTCCAGCAGGTTGCCCAGCATCTCGTCCAGGTCCTCGCGCTCTCCGGCGAAGACATGCTCGCGCGGAACGCGGACGGTGACGGTCACCCGCCCGCCGCCCTGGAGCTTCTCCATCACCCGCGCCAGCGGCCCGGCGCTGTCCGCAACCGGGGTGGCGACGCCAGGCAGGCCACGGGCGGCGGCGGCGCGGGCGCGGGCCATATGGTGGTCGATGTGGCGGCGCATCACCGCCACCTGCCGGGCAATGGCCTCCCCCTCCGCCTCGTTCGCCAGCACGGCGAGGTTCGTCTTCAGCGCGTGGGCGAGGTTCCCGGCCTGAAGCCGCGCCCGGCCCACCACCTCCTCCGAATGGTCCAGCAGGGCGTTCAGGTCGGCCAGCAGGGGCTGCACCTCGCGCGGGGCGTCGCCGCCGAAGCGCTTCCTGCGCCCGGCCCGCACCGCCGCCAGTTCGGCGCGCAGCCGCACCAGCGGGCGCAGCCCCACCGACACCTGCACCACCGCCGCGGCGATCAGCACCAGCGCCAGCGCCCCCAGCGAGAGCCAGAGCACCCGGTTGAAGTCCGCCACCACCGCCCGCAATTCCCCCTCGTCCTGAGCCACCGCCATGCGCAGGGGGGCGGCGCCGCTGGGAAAGGTCACGGCGCGCTCCAGCACCGACAGGTGGCGCCCGGCGGGGCCGGGGAGGCTGTGGCGGTGGATGTCGCCGTCCGGAACCTCGTCCGGCGGCAGGGGCAGCGCCTCGTCCCACAGGGAACGCGAGCGCAACAGCGGCGCGTCCCCCGGCCCCACCTGCCAGTACAGCCCCGACAGGGGCCGGCGGAAACGCGGGTCGCTGAGCGGCTGGCGCAGCAGCAGCGTGCCGTCCGCCCCCACCTCGATCAGCGCGGCGAGCTGGTCCAGATGGTTGGTCAACTCCGCCTCGAAGCGGCGGGCCACATGGTCGTGGAACAGGCCGGACAGCACCACCCCGGCCATCGCCAGCGCCAGCGCGATCCACACCGCCGCCCCGGCCAGCAGGCGGAAGCGCAGCGAGCCGGTCAGCCGCCCGGCGCCCGGATCGGAAGTGGTGGCGGGGCCGTTCAAGGCTCCTCCAGCTTGTAGCCCAGCCCGCGCACGGTCTTGATCAGATCGGCGCCGAGCTTGCGGCGCAGGCGGCCCACGAAGACCTCGATGGTGTTGGAATCGCGGTCGAAATCCTGGGCGTAGATGTGTTCCGTCAACTCCGTGCGGGAGACGAGCTGCCCCTTGCGGTGCATCAGGTAATCGAGCACGCGGAATTCGTGCCCGGTCAGATCCACCGGGCGTCCGTCCAGCGTGACCCGGCCCGACCGGGTGTCCAGCACCACCCCGCCGCAGGCGATCTCCGCCGAGGCGTGGCCCTTCGACCGGCGGATCAGGGCGCGGATGCGGGCCAGCAGTTCCTCCATGCTGAAGGGCTTCGCCAGATAGTCGTCGGCCCCGGCGTCGATGCCCTGCACCTTCTCCGTCCAGGCGCCACGGGCGGTCAGGATGATGACCGGCGTGGCGATCCCGCGCGTCCGCCAGGACCGCAGCACCGTCAGCCCGTCCACCCGCGGCAGGCCGAGGTCCAGGACGATAGCGTCGTAGGGTTCGGTTTCGCCCAGGAACTGCCCGTCCTCCCCATCGGCGGCGCGGTCCACGGCGTAGCCCTCGCCCTCCAGCCGCTCGGCAAGCTGGCGGGCGAGCGCCGGATCATCCTCGACGACGAGCAGGCGCATGGCGCTCACCTCTTCCCATGTTGACCGCCCTCGCCTTTTCCGTTCCGCCCGCGCACCCGCAGCAGGTCGCCGGTCGCGGCGTCGTACTCCAGCTTCAGGACGCGGCCTTCGGCGGTGATGGTCTTGATCTCGTAGACGATCCGCCCGTCGTCATCCTCGAACTCCACGTCCAGGATATCACCGGGGAAATCGGCCTGCACCCGCGCCAGGATGACCTCCAGCGGCAACGCGCGGCCCGAGCGCAACGCCTCCCGCGCCCGTTCATGGTCGCCGTCGTCGGCGCCGGCCGGAAAGGCGGCGGTGAGGAGGACAAGGGACAGCAGGGCGGCGCGGAAGGCGTTCATGGTCGGAACCGGCAGGCGGGCGGACGAGTCCAGTTAGCACATCGTCGCCTGAACGGCACCTGAATGGACCGCTCAGGTTCGGTTCAGCGTGGGCGGCGCAGTCTCCGCGGCAGATCGGACCGCCGCCATGGAGACCCGCCGATGATCCGCAGGATGCTGACCCACACCGCCGCCGCGACGCTCGTCATCGCCGTGGCGGCCTTCGCCTTCCAGGCCATTGCCGGCGGTGACGGCATCACCCGCACCGCCTGGACGCTGACCGCCGCCATCGCCGGGAGCGATCATGACGCCCACTGACGTCCGTCCCGACCGGGCGCCCCGCACGCCGGGGCGGCTGATGTTCCTGTTCGCCTTCCACGCCGTTCTGTCGGGCGCCTTCGTCGTGGCCTATCTGACGGGGGACGAGGACACCTACGCCATGCACCAGTTCGCCGGCTACACGGCGCTGGCGGCACTGGCGGTGCGGGGGGCCGCGGGGCTGCTGATGCCGGTGGGGCCGCTGCGCTTCCCCCGTCCCTCCTCCACCGCCACTCTGGACTGGCTCCGCCGGGCGGCGTTCGGCGATGCGCGGACCTGGGGGCAGCGCAGCCCGCTGCTCGCCTGGATGGCGCTGGCGCTGCTCGCCGCCGTGGGCGCCGCCGCCCTCAGCGGAGCGGTCGCCGATTTCGTCGTCCCGATGGAAAAGCTGCACGAGGCGCTGGGCGAGTTCTCGCTGCCCGTCGTGCTGGCCCATGTCGCCCTGGTCTTCGCGCTGCTCGGCCTGAAGAAAGCCGCCGCCCTGCGCGCCCGCGTCCCCAACCGCCGAGAGGTTTCCGCCCCATGATCCGCTTCATCCTGGCGTCGCTGGCCGTCGTCGCCGCCGGTGCGGCCATCGCCGCCAGCCCGAACCCGGCCCGCACCGCCCTTCTCGACGGCTACGCCGCCCAGGCGAAGGCGGAGGCACCCAGCTTCGCCGGCTTCTCCGCGGAGCGCGGCCGCACGCTCTACCTCGGCCCGCACAGCGGGGGCAAGCCGGAAACCAACGCCTGCGCCGCCTGCCACACCGCCGACCCCACCGCCCAGGGCCGCCACCAGCGGACCGGGCGCGGGATCGAGCCGATGGCCGTTTCCGCCAACCCCAAGCGCTTCACCGACCCAGCGGAGGTGGAAAAGCGCTTCGACCGCGATTGCGCCAACGTCCTGGGCCGCGCCTGCACGGCGCAGGAGAAGGGCGACTTTATCACCTATCTCGCCGGCCAATGAGGAAACCCGCCATGACCCGCCGTTTTGCCGCCCGTTTTGCCGCCGCCACAGTCCTTCTGCTGCTGTCCGGTGTTGCGGCTTCAGCGAACGAGTTCGAGCGCGTCCGCCCCGTCACCAGCGACGCCACCCGCAAGGAATGCGGGGAATGCCACATGGCCTTTCAGCCCGGCCTGCTGCCGGCGGGAAGCTGGACCCGGATCATGGACGGGCTGGACGACCATTTCGGCGAGAAGGCCAGCCTGCCGCCCGGCCCGGCGGCGGAAATCCGCGCCTATCTGACCGGCAACGCCGCCGGGCGCGGCGATCCCGCCCTTCTGCGCATCACCGGGCAGCGCTGGTGGCTGCGCGAGCACCGCTTCCGCCCGGAGGTCTGGCTGCGCAAGGACGTGATGTCCAAGGCCAACTGCGAAGCCTGCCACCGCGACGCCGCCCTTGGGCTGTATGACGATGACTGATCGGCGACGATGACTGATCGGCTGGCGGGACAAAGCGCTGCCGCAACGGTTCTCTTCGGGTGCGATCAGAGAGGGAGAGGCATCATGGACAATGACACCTTCAACATGGGCATCCGCAAGTACCTGAAAGTCGTCGGCGTCACCTCGCAACGTGAGATCGAGCACGCGGTGACCGAAGCGCTGGAAGCCGGAAAGCTGAAGGGCAACGAGACGCTCCAGGCCCGCGTCGTCCTGACCATCGACGGCATCGGCCTGACGCACGAGATCAAGGGCGAGATCGCGTTGGAGTAAAGGCGCGGGGTGATGGGTCACCCCATCACCAGCCCCCCATCCACATACAGCACCTGTCCGGTCATGAAGCGGCTCCAGCCCGAGGCGAGGAACAGCACCGGGCCGGTCACGTCCTCCGGCGTGGCGATGCGGCGCAGCGGGGTCTGGGCGACGATGGCGTCCTTCACGTCCTCCTTCGTCGCCCGGCTGGCGTCGGTGGGGTAGACCAGCCCCGGCGCCACGCAATTGACGCGGATGCCCAGCGGCCCCAGTTCCGCCGCCAGATTGCGGCTGAAGCCGACCAGCGCCGCCTTGGCCGTGGTGTAGTCGTGATAGGGCACGGTGGGCCGGGCCACGAGGTCGGTCGCCATGTTCACGATGCTGCCGCCGGGCCGCCGCCGCATCACCGGCAGCACCGCCCGGCAGACGTTGTAGGTGCCGAGCAGCGCCCCGTCCACCTGCCCCCGGTAGTCCGCCCAGTCGGTGTCCCAGAACAGCTTCCGCTTCTCCGGATCGAAGGCGTAGGGGCGGAAGGCGTTGTTCACCACCACGTCGATCCTGCCGAACTCCTCCGCGGTGCGCTCCACCATGCGGTGCACGGCGTCCGCGTCGGTGACGTCGGCCTGCACCGCCCAGGCGTCCCCGCCAGCTTCCCGGCAGGCCGCCGCCACCGCCTCCGCCGCCTCCGCGTTGCGCAGGTAGTTGACGGCGACCGCCGCCCCCTCCGCCGCGAAGGCTTTGGCGATGGCGGCGCCGATGCCGCGGCTGGCGCCGGTGACGAGGACGGTCTTGTCGCGGAAATCCATGGCGTGGTGCGCCTTCCTTACTCGGGGATCAGGTCGGACTGGACCAGCCTGGACATGTCGAGGTCCTTCGCGATCAGGCCAAGCTGCCTGAAGGTATCCGCCCCCTTCTGCATCAGCTCCGGATCGAAGTGGCCGAGGCCCTTGGCCTTCGTCGTCTCCGACACGCTGGACTCGTTGCGCAGCTTGATGATGGCGAGGTTGGTGGCCTCGTCCCGCCCGTTGATGGCGCGGGTCACGGCGATGCGGGCCGCTTCCTCCGGCTGGGCGATCATCCAGGCGGCGCTGTCGCGGTAGGCGGCCAGGAAACGCTTCAGCACGTCCTTCTTCGTGCGATAGGTCTGCTCCGTCACCACGAAGATGTCGCTGGGCAGGTTCAGCGTGTCCTTCACCTCGATGACGTTGACGTCCTTCAGCCCCTTCTGCATCCCGACATGCAGGCCGGTGTCGGTCGCCGCGGTGGCATCCACCTGACCCTGGATGACGGGGGCGAAGTTCAGCAGGCCGGTCACTTCGATGGTCACGTCGCTCTCGCTCAGCCCGACCTGATGCAGCAGCACCTGGAGGTTCTGGCGGGTACCGCTGGACAGGCTGTAGACGCCGATGCGCTTGCCCTTCAGGTCTTCGGGCTTCGTGATGTTGCGCTCCTTCGGCGACACCACGTTGAAGACGTTCTGCGGGTAGATGTTGTAGATGGCGACGAGATTCTCGCCCTTGTCCAGCGCGAGGTAGAAGGAGGCCGGATCGGTGAAGGCCACGTCGGCCTGACCGGTCAGCATGTTCTGGATGGCCGAACCGCCGCCGGTCCCCGGCACATAGCCGAGGTCGATCCCCCTGGCCTTGAAGAAGCCCTTGTCCGGCTCGGCCAGCAGGTTGGTGATCTCGCTGATCGGCTGGCTCCAGCCCGCGACGGTCACCTTGTCGAGCGCCAGAGCGGAGGAAGACACCGCGGGGGATGACAGCAGCATGGCGGAAACGGCGGCGGCACCCAGGGTGCGCAGGAACCCGAACATCGTGTGTTTATCCTTTCCACGGACGGCGCAGCAGCCAGCGTTCCAGCCCGGCGGCGGCCTGATAGACGATCATGCCCAGCACCGTGATGACGATGAACAGGGCGAACATCATGGTCGAATCCATCATCCCCTGCGCCGCGATGATCGAGGCGCCCAGCCCCTGCCGGCCCCCGATGAACTCGCCGACCACCGCGCCGACCAGCGCCAGCACCACGGCGACGCGCAGCCCCGCCAGGATCACCGGCAGGCCGGAGGGAATCTTCAGCCGCAGCAGGGTTTGCAGGCGCGTGGCCCGCAGCATCCGGAACAGCTCCCGCTTGTTGGGATCGACCTGCTGGAGCCCGGTCATGGTGTTTTCCAGCAGCGGGAAGAAGCAGATCAGCGCCGTGATGACGACGGTGGAGGTCATGCCGAAGCCGAACCAGACGATGAACAGCGGCCCCAGCGCCAGCTTCGGCACCACCTGGCTGGCGACGATGTAGGGGTAGAACAGGCGGCGCAGCACCGGGACCTCGGCCAGCAGTACCCCGGCCAGGAAGCCCACGGCGCAGCCGGCGGCGAGGCCCATCGCCATCTCCGCCGTGGTGACCCAGAGATGCGGCAGCAAATGGCCGCCAGCCAGCCCGTCCCACAGCGTGCGCAGCACGTCCGACGGCAGCGGCACGATCAGCGCCGGCACGCCCGCCACCCGGCAATAGACCTCCCACCCTCCCAGAAACAGGACGAGCAGCAAAGCGGAGGCGAGGCGGATCATCATGACGCGCGCTCCAGCGCCACGCTCCCGGCATTGCCGTCCATGGCGCGGCGAAGTTCCAGGCACAGGGCGTTGAAGCGGGGGCTGTAGCGCACGTCGCGCCCGCGCGGGCGGGCCAGCGGCACCGGCATGGCGTGGCGCAGCCGTCCACCCTCCATCACCGCCACCCGGTCGGCCAGATAGACCGCCTCTGCGATGTCGTGGGTGACGAACAGCACGGTGGTGCGGTGCCGGGCGCAGAGCTTCAAGAGATCGTCCTGCAACTCCTCCCGCGTGATGGCGTCGAGCGCGGCGAAGGGTTCGTCGAGCAGAAGCAGCGGCGGTTCGGTAACCAGCGCGCGGGCCAGCGCCACCCGGCTCTGCTGCCCACCCGACAATTCGCCGGGATAGCGCCCTTCGAGTCCGGACAGCCCCACGAGGTCCAGCAATTCCTCCGCCTTGCGGCGGTCCGCCGGTTGCGGGCGGCGCTTCAGCGAGACGGGAAGCAGCAGATTGTCGAGCACCGTCCGCCATTCCAGCAGGGTCGGCGCCTGGAACACGAATCCCACTTGCGCGCCCGGCCCGCGCACCGGCTGCCCCTGGATGCGGGCGGTGCCGGTGGTGGGAGAGAGCAGACCGGCGACCAGCTTCAGCAAGGTCGTCTTGCCGCAGCCGCTGCGCCCGACCAGCGCGTGGAACTCGCCTTCCCCGATGGTCCAGTCGATGCGGTCCAGGATGGTGCCGCCGCGCGGAACGCCGTAGCCGGCCTGTTCGATGGTGACGAAGGACATGGCCGGCGCCTCAATCCGTGTAGGGGGCGAAGGCTTCCGCCGCCCGTTCCGCCGAGCCTTCAATCTCGGTCATGGTCACGAGGTCCAGAAGGTTGAACCGCCCGTCATGGTGCCAGCCCGCCTCCGGCGCGGTCATGCGCCCCAGCGCGCAGAGGCGCGTCACCCCCACCGCGCCCAATGTACCGGCCAAAGCGAACAGCTCCTCCGGCGATGCGGCGATGCCCACGGTCTGGAGGAAGGCACGGTAGGGCGCCAGCCCCGGCACCGTGTCGGCCAGCCGGTCCACCGCCACCACCGTGACCGTGCGGTTCAGCCCGCAAGGACACAGTCCGTCCGCCGCGTCCGTATAAGCGACGGCCCAGCTTCCGGCGGGATCGCCCAACAGGGCGCGGCTGGGATCGGCAAAGCCCTTCGTCTCCTCCGCGTTGCGCCATGCGGCGACGCTGCCCGCCTCGCCCATCGACAGGGGGCGGCGCGGAAACTTGCTGCCGATGGCGTCCAGTTCGTGCGCCAGATAGCCGGCGAATTCCCGCGGGGACACCCGCCCGCCGCGCTCCACGAAGAAGGTCTGGGGGGAGTAGCAGCCCTGCTGGTCGTAACGCGCCACGTCGTAGGCCGCCTGCCGCGCCACCGTCCCCGCCTTCCCGGCGTCGAGCGCGGAGCGGGCGACCATGCCGAAGCTGATCTTGTGCCCATAGGGCAGGAAGCGCGCCGTGACCGGCACCCGCGCCCGGATGGCCTCCAGCGCGTCGTTGCCGCCATAGGCGACCACCGTGTCGGCGCGGCTCAGCCACGCCCGCTCCGTCGCCTCGTCGCCGCCCTTCCACCAGACGATGGCGATGCAGTCGGCCAGATCCGGGTCGATCTCCGCCAGGATCTGCGCGAACCAGCCGGCGAACAGCGGCTCCGCGCTCGGCAGCTTGCCGACCGTGCCGGCCTTCACCAGCAGGCCGGAAATCATGCTCCACAGCGGCAGGCCCGGCACGTTCCCCGCCCAGACATGCAGCAGAAGCTCCGGCCCGAAGGCGCGGGCGAAGCCGCCTTTGGGCACGGGCTGGAAATCGTCCAGCATCGCCGGGTTGGCGAAATCCTCCGCGATGAATTTCCGCAACTCCGGCCCGCGGAAGGTCTTCAGGTAGCCGGTCAGCCCCAGCCGCACCATCTCCGCGTCGTAGCCGGTGACCAGCGGCAGCAGCCGTTCCGCCTTCCGCCGCCACGGGTCGTCGCGGTCGAGCAGCCTGGCGACGGCGCGGTCGACGGTGGCGGCGATCTCCGCGACCGTCCGGCTTTTCAGGCAGGTCCGCGCGTTGGTCCGCACGCGCGTTGCAAGTTCGGCGATCTGCGCCTCGGTCAGCACCGGGACCGCCACGTCGAGCGCATCGGCTCCGCGCCGGAAGGTCAGCGTCCGCCACTCCACCGCGTCGGCGGACAGCCCCGGCAGATGCCCCGCCCGCTCCATCACGGCCATGGTCATGGAGCCCGCGCCGCTTTGAGGAAGTCCTCGACCGCCATGGAGCAGCCCTTGGCGTCCGCCCCGTCGGCCCGGCCCAGAAGCTGGAAGCCGCCCTCCACCTCCACGCCCGCATCCTCCGTCAGGATGGCGGAGGCGCAGTTGAAATGGGCCAAGTCATGGTGCACCAGAACGCCGACGCTGCCGCGCGGCACCTCCTGTCCGGTCAGCGGGTTGACGACCCGGCTGCGTATCCAATGCGGGCCGGACTTCACCGACGGGCACGCCTCGTTGCCGTCGTCGTAGAATTGGGTGCTCAGCTCCGTCATGCCGTACATGTTGATGCACAAGCGGCGCGGCACGCCGAAGGTGGCGGACAGGCGCCCGTAGAACTCCTCCGCCGCCATCTCCCGCGACTGGCCCTTGAAGCCGCCGGTGTCGAGGATGCGGCTGCCCGCCGGCAGGGCGAAGCGCCGCCCCCGCTCCGCCAGCGCGTCCATCAGATGCACGACGCTGAAGCTCGCCCCCAGCAGGGCGTAGGGTTCGCCGCTCCGCTCCGCGTGGGACAGGTCCGCGATGGCCCCGTCCACGTCCAGCCCGGCGTCGGAGATGAGATACCGGCTGTCCGCCGTCCCGAATTCGCTCCGCGCCAGCGCCAGATAATGGGCGAGCGAGGAGTTGGGCATCGCCTGCTCCGTCGGGAACAGGATGCCCATGCGCAGCCGCTCATGTTCCCCCATAAAGCGGCGGCGGAAATTGACGGTCATTGAGCGGTCGTAGACCGCCAGCGTGGGATGGTGGCTCTTGCCCCGCACCCCCTTGGTGGTGCCGCTGGTCATGAAGACATGCGGGCACTCCTCCGGCGGGCGGCAGCTCAGCGTCAGGTCCTTGAAGGCACTGATCGGCACGGCGGGCACGTCGCGCCAGTTCCTGACCGTTCGCAGGGTCCGCGCGCGCTGGGTGGCGAAGCGGCGGTAGGGGGCGTTGTTCTCGAACTGGTGGGCGAAGACGGCCAGCGCCATGCGGTTGAACGCCTCCTCGTCCGCGTCACCGGCGGCGATGAAGGCCAGCAGTTCTTCGACGAGTCGGGCTTCGGTCACGTCCGGACACACCTTTCGCGGCACAAACAATCAGTTTGCCGGACCATCGGTGTCTGGATGGAGTGGGGGTGCGGAAACCGCCCTTAAGTCCCGTCCCTACGCCGGCATGACCCGGATCAGGTTCGATGGGTCACCGCGTTGTCCGGGCGGAAGCGCCGGACGGGCGGAGTCTCAGCCTCCTAGCGAGGCCCCCCAGGGAACGTTTCGCAGGCTAAGGGACCAGCCCCCGCCCGTCAAGGACGACGGTCCTCTCTGCTTCCGGCGCTCTCTTCCTTGCAATGGACCGCGGCGCGGATTGCACCAACATGTTCCCTGATGGCACGCTGACGGCAAGCGGGGAGGACGTCCCGTGAAGGACATGACCGACGAGCATTACGCGACCCTGCGCCGCCACATGGCGGAGGTGATCGCCATCCAGGCCGAACTGGCATCCGAAGAGATCGGCAAGACGGCGCTGGACGGGCGCGTCATGGCGGCGATGCGGAAGGTGCCCCGCCACCGCTTCGTGCCGGAGCAACTCGCCCCCTATGCCTACCACAACATGCCGCTGCCCATCGGCTTCGACAAAACCATCTCCCAGCCCTTTCTGGTGGCGCTGATGACCGACCTGCTGAATCTGAAGGGCGGGGAGACGGTGCTGGAGATCGGGACGGGCCTCGGCTATCAGGCGGCGGTGCTGGCCGAACTGGTGCATCGCCTGTGGAGCGTGGAGGTGGTGGAGGAATTCGCCGCCGCCGCCGACGTGCGGCTGCGCGAACTCGGCTATGTCAACGTCGGCATCCGGACGGGCGACGGATCGCGCGGCTGGAAGGAGCACGCGCCCTTCGACCGCATCATGGTCACCGCCGCCGCCGACCGCATCCCGCCCGCCCTGGCCGAACAGTTGAAGCCCGGCGGACGGATGGTCCTGCCGCTCGGCCCGCCCGCCGCGCAGATGTTGACGGTGGTGGACAAGACCGGGGACGGCCGGCTGCTGATGCGGGCGATCCTGACCGTTCGCTTCACCCGGCTCGAAACGGAGGCGTGAGCGGCGTTTTCCCGCCTACACCTCCCGCCGCAGCAGCGACAGGGCGGCCATCGCCATGACCTGCGCGGAATGGATCATGTCGTCGATGTCCACATACTCGTCCGGCTGGTGGGCGAGGTCGAGGATGCCGGGGCCGTAGGCGATGCAGTCCTTCAGATGCCCGACCCGCGCGATGTGCTTCTGGTCGTAGGTGCCGGGGGAGACGACCTGCGCCGCCGGGCGGCCCAGCACCGTTTCGATGGCGGCACCGACCGCCCGCACCACCGGCGCGTCCGCGTCGGTCAGGGTGGGCAGGAAGGCCAGCACCTCCCGCAGCTCGTAATCGAAGCCGGGGCGGTCGCGCCGCAAATCCTCCAGGATGCCGGTGATCTCCGCCTTCACCTCCTCCGGGTCCTCCTCGATCAGGTAGCGGCGGTCGATGACCATGCGGCAGCGGTCGGGCACCATCGGGCTGGGCAGCCCGCCATGTTCCTCCGGCTGGCCGCCGTGGATGGCGTTGACGTTCAGGGTGGACTGGCGCGCCCCCTCCGGCACCACCGGCATGGCGGTGCGCTTGGCGGCCAGCCGGGGGATCAGCTCCGTCTCGATCCGGTGCAGCACCGCCCCCATATGGCGCACCGCGCAGTTGCCGAGGAAGGGCATGGAGCCATGGGCGACGCGGCCCTTCGTCTCGATCTCCGCCCACCAGACGCCGCGATGGCCGATGCACACCCGGTCCACGTTCAGCGGCTCCGGGATGATGACGTGATCCACCCGCGGGCGGGAGAAGTAGCCGAGTTTTGCCAGATGCCCGACCCCGCCATAGCCGCCGGACTCCTCGTCCACCGTGCCGGAGATCTCCAGCGCGCCGGGAAAGGGGATGCCCTCCTCCAGGATCGCTTCGACGGCGATGATGGAGGCGGCGATCCCGCCCTTCATGTCGCAGGCGCCGCGGCCATAGACGCGCCCGTCCTTCACCACCCCTTCGAAGGGATCGACGGTCCAGCCCTGTCCGGCGGGCACCACGTCGATGTGGCCGTTGAAATGCACGCAGGGACCGGGCTCCCGCCCTTCGATCCGGGCGACGACGTTGGTGCGGGGGTAGCGGTCGCTGTCGCCCGGCGCCCCCTCCGCCCGCACATACTCCACCCGGAAGCCGCGCGCGGCCAGCCGCCGCCCGAGGAACTCCGCACAGTCGGTGTAGACGTCGCCGGGCGGGTTGACGGTGGGGATGCGGATCAGGTCGCGGGTCAGGGCGACGAGATCATCCCGCCGCCCCGCGATCCGGCGGAACAGCGACTCCCGGTGGTCGAGCGGCATGACTTCTCCCCGCGCACAATTCGTCACGCGGAAGGATCGGCCATGCCCGCGTGCCTGTCGAGGGGCTTCGTGTCCTTACATATCCAAGCCGATGTCCAGATTCGGCGCGCTGTGGGTCAGCCAGCCGACGGAGATCATGTCCACGCCCGACTCCGCGATGGCCCGCACGGTGGACAGGGTGACGTTGCCGGACGCCTCCGTCACCATGCGGCCATCCACCATGGCGACGGCGCGGCGCAGCGTCTCCGGGTCCATGTTGTCGAGCAGGACGACATCGACCGGCAGGGTCAGCAATTCCTCCAACTGCGCCAGCGTATCCACCTCGACCTCCACCTTGACCATGTGGCCGATGGCGGCGCGGACGCGCTCCACCGCCGGGCGGATGCCGCCGGCCACGGCGATGTGGTTGTCCTTGACCAGAACCGCGTCGTCCAACCCGAAGCGGTGGTTGAAGCCGCCGCCCAGCCGCACCGCGTGCTTCTCCAGGACGCGCAGGCCGGGAGTGGTCTTGCGGGTGCAGACGATGCGGGTGCGGGTGCCCTCCACCGCGCGGACCAGCGCGCGGGTGGCTGTGGCGATGCCGGACAGGCGGCCCAGGATGTTCAGCGCCGTGCGCTCCGCCGTCAGCAGGGCGCGGGCGCGGGCCGTCACGGTGGCGATGGTGGCGCCGGGGGCCACGTCGCTGCCGTCGCCATGCTCCACCCGCAGTTCCGCCGCCGGGTCGAGGATGCGGAAGGCGGACAGGGCGACCTCCAGCCCGGCGACGCGCCCGTCCTTGCGAGCGGCCAGCCGCGCCGTCGCCACGGCGTCCGCCGGGACGATGCTGTCCGTCGTGATGTCGCCGGCCCGCCCGAGATCCTCCGCCAGGGCGGCGCGGACGATCGGCTCGAAGGTCAGAGGGTGGAGCATGCGGCATCTCCGGAAAGGGGACCGGCGGCGCCGGCCAGATCGTTGAGGGTAAAGCGGTGGCGCTGCGCCGCCGGGTCTTCCTGCGGGAAGTCGGTGCGGAAATGCGCCCCGCGGCTTTCGCTGCGGTTCAGCGCGGCATGGACGATCAGCCGCCCGGCCAGCAGTCGGTTGCGCGCCTCGCCCCAGCGGCGGACGGCGGCGAGGTCCGCCGTGCCACCGTCGCGCAGCGCGTCGAGCGCCACCGCCAGCCGGTCCAGCTTCCGCCGGGCGGCCAGCAGACCCACCCCGTCGCGCACCAGCCCGGCGCCCTGGTAGAGCGTGCGGCGCGATTCGTCCGCGATGGCGTCGAGCAGCCCGGCCCCGACCTCCCCGGCCACGGCGGGGGCCTCCGGAAGAGCGAAGGGCGGCAGGGGCGGCAAATCCCGCCCGGCCACGTCGCGGGCGACCCGCGCCCCGAACACCAGCGCTTCCAGCAGCGAGTTGCTGGCCAGCCGGTTGGCGCCGTGGACCCCGGTGCAGGCCACCTCGCCGCAGGCCCACAGCCCGTCCAGGCTGGTCCGCCCGGCGGAATCGGTGACCACCCCGCCCATGTGGTAGTGCGCCGCCGGGGCGACCGGCACCGGCTCCCGCCGGGGGTCCAGACCGTGGGCGGCGCAGAGCGCCAGAACGGTGGGGAAGCCGTCGGGCCGGGCGGCCAGCGCCGGGCGCAGGTCGAGCAGCACCGGCTCCCCCGCCGCCACGCGGGCGCCGATGGCGCGGGCCACCACGTCGCGCGGGGCCAGTTCGGCCAGCGGATGTTCCGCCGTCATGAAGCGGGTCCCGCGGCGGTCGAGCAGCACCGCCCCGGCGCCGCGCAGCGGCTCGGTCAGCAGGGGGGCGGGATCGGCCTCGACGGCGAGCGCCGTGGGGTGGAACTGCACGAACTCCACGTCGGCGAGCAGCGCCCCGGCCCGCGCGGCCAGCGCCAGCCCGTCGCCGGTCGCTTCCGGCGGGTTGGTGGTGCGGGCATAGGCGCCGCCGGTTCCGCCGGTCGCCAGCACCACGCGCGGCGCGCGGTGGAACACCCAGCCTCCGGAATGGCTGGCCAGCACGCCGCAGACCCGCCCGTTGCGCACCGCCAGATCGACGGCGAAGGCGCCGGTTTCCACATGGATGGACGGGGTGGCGCGCACACGCACCGCCAGCGCCGCCACCAGCGTCGCGCCCGTGGCGTCACCGCCGGCATGGACGATGCGCGCGGCCCCGTGCGCCGCCTCCCGCCCCAGCAGGGGGGTGCCGTCGGCGTCGCGGTCGAAGGGCAGACCGGCGATGAGCATCGCCCGCACCCGCTCCGCGCCTTCGCGGGTCAGCAGCAGGGCGCGGCCCGCGTCCACGAAACCGGCCCCTGCCGCCACCGTGTCGGCGGCGTGCGCCTCCGGCCCGTCGCCAGGACCGATGGCGGCGGCGATGCCGCCCTGCGCGTGGTTGCTGGACCCGCCCGGCAGGTCCGGCGTCTTGGTCAGCAGCGTGACGGGGCGCGGCGCCAGATGCAGTGCGGCGGTCAGCCCGGCGAGACCGGAGCCGATGACGACCACCGCCGAATCGCGGACCGTGTAGGGGGTGACCATGGGAAGCCTCCCGGAGAGGGGATTTGGTCAGCGCGGCTTGACGGCGAGCATCCGCTCAACGGAGCGGCGGGCGCGGTCGGTCACCTCCGGCGCGATGGTCACCCGCGGCTCCAGCGTGCGCAGGCTGTCCAGGATGTTCGCAAGCGTAATCTTCTTCATGTGCGGGCACAGGTTGCAGGGCCGCACGAACTCCGTCTCCGGCGAGGCGGCGGCCACGTTGTCGCTCATCGAGCATTCGGTGACCATCAACACCCGCGGCGGGCGGCGGTCCGCCACGAAATCGACCATGCGCGCGGTGGAGCCCACGAAGTCGGCGGCCTCCAGCACGTCGGGCGGGCATTCGGGATGGGCGATGACGACCAGATCGTCGAACCGCCCGCGGAAGTCGCGGATCTCGTCGCCGGTGAAGCGCTCGTGCACCTCGCAATGGCCCTTCCAGGCGACGATCTCGACGCTGGTCTGGGTGGCGACGTATTTCGCCAGATACTCGTCGGGCAGCATGATGACGCGCGGCGCGCCCAGCGATTCCACCACCTCCACCGCGTTGCCGGAGGTGCAGCAGATGTCCACCTCCGCCTTCACGTCCGCCGAGGTGTTGACATAGGCGACCACCGGCACGCCCGGATAGCGCTCGCGCAGCAGCCGCACGTCGGCGGCGGTGATCGATTCCGCCAGCGAGCAGCCGGCCCCCGTGTCGGGGATCAGCACCGTCTTGGCCGGGTTCAGCAGCTTCGCGGTCTCCGCCATGAAATGCACGCCGGCCAGAACGATCACGTCGGCGTCGGTCTGCGTCGCCTTGGCGGCCAGCGCCAGACTGTCGCCCACGATGTCGGCCACGCCGTGGAAGATTTCCGGCGTCTGGTAATTGTGGGCGAGGATCACCGCGTTGCGTTCCCGCTTCAGGCGGTTGATCTCGTGCACCAGCGGGGCATGGAACGGCCATTCGACGGCGGGGATCACGCGCTTCACACGCTCGTAGATCGGCTGCGTCGCCGCGGCGATGGCGGGCGTGTAGGCTAGACCGGTGGTATCGCGCATGGCACATTCCTTTAATGCTCACTGCGAGCAAAACCATAAATACTCGATTGGAGCATATCAAGGGGAAAAGGACGCGCCATCCCGAATCGTTCGTAGACCTCCATACTTCGCGTCCTGGCCTACTTCGCCTCCTGGCTGGTCAGGTCGGACGGGTCTTCGGAGCGGGTCGGCTCGTTCGGCTGGTCGGGTTCGCTGGCCCACTGGTTCGGGCGCGGCACCGGGTTGCCCTGAAGGTCCGGCGGCGCCCGGCGCACGTCGGCCAGGGCCTGCTGCAACTCGCTCCCCTGGGTGTCGCCGCTGGTGGTGGGTTTGGGCGTGCGGACTCCCTGTTCGTTGGGGGGTGGCTCCTGGCTTTTCTGCACCTGGGTGTCGTTGGACAGCGACTCCTTGGTGGTTTCCTGGGCGATGACGTTGCCGGTCATCAGAAACCCGGCCAGCAGACCGGCGGAAATGAAGGCGGCGAGCAAGGCGGCGGACTCCTTCGGGTGAGGGGCAAAAGGCCGTCCTCTCCCAACAGGCGCGGGCACCAAGCCTCCCGTTTCCGCGTTATCAAGGGCATGGACCCGACCGACACCCTGATTCTGCCCCCCGTCTTCCGCCCCTGGCCCGCCGAGGCGGACGGCCCCTTCGCCACCGCCTGCCGCTTCGCGGCGGAGGGGGCGGAGCCCGGCACGCTCGTCCACGCCAATCGGCGCGACCGGCTGGATGTGGCGTTTGTGCTGGCCCCCGACCGCTCCGACGCCGACAGCGGTCTGGTCGCCGTCACCCTGGTCGCGCTGGCCGAGGCGCTGGAGGCGCTGGGGCCGCCCCGCCAGAGCATACGGTTCGACGGCGCGGGCCGCCTGATGCTGAACGGCGCGCTGGTCGGCGGGGTGACGGCCGCCCTCGGCCCCGGCGCGGAGGACGGGATTCCGGATTGGGCCGTGGTCGGCGCGGAACTGGAGGTTCTAGGCGATCCGGACGATCCCGACCCCGGACGCCACCCCGACCGCTCGGCCCTGCGCGAGGAAGGCTTCGGCGAAACCGACGCCATGGAGGTGCTGGAGAGCTTCACCCGCCATTTCCTGACCTGGATCGACCTGTGGATGGAGGCGGGCTTCGAGCCGGTGTTGCAGGTCTGGGAAAAGCGGCTCCTGCCGGTGGGGAAGCCGGCTGGGAAGGAGGTGCGGTCATGACCGGACAGGCCGAGCGGCGCGGCGTCGGCATCACGGCGGAGCGCCAGCGCATCGACAATCCGTGGGTGGACGCGCGCTGGCGCGTGACCGGCGCCCTGCCGCCCTTGCCCGACCGCGCGCCCTGGACGGTGCTGGCGCAGGACGGGGAACGCACCGGCTATTACGCGGGCACCACGGAGATCGTGCTGTATCCGGGGGAAACGGAGAATTACGCGGAGAATCTCAAGGGCGGCCGTCCGATGCTCTACGTCATCCTGCGCCGCTGCGCGGAGGAGCCGGGGCTGCGGCTGCTGGCCGCCACCGTCGATCCCGGCGAGGTTGACGCCCATTCCGACGCGGGCGACGACCTGATCGAAGCGATCCCCCTGCCTCCCGATCTGGCCGGATGGCTTCGGGATTTCGTGGCCCGCAACCACGCCGACCGCCCCTTCTACAAGCGCCGCCGCGACCGCGCCGACCCGGAAGCCCTGGCCCGCCGCGCCCCCGTCGCCCAGCACGCAAAGGGCAACGGCCATGGATGAAACGGCCATGGATGACGGGTCCGAAGGCTTCCTGTCCCGCTGGTCCCGCCGCAAGCGGGAGGCGCGGGAAGCCCCCGCCGAAACACCCTCGCCGCGGGCAGAGGAGGCGGAAGCAAAAGC
The DNA here is from genome assembly GCA_023411035.1 of Pseudomonadota bacterium. Classification (GTDB taxonomy): domain Bacteria; phylum Pseudomonadota; class Alphaproteobacteria; order Azospirillales; family Azospirillaceae; genus Azospirillum. The sequence goes on from JAEYPE010000097.1 coordinate 36,318, forward strand.
GGAAGCCGCCGCCCCTCCCCCGGAGCCCTTCGATCCGGAGAGCCTGCCGCCGGTGGACAGCTTGGGTGCGGACAGCGACTACACCGCCTTCCTCGCCGGCAACGTCCCGCAGGAACTGCGGCGGCTCGCCCTGCGCAAAGCCTGGACCAGCGATCCGGTCATCGCGGGCTTCCGCGGCTTCGCCGAATATGACTGGGACTGCAACGCCCCCGGCTATGGCCGGCTGCTGCCCACCGACCGCATCGCCGATCTGCTGGACCGCATCGGCATCGACGAAAAGCCGCCTGCCGAAAAGCCTCCCGCCGAAGAGACGCCGGACGAGGGGGCAACAACGCCGCTGGAGGGCATTCCGGCCGCCGAAGCGGAACCGGGGGACGAACCGGAGGACGGAGGCCCGACGTAAGCGCCGACTGCGCAACAGCCAACTGCGTAACATTTGGGCACCGTCGCTGTTGTCCCCTCAGGAGCCGGATCATAACCGGCCACCGGGAAGGCGAAGCGGGGCAAGGGCATGGCGGCATCGGCCATCATCGACGACGCGGATATGCTGCGGGCGCGGGCATACGGCCTGCTGGCCCATTTTTTGGCGCGCCCGCCAACACGCGCGTTGCTGGGCACGGTCGGCGCGCTGGCGGGGGACGGCTCTCCCCTGGGCCGCGCCATCGCCGATCTGGCCGCGCGTGCCCGCGCCCTCTCCGGCGATCCGGACGGCGAACGCCGGGCCGAGCGCGAATACCACGAACTGTTCATCGGCGTGACGCGGGGCGAACTGGTTCCCTTCGCCTCCTACTACCGCACCGGATTCCTGATCGACCGCCCGCTGGCCCGGCTGCGCGAGGACATGCAGGAACTCGGCATCGAGCGCGCCCCCGGCGTCAGCGAACCGGAAGACCACATCGCCGCCATTGCCGAGATCATGGGCGGGCTGGCCGCCGGCACGATCGGCGCGGAGGACGGGGAAGCTCTGGACCTGCCACACCAGAAACGCTTCTTCGACCGCCACCTCGCCCCCTGGGCACCCCGCTTCTTCGCGGACCTGGAGGAGGCCAAGGCGGCGGAACTGTACCGGCCCGTGGGTACCTTCGGGCGGCTGTTCCTGGACATCGAGACGAACGCCTTCGCGATGATCGAGCACGTCCGGCAGGGCGCGGTCCGCGGACAGGACTAAGCAGGTTTTCCGAACTCCGCCCACACATGGGCGGGCTCGGAAAACCTGCAAAACCATAGAGTCCGCAGGTTTCTCCAGGCCGGGCCTGTGGCCCGATCTGGAGAAACCTGCTTAGCGGGAGGGCACCATCCATGCACCGTGACGAGAATTCCAAGGCCGGCAAGACGGGCCTCCAACGCCGCAGCCTGCTGAAGGGCCTCGGCCTGGGTGCCGCAGGCGCCGCCGTGGCGGCCGCCACCTTGCGCGCCGCCCCGGCGGAGGCGGAGGAGTCGCACCCCAGACGGTTGAAGGCCCGCTACCGCGACACCCCATACGTCGAGCGCTTCTACGCGCTGAACCGGCTCTGACCACGACCTTGATTGGACTTCGACTGGACTTCGACTGGACTTCGATTCTGGGGGGCCTCCCATGCTCGTGAAGCGCAACGCCGGAACCGCCGCCACCCGCGCCTCCCTCGCCCGCCGCATGAACGGCCTGTCGGCGGGTGCCGCCGGGCTGGGGGGAACCGTGGACCGCCGCGGCTTCCTGAAGACCTCCGGCCTCGCCGCCGGGGGCATGGCGGCGCTGAGCGCGCTGCCCGCCGCGATGATCCGGAAGGCGGAAGCCGGGCCGATCCTGCCCGATGTGAAGGTCGTCACCCGCAAGAACATCTGCACCCACTGCTCCGTCGGCTGCACCGTGATCGCGGAGATACAGAACGGCGTCTGGACCGCGCAGGAGCCGGGCTGGGAAAGCCCGATCAACCAGGGCGGCCATTGCGCGAAGGGCGCCTCCGTCCGCGAACTGACCAAGGGCGAGCGCCGGGTGAAATACCCGATGAAGCTGGTGGACGGCCAATGGCAGCGCATCTCCTGGGATCAGGCCGTCGAGGAGATCGGGAACAGGCTGCTGGAGATCCGCGAGCAGTCCGGGCCGGACGCCACCTTCTGGCTGGGTTCGGCCAAATTCTCCAACGAGGGCGCCTACCTCTACCGCAAGCTGGCGGCCTTCTGGGGGACCAACAACGTCGATCATCAGGCGCGCATCTGCCACAGCACCACGGTCGCCGGGGTGGCGAACACCTGGGGCTACGGCGCCATGACCAACAGCTACAACGACATCCAGAATTCCAAGGCGCTGCTGATCATCGGCGGCAACCCGGCGGAGGCGCACCCCCTCTCGCTCCCCCACATGCTGCGCGGAAAGGAGCGCAATCACGCGCCCTTCATCGTCATCGACCCGCGCTTCACCCGCACCGCCGCCCACGCCACCGAATATGTCCGCATCCGCGCCGGCACCGACATTCCGGTCACCTGGGGCATCCTGTGGCACATCTTCGAAAACGGCTGGGAGGACAAGGAGTACATCCGCCAGCGCGTCTACGGCATGGACGAGATCCGTGCCGAGGTGAAGAAGTGGGACCCCGCCACCGTGGAGCAGGTCAGCGGCGTGCCCGGAGAACAGCTCTACCGCGTGGCGGAGGCGCTGGCGAAGAACCGCCCGTCCACGGTCATCTGGTGCATGGGCATCACCCAGAAGACCACCGGCACCGCCAACGTCCGCGCCCTGTCGATCCTGCAACTGGCGCTGGGCAACATCGGAGTGGCCGGCGGCGGGGCCAACATCTACCGCGGCCACTGCAACGTGCAGGGGGCCACCGACTTCGGGCTCGACGTGTCCACCCTGCCCTCCTATTACGGGCTGGCGGAAGGGGCGTGGAAGCACTTCTGCCGCGTCTGGGACGTGGATTACGAGTGGATGAAGGGCCGCTTCGCCTCCAAGGCGCTGATGGAGGCCAAGGGCATCCCGACCACCCGCTGGTTCGACGGCGTCACCTACAAGCCGGAGGAGATCGACCAGCCGTCGCCGCTGAAGGCGATGGTCGTCTTCGGCCATGGCGGCAACACCGTCACCCGCATGCCCGATATGCTGAAGGGGCTGGAGCAGCTTTCCCTTCTCGTCATCGCAGACCCGCACCCGACCAGCTTCGCCGCCTTCAAGGAGCGGAAGAACGGCACCTACATCCTGCCGGCCTGCACCCAGTTCGAGACGGACGGCTCGCGCACCTGCTCCAACCGGTCGATGCAGTGGGGCGAGAAGATGGTGGAGCCGATCTTCGAGTCCAAGGATGACTACACCATCATCTATCTGCTGGCCCGCAAGTTCGGCTTCGCCGACGAGATGTTCAAGCACATCACGGTGGAGGACACCCGCCCCGTGCCGGAGGACATCCTGCGGGAGATCAACCGCGGCTGCCTGTCCACCGGCTACACCGGCCAGTCGCCGGAACGGCTGAAGATGCACATGAAGCATCAGGCTGATTTCGACAAGATCACCATGCAGGCGACCCGCGGCCCGCTGAAGGGGGAATATTACGGCCTGCCCTGGCCATGCTGGGGACAGCCGGAGCTTCGCCATCCGGGTTGCGCCGTCCTCTACGACACCTCCAAGCCCGTGATGGAGGGCGGCGGCGTCTTCCGCGCCCGCTTCGGGGTGGAGCGCAACGGCGTCAGCCTGCTCGCCGACGGTTCCTACTCGAAGGGATCGGAGATCGAAGACGGCTATCCCGAATTCACCATGGCGATGCTGAGGAAGCTGGGCTGGGACAAGGACCTGACGGCGGAGGAGATGCGCGTCATCCAGGCCATCGGCGGCGACAAGGTGGACGAGGTGAGCTGGCAGACCGACCTGTCCATGGGCATCATCCGCGTCGCGCTGAAGCACGGCTGCGTGCCGCACGGCAACGCCAAGGCGCGCGCCGTCGCCTGGAACCTGCCCGATCCGGTGCCGATCCACCGCGAACCGATCTTCTCCCCGCGGCCCGAGCTGGTGAAGGAGTTCCCGGCCATCGAGGACCGGCGCGACTACCGCCTGCCGCAACTGGCCCGCTCGCTCCAGTTCAAGGTGACGGACAACGACGTGAGCCAGCGCTTCCCCTTCGTCCTGACCTCCGGACGGCTGGTCGAGTATGAGGGTGGCGGCGAGGAAACCCGGTCCAACCCCTGGCTGGCCGAGTTGCAGCAATCCATGTTCGCGGAGATCAACCCGAAGGACGCCGAGCGCCTGGGCATCCGCGACGGCGGCATGGTCTGGGTCCATGGGCCGGAATACGGTTCGAAGGCTCGGGTGCGGGCGCTGGTGACCGAGCGCGTCGGCGTCGGCACCGTCTTCATGCCCTTCCACTTCGCCGGCTATTGGCAGGGCGGCAGCCTGCGGGAGAACTACCCGCCGAACACCGACCCCATCGTGCTGGGCGAACCGGCCAACGGCGTGACGACCTACGGCTACGACCCCATGACCTTCATGCAGGAAACCAAGGTGACGCTTTGCCGCGTCGAACCGGCCTGACGCGCCGCAAGGAGGACAGAAGACCATGCCCCGCATGAAATTCCTGTGCGACGCGGAACGCTGCATCGAATGCAACGCCTGCGTCACCGCCTGCAAGAACGAGCATGAAATCCCCTGGGGCATCAACCGCCGCCGCGTCATCACGCTGAGGGACGGCGTGCCGGGCGAGCGGTCGATCTCCATGGCCTGCATGCACTGCACCGACCCGCCCTGCGCCGCGGTCTGCCCGGTGGACTGCTTCTACCAGACCGAGGACGGGGTGGTGCTGCACTCCAAGGATTTGTGCATCGGCTGCGGCTATTGCTTCTACGCCTGCCCCTTCGGCGCGCCGCAGTACCCGCGGACGACCAACTTCGGCGGGCGCGGCAAGATGGACAAATGCACCTTCTGCGCCGGCGGTCCGGACACGGAAAACGTCCTGGAGGAGTACCAGAAGTACGGCTCCAACCGCCTGTCGGAGGGGAAGCTGCCGCTGTGCGCGGAGATGTGCTCCACCCGCGCCCTGATGGCCGGGGACGGCGAGGTGCTGGCCGACATCTACAAGGAGCGGACGGTGCGCCGCGGCTACGGTTCCGGCGCCTGGGGCTGGACCACCGCCTATGGGCGCGACGACCGGGGCGGCGCCTTCGGTCCGGGCGGCAACTCCCAAGGGAGGGACGCGACATGACGAAGCTCCTGCGCCCCCTGCTGCTCCTGTCCGTTCTGCTGCTCGCCGCTCCGGCGGTGCAGGCGCAGCTCTACCAGATGCCGGGGCCGAACTCGCCCACGTCGACGGACGAGGTGCAGCTCTACCAGACGCCGGACGGGCAGATCACCGGACGGATCAGCATCCCCGACACCAGGCTCGACGTCCTGGTCCAGCCGGAGGGGCGGGAATGGCGCGAGTTCCGCATGGTCTGGCTGCAGATCATCGCGGGCGTTCTGACGCTGGGCACGATCGCGGCGCTGGCCGTCTTCTACATGATCCGGGGCACCATCCGCATCCACGATGGGCGGTCCGGGCGGTGGGTGCTGCGCTTCGACGGCATGGATCGCTTCGCCCATTGGACGACCGCGATCAGTTTCCTCATCCTGGCGGTGACGGGGCTGGTTCTGACCTTCGGACGACCGCTGCTGATCCCGCTGATCGGCCACCCGAACTTCACGATGCTGGCCGAAGCCGGCAAGTATCTGCACAATTTCTTCAGCGTGCCCTTCATCATCGGGCTGGCGCTGGCCTTCGTGCTGTGGGTGCGCGACAACATCCCGGAAAAGGCCGACCTCGTCTGGCTGAAGACCATGGGCGGCATCCTGAACAAGTCCGGCGAGCATCCGGAGGCCGGGCGTTTCAACGCCGGTCAGAAGGGCATGTTCTGGGCAGTGGTGTTCGGCGGGTCGGCGCTGGCGGTCAGCGGCTTTCTGCTGATGGTGCCCTTCGCCGTCGCCGGAATCAGCGGCATGCAGATCCTGCAAGGGGTGCACGGGGTGGTGGCCGCGCTGATGATCGCGGTCATCATCGGCCACATCTACATCGGCACCATCGGCATGGAAGGCGCCTTCGACGCCATGGGCCGCGGGGTGGTGGACGAGAACTGGGCCAAGGATCATCACCGCCGTTGGTACGAGGAGCAGCTCCGCACCGCCCGCACCAACGGGGACGAGCGGTTCAGCCACCACCCGGCGGAGTGAACCGGCGGAGTGGGCTCCGGCAAATCTCTTTTCCGGAGACAGGAGGGGATTGAAGCTTCCCCGCCGGTTCTGACGATGGCCGCCCTGTCTCTGCCGCGGCGGGAGGTGTAAGATCGCGCCGGCAACGACATGGCTGGCTGGAAACGCACCTGATGTCTGAACTGAAGCTCAATCTCGGCTGTGGGGACACGCGGCTTCCCGGCTATGTGAATGTGGACAAGTACGGCACCTTCGGGCCGGACATCGTGGCGGATCTGGAGGTCGTGCCCTGGCCGTTCGAGGAGAACGGCGTCGCCGATGTCCAGCTCATCCACGCGCTGGAACATATGGGCCAGACGACCGAGGGATTCCTGAGCATCATGAAGGAGTTGTACCGCGTCTGCCGGCACGGCGCACGGATCACCATCAAGGTGCCGCACCCGCGCAGCGACGGCTACCTCGGCGACCCGACCCACGTCCGCCCGATCACGCCCAACGTGATGACCCTGTTCTCAAAGGAAGAGAACCGGAATTTCATCGAGCGCGGCTGGCCCAACACCCGGCTGGCCATGCATCTGAACGTCGATTTCCGCATCCTGTCGATCGCCTACTCCCCGACCCTGCGGTGGCAGCGCAAGCTGGTGGCCGGGGAGGTCACGAACCAGGACGTGATGGAGGCGATGGAAAGCCAGAACAACGTCATCGACGAAATCGCCATGGTTCTGGAGGTGGTGAAGGACGCGGCCTGAACCAGCCAAGGCGGCCAAACACGCCCTGTCCTCTCCCCTTCCGGAGACGGCTTGAACCGCGGAATCACGATCGTCATTCCGCCGGGGGCCCCATGAAGTCCCGATAACGCACGGTGTTGTCCTCGCTCAGCCGGACCGAGGAGGTGGCGAAGGTCTGATCGGCGCTGCGGCTCAGAGTGCCTTCCAGAAAGATGCTGGCGCCGATGGCGAGGACGACGGCAGCGGCCAGGGCGAGTCCGAACGCTCTCATGATGTTTCCCTCCTGCTGTGTGCCGGAGCAGCGGGCGACGGGGCGGCACCGATTCCGGAGATGCCCCGCGCCCCTTCCGCCACGGCGCCTTCGGCCTTGGCGATGCGGGTGTAGAGCGCCAGCGCCTGCGCCACCACCTGATCCATGTTGTAGTAACGATAGGTCGCCAGCCGCCCGACGAAATGGACGTTCGGCGTGGCGTCGGCCAATTCCTGGTACTTGCGGTACAGGGCCGCGTTCTCCGGACGGGGGATCGGGTAGTAGGGATCGCCCTCCGCCGACGGGTATTCCCAAGTCAGGCTGGTTCGCGGATGCCGCTGCCCGGTCAGGTGCTTGTACTCGGTGATGCGGGTGTGCGGCACGTCCTCGCCGGGATAGTTCACCACGGCCACGGGCTGGAACCATTCCCGGTCCACCGTCTCGTGCCGGAAGGTCAGGGAGCGGTAGGGCAGCTTGCCGAAGCGGTGGCCGAAATACTCGTCGATGGGGCCGGTGTAGACGAGATTGCGGCAGCGCACGTCGCGCGCCACGTCGCGGAAATCGGCGTTCAGGCGGATGGCGATGTTCGGGTGGTCGAGCATGGTCTCGAACATCCGCGTGAAGCCGTGCAGCGGCATGTTCTGGAAGCTGTCGCCGAAATAGCGGTCGTCGTCGTTGGTCCGCGTCGGCACGCGGGCGGTCACCGCCTTGTCGAGTTCCGACGGGTCGAGGCCCCATTGCTTGCGGGTGTAGCCGCGGAAGAACGTCTCGTACAGTTCCCTCCCCACCGCGCCGACCACCACGTCTTCGGAGGTGCGGACATCGGTCACCGGCTCCGCCCGGCTCTTCAGGAAGGCGGCGACCCCGGCCTCGTCCAGATCCAGCCCGTACAGGCGGTTGACGGTGGTCCGGTTGATCGGGATGGGGACCAACTGTCCGCCCACATGCGCCAGCACCCGGTGCTCGTAGGGGCGCCACTTCGTGAAGCGGGACAAATAGTCCGCGACCTGCCGCGAGTTGGTGTGGAAGATGTGCGGGCCGTAGCGGTGGATCAGCAGGCCCGCGTCGTCATAGTGGTCGTAGGCGTTGCCGCCGATGTGCGGGCGCCGGTCGATCAGCAGCACCCGCTTGTTCAGCCCCGCCGCCAGACGTTCCGCCAGCACGCTGCCGGCGAAGCCCGCCCCGACGATCAGGTAATCGAAGACCGCCTGTCCCACGCAGGCCGGAGCGGCCCCGTCGAAATTGCGCATAAGGTCTGCCTTCCTCGTCCCACCATAAGCGGGCGAGCGGGGCAAACCTTCCGGCGTCCCACCCGCCCGCACGGTCTGCGAACGGAGGAATCCGCCGGTGGGTTCCGGACGAAGACGGTGGGGAGGGCGGCACCGTTACGAGGTACCCCCGCCGCATCACCCCCCGAAGACGGTGTTCACCTGCGCGCCGACGCGGACGAAGGTGGTCCGCTTCGACACTTCCTTCAGCCTGGTGGCGCCGATATAGGTCATCATGCTGCGGACGCCGCCCATGATCTCCTGCATCGTGCCGTCCACCGGGCCGCGGTAGGAGACCTCCACGGTCTTGCCCTCCGACGCGCGGTAGGAGGCGACGCCGCCCGCGTACTTGTGCATCGCCGTGTCGGACGACATGCCATAGAAGGTCATCGCCACCGGCACCGTCCGCCCATCACGCTCCTCATAGCGGATGTCGCCCTCGCACTCGTCGTGGCCGGCCAGCATGCCGCCGAGCATCACGAAATCGGCACCGGCACCGTACGCCTTGGAAATGTCGCCCGGCACCGTACAGCCGCCGTCCCCGCAGACCTGCCCCTTCAGCCCATGGGCGGCGTCGGCGCATTCGATGATGGCGGAAAGCTGCGGATAGCCGACACCGGTCATCTTGCGGGTGGTGCAGACCGACCCCGGCCCGATCCCCACCTTGATGATGTCGGCCCCGGCGAGCAGCAGCGCTTCGGTCATGTCGCCGGTCACCACGTTCCCGGCCATGATGACAATGTCCGGATTCTCCTTCCGCATCCGGCCGATGAAGCGCACGAAGCGCTCCGTGTAGCCGTTGGCGACATCCAGGCAGAGCTTGCCCACGGGGGCCTTGGCCTTCACCTGCTGGAACTTGTCGTAGTCGGCCTCCGTCGTGCCCAGCGAGTAGAAGACGTTGGCCGTGTCCTCGTCCCGGAAGAAGGAGACCAGGGCGTCCGCCGGGTAATGCTTGTGCAGCGCCGTCATCGCGCCGAAGCGCGACAGGGCGCGGGCGACGGCCATGGTGCCGACCACATCCATGTTCGCCGCGATCAACGGGAAGCCCGTCCATTCCAGACCGCTGTGGACGAAACGGAAGGTCCGCTCGATGTCCACGTCGTTGCGGCTTTGCAGGGTGCTGCGCTTCGGACGGATCAGCACGTCCTTGAAGTCCAGCTTCAGATCGTTCTCGATGATCACCGGCGGGTCGTCCTTATCCTAACGGGCCCTCAGCCCTGGCCCAGCAGATCCAACAGCGACAGGGCGACAACCTCCGTCGCCTTGAACAGGTCGGACAGCGGCAGGCGCTCGTCGGCGCGGTGGGCGTTGGCCTCCTCGATGGTGTGGGGACCGGCGCCGAACAGGGCGATGGGAACGCCCGCGTCGGAGTAGTGACGCGCGTCGGTGTAGAGCGGCACGCCCTTGGTTTCCACCGGCTCGCCCATCACGCGGCTGGCGTGGGCGCAGAGGATGCCGGCCAGCCGGTCGGTGCCGGGCAGCGGGGTCAGCGGACGGGCCAGCAGGATGCGGCGGACCTCCACGCGGGCCTGCGGAAACGCCTTGGCCGCATCGGCGATGACGGCGCGCACGTCCGCCTCCACCGTCTCCGGCGCTTCCTCCGGAATCATGCGGCGGTCGAGGCGCAGGGTCACGCGGTCGGGGACGACGTTGGTGTTGATGCCGCCCTTGATGAGCCCGACCGTCAATTGCGGCGAGCCGATGCCGCCCACCGCCGACACGGTGTCCGCGTAGCCCCTGCGGTGCTCATAGAGCGCGTTGAGGATGGCCGTCGTCGCCTCCAGCGCGTCGATGCCGGTCATCGGCAGGGCGGCGTGGGCGGACTTGCCGGTGACCTCCACCTCCAGATGCAGGCAGCCGTTGTGCGCGGTGACGACGCCGTAGCTGAAACCGGCGGCGATGGCGAAGTCGGGCCTGGTCAGCCCCTCGTCCAGCAGCCATTTCGGCCCGATCTCGCCGCCCGCCTCCTCGTCGTAGGTCAGGTGCAGTTCCACCGTGCCGCGGTCCAGTCCCGCCTTCTCCAGGGCCAGAAGGGCATAGGTGTAGGTCACGAAGTCGGACTTCGACACGGCGACGCCACGCCCGTACATCCAGCCGTCCACCACCTCCGCCCCGTAGGGGTCGCGGGTCCAGCCCTCGCCCGGCGGCACCACGTCGCCATGGGCGTTCAGCGCCACGGTCGGCCCGTCGCCGAAGCGGCGGCGCACGATCAGGTTGGTGGCGGTGACCATGCCGTTGGCCCGCACCAGATCCGCCGGGACGGGATGCCGTTCCACCGTCAGGCCCATGGCCTCCAGCAGTTCGGCGGCGCGTTCCGCATGGGGGGCGCAGTCGCCGGGCGGGTTGTCGGAGGGCACCTTGACCAGTTCGGCCAGGAAGCGGACCTGATCGTCGCGGGTCTGCTCCAGGAAAGCGCGGATGGCCTGTTGGGCGTTATCAGGCCGGGCGGTGTCGGTCATGGCGTCGGCGTCTCGTGCTCGAAGTGGCGGATGATGTCCAGGAGGATGCGCACCGACAGGTCGGCGTCCTCCACGGTGATGGATTCGGCGGGGTTGTGGCTGATGCCGCCCTTGCAGCGGACAAACAGCATGCCCATCGGCAGCACCCCGGCGAAGGCCATGGCGTCGTGCCCGGCGCCGCTCGGCAGGGACAGGGGACGGATGCCGGCGCGGGCCACGGCGGCCTCGATCTGCCGCCGGATGCCGGAGGAGCAGGGAGCCGCCGCCGCGTCGTGGGTGGTTTCCACGGTCAGGTCCACACCGCGGCGGGCGGCGATCTCCTGGAATTCGCGGCGGATGGCGGCGCAGGCGTCCCGGCGCACGGCGTCCTCCGGGGCGCGGACGTCCAGGGTGAGGGCCACCTCGCCGGGGATGACGTTGACGGCACCGGGCTTCGCCTCGATCCGGCCCACCGTCGCCACCAGTCCGGCGGTCGAGGCCGCCGCAATCCGCTCCGCCGCCAGCGTCATCTCGGCGGCGGCGGCCAGCGCGTCGCGGCGCAGCCCCATGGGCACCGTGCCGGCGTGGCCCGCCATGCCGCGCAGCCGGACGGCGAAGCGCGAGGCGCCGTTGATCGCCGTGACGATGCCGACCGGCAACCCTTCGGCCTCCAGCACCGGCCCCTGTTCGATGTGGACCTCCAGGAAGGCCAGCGCCTGCCCCGGCTTGCGGGCCGCCGCTGCGATGGCGTCGGGGTCGCCGCCGAAGACGCGCAGCGCGTCGGCCATGCGCACGCCGTCGCGGTCGCGCGCCTCCAGCGCCGCCGGGTCGAAGCGTCCCGCCACGGCGCGGCTGCCGGTCAGGGTCAGGGGAAAGCGCACGCCCTCCTCGTCGCCGAAGCCCAGCACCTCGATGGCGAAGGGCAGGCGCTCGCCCTGCCGGTCCAGCTCCGCCACCGCCGCGACGGCGGCCAGAACGCCCAGGTTCCCGTCATACTTGCCGGCGTTGCGCACCGTGTCGATGTGGGAGCCGATCAGCAGGGCCGGCGCGTCCGGCACGGTCCCTTCGTAGCGGCCCACCACCGTGCCCGCCGGGTCCAGCCGGGCGCTCATCCCGGCCTTGCCCATCAATTCCATCAGCCAGTCCGCGGCGACCCGGTGCTGGGGCGTCAGGAACAGGCGGGTCAGGGCGCCCGTTTCCTCCGTGAAGCCGGCGAATGCGTCCAGCCGCGCCATCAGGTCCGCGCCGAACTCCGTCATGGGATCATATCCTTGCCCAACAGGTCAGCGAGGCCCAACAGATCATTGAGGCGAAGCCGGGCGATGCGTTCGACCTGGGCCAGGGCGGTGGCGAACTCCTCCTCCGGGCCGTTGTCCAGACGGGATTCGAAGGCCGCCAGGATATCGGCACGGCTGCGGCCCTTGACCGCCAGGATGAAGGGGAAGCCGAAGCGCGCCTTGTAGGCGTCGTTCAATTCGGTGAAGCGGGCAAACTCGTCGGGCGTGCAGCGGTCCAGCCCGGCGCTCGCCTGCTCCGCCGTGCTGTCGGCGGTCATCTCGCCGCGCATCGCCAAACGGCCCGCCAGATCGGGGTGGGCGTTCAGCAGCGCCAGTTTCCGGTCATGCCCGGCGGCGCGCAGAACAGCGACCATGGCGGCGTGCAGCCCCTCCGCATCGTCGGGCACATTGCCGGAATCCCAGGCGCCTTCGGCGACCCAGGGCGAATGTTCGAACACGCCGCCGAAGCGGGCGACGAAACTTGCGCGGTCCATCTCGCTCGGTCGCATCCCGGCCTTCCTGCACGGCTATCGTATTTGAAGTCCCCTCTCCCCTCTGGGGAGAGGGTTAGGGTGAGGGGGGTTGCGCGTGTGCCAGACGTATCGCCACCTGCAACCCCCTCACCGGCCCTTTGGGCCACCCTCTCCCCAGAGGGGAGAGGGCTATGAAGGTCATCTCCTTGCCGAGCAATATAGCCGCAATCGCCGGGGTCCGCTTTTTCGATCCGTTTGAAAGTCTTTCTGCGCAGGCCCCGTTCGGACCGCGCGGGCGGAGCGGTATAAGGTTCCTTCGCGGCACTCCAAGGTGGGGAGAGGAACCATGGCCGGAAGCGGGCGCCTGACGACTCATGTTCTCGACACGATGCACGGACGGCCCGGCGCCGGGATCGCCGTCACCCTCTACCGCATCGACGGGGAGCGGCGCGAGCGGCTGACCCAAACGCGCACCAACGACGACGGGCGGTGCGACGCGCCCCTTCTGGCCGGAGCCGACCTGACGCCCGGCGTCTATGAACTGGTGTTCGAGGCCGGGGCCTATTTCCGCGCCTCCGGCGTAGCGATGCCGGAGTTCGCCTTCCTCGACGTGGTGCCGATCCGCTTCGGCGTCGCCAGCGCGGACCAGCACTATCATGTGCCGCTGCTCATCTCCCCCTACGGCTACTCGACCTACCGGGGAAGCTGATCGGTCCAGACGGCCAGCAGGCGGCGCTCCTCCGGCGTGATGCCGGTGACGTTGCCGGGGGGCATCGCGTCGGACAGCGCCGCCCAGACCCGGATCTGCGAGGCGTGGCGGGCGATGGCCTCCGCGCTGTCCAGGGTCACGCCGCGCGGCGGGGCGCCGATCCCCTCCCACACCGGCTGCGCCGCGTGGCACATGGAGCAACGGGACAGCACCACCTCCTCCACCTGTGCGAACTCCACCGTCACCGGCTCGGCGGACGCGCTGTCCGTGCCGGTCCGCGTGCTGGCAGCGCTCAGCGCCACGATGGCGGCGACGCCCGCGGCGGCCACGCCCCAGGTCCACCAGGGCGACGGCTTGCCGGCGTGGCGGCTGTTGAAGAAGTGGCGGATCACCGCCCCGACCACCAGCACCACCGCCACGATGACCCAGCTGTACCGGGTGCCGAAGGCCAGCGGGTAGTGGTTGGAGATCATCAGGAAGACGACCGGCAGAGTCAGGTAATTGTTGTGCAGCGAGCGCTGCTTGGCCTGCTTGCCCAGCGCCGGGTCGGGCACCCGCCCGGCCTTCATGGCGGCCACGGCCTTGGTCTGGTTGGGGATGATGATGCGGAAGACGTTGGCCGACATGATGGTGCCGATCAGCGCCCCGACATGCAGCATCGCCGCCCGCCCGCTGAAGACATGGCTGAGGCCCCAGGCGACCAGCACCAGGAAGACGAAGCCCGCCGCCGCCAGCTTCGTATCGTCCCTGCCCAGCGGTGACTTGCACAGCCGGTCATAGACGTGCCAGCCCAGCCCCAGCGCCCCCAGGCTGAGCAGCACCGCGCCCCACCAGGGAATGTCCAGCACCGCCGGGTCGATCATGTAGAGCGTGGCGCCGTGGTAGTACAGCACCGCCAGCAGCCCGAAACCGCTGAGCCAGGTGGCGTAGGATTCCCATTTGAACCACGTCAGCGTCTCCGGCAGTTCCGCCGGGGCGACGGTGTATTTCATCATGTTGTAGAAGCCGCCGCCGTGGACCTGCCACGCCTCCCCCGCCACGCCGGGGGGCAGCCCGTCGCGCCGCCGCAGGGACGCATCCAGATGGATGAAATAGAAGCTCGATCCGATCCAGGCGATGGCCGTGACGACATGCAGCCAGCGCACCAGGACGTTGACCCATTCCCAGACGATCGGCTCCATCGCGTTCCGGTCCTCTTCCGTTCGGTGATCCGCAACCTGAACTGTACGGTTGCCGCAACGCAGCGGGGAAGCGGACGCGTGCGCGAGCACTTTCAAAAAAAACGGAAAGGTGGGAGGATTCGCCATTGCTCCTGGGGGAAGTCCGGACGTGGCGCTGCTGGAGAACATGCGGGTGTTCGTGCGGGTGGTGGAACTGGGCAGCCTGTCCGCCGCCGGGCGCAGCCTGCGCCTGTCGCCCGCGGTCGTCAGCCACCGGCTGCAAAGCCTGGAGGAGCATCTGAACGCCCGCCTGCTGAACCGCACCACCCGGCAGGTGCAGTTCACCGAGGCCGGAAAGGTCTTCTTTCAGCACTGCCTGGAGGTGCTGGAAGCCGCCGAGCGGGCGGAGAGCAGCGTCGGGGCCATCGGCGGGGCGCCGGTGGGCAGCCTGCGGGTGACGGCGCCGCTGGGCTTCGGGCGGCGCATCCTGGCCCCGATGGTGCCGCGCTTCCGCGCCGCCTATCCGCAGGTGGACGTGCGGCTGCGCCTGTCCGACCATCTGCTGGACCTGCTGCGCGAGGCGACCGACGTCGCCATCCGCATGGCGCCGCTGAAGGATTCGAGCTTCGTCGCACGCAAGATCGCCGACCTGCCGCGGGTGCTCTGCGCCGCCCCCTCTTATTTGGAGCGGCGGGGTGCGCCAGCCCGGCCCGAGGATTTGCTGTCCCACCATTGCCTGCTGCTGCGCTTTCCCGGATCGCAGCAGTTCCAGTGGACGCTGAACACCCCGCAAGGACCGATGACCCTGCCGGTGTCCGGCCAGTTCGACGCCGACGACGGCGATGTGCTGACCGGCTGGGCGCTGGCCGGGGAAGGAATCGTGCTGAAACCGCTGTGGGAGGTGGCCGGGCATCTGCGCAGCGGGGACCTGCAAATCGTCCTGCCGCACTGCCCGCCGGAGCCGGTGACGCTCGCCGTGCTCTACCCCCACCGCAGCCTGCTGCCCGCGAAAATCCGCGTGTTCATCGACTTCCTCGCGGAGCAGACGCGCGCCGCCCTGGCGGAAGGGGAACGGGCCGGAGAGGAACGGGGAGAGGAACGGAATGCCGCGTTCTGACCATTCCGGCTTTCTCCCCGCTCTTTTCCCCGCTTCGGCGACAGCGTGCTATTATGCCGCCCCGCCGCGCGGCGGGGTTCGCCGCAGGGAAGGACAAGAATGACCGCACAGCCGCCCGCCAAGCCGACTCCGACGAAGCCCGCCAAGCCCGCCCGCAAGAAAACCCGCCGCGCCACCCAGCGCCTGACCATGACGGACGTGGCCAACGCCGCCGGCGTGTCGCCCAGCACCGTCTCCCTCTATCTGCGCAAGCCCGAGGCGGTGTCGGACGAGCTGGCGACCCGCGTGCGCACGGTCATCGACCGGCTCGGCTATGTGCCGAACCTCGTGGCGGGCAGCCTTGCCGCGGCGAAGAGCCGGACGGTGGGGGTGATCCTTCCCTCCATCACCAACTCCTTCTTCGCGGAAACCTACAACACGCTGCAAAGCGCCTTCCAGACCGCCCATTACCAGACCCTGCTGGGCGTCAGCGAGTTCGACCCGGAGCGGGAGGAGGAACTGGTCCGCGCCTTCCTCGCCTGGTCGCCCGCGGCGGTGGTGGTCACCGGCCTGCACCACACCGAACGGACGCGCGCCATGCTGCGCTCCTCCAGCGTGCCGGTGGTGGAGATGTGGGACATCCCTTCCGCCCAGACCCCGGCGGTCGACATGACGGTCGGCTTCTCCCATTTCGAGGTGGGGCGGCGGCAGACCGCGCACCTCTACGACCAGGGCAGCCGCAAGGTCGCCTACATCGGCGCCGCCGTGCATCAGGACATGCGCGTACGCAGCCGCACCGACGGCTATGAGGACGAGGTTCGCCGCCGCGGCCTGCACGATCCCATCGCCTTCACCGCCCCCGACACCGCCTCCACTCCCGTCGGCATCTGGCTGATCGACGAGGTGCTCGCGCGCCACCCGGACATCGACGGGGTGGTCTGCTCCAACGACGCCATGGCGCTGGGCGTGCTGTTCGAGGCGAACCGGCGCGGGCTGAGCGTTCCAGACGATCTGGCGGTGATCGGTTTCGGCGATCTGACCTTCAGCGCGGCCTGCCTGCCGCCGCTGTCCACCGTGCGCCCCCCGCAGCGGGAAATCGGGGAACTGGCCGCCGCCCAGATCCTGGCCCGGCTGAACGGCACGACGGTGGCCCAGCCGCACCATGGCCTGGACTGCGAACTGGTCGTC
This sequence comes from Pseudomonadota bacterium, assembly GCA_023411035.1. Taxonomy (GTDB): domain Bacteria; phylum Pseudomonadota; class Alphaproteobacteria; order Azospirillales; family Azospirillaceae; genus Azospirillum. The sequence goes on from JAEYPE010000097.1 coordinate 53,047, forward strand.
CGCGACAGCACCCGTCCGAATGCCGCCGCGGGCGTGGAACGCCAGGAAGCGGGCTGATCTGAAGGACAGGCCCCAAGATTGTCCCTGGTCCACTTTTCGTTCCCCTGCTTCCTTCCCGCCCATCGTGGTCAACGCACCGGATTGGGGCCATGGAGGACGGAGCGGCGGTGATCCGCGCCACCCTGCCGACGCTGCCGGACACGCCCGGCGTCTATCGGATGATCGGGGCGGACGGGCGCATCCTGTATGTTGGCAAGGCGAAGAATTTGAAACGCAGGGTGGCCAGCTACACCCGGACGGACGGACTGCCCACCCGCACCCGCCGGATGGTGGCGCTGACCCGCTCCATGGAGTTCGTCACCACCCACACGGAGGCGGAGGCGCTTCTGCTGGAGGCGAACCTGATCCGCCGCCTGCTGCCGCCCTTCAACGTGCTGGTGAAGGACGACCGCTCCTTCTCCTACATCACACTAGGCCAGGGAGATGACCAGGGGCATGAATTTCCGCGCCTGATGCACCACCGCGGCAGCGCCGACCGGCACGGCAGGAAGCGCGACCTGTTCGGCCCCTACGCCTCCCCCGCGCTCGTCGGCATGACCATCGCGGCGTTGCAGCGCGCCTTCCTGCTGCGCAGTTGCGACGACGCCACCTTCAAAGCGCGCACGCGGCCCTGCCTCCAGCATCAGATCAAGCGCTGCTCCGCCCCCTGCGTCGGGCGCGTCACGGTGGAGGAGTATGCCGCCCAGATTCAGGGCGCGCGCGACGTGCTGTCCGGGCGCAGCGCCGCCGTCCAGGCGGAGTTCGCCCGGCACATGATGGACTGCTCCGACCGGCTGGCCTATGAGGACGCCGCCCGCTGGCGCGACCGCATCCGCGCCCTGACCGCCCTGCAAAGCCGCCAGGACATCAATCTGGAAGGCGTGCTGGAGGACGCCGACGTTCTGGCCGTCCATGCGGAGGGCGGGACCGCCTGCGTCCAGGCCTTCTTCTTCCGCGGCGGGCGCAACCAGGGCACCCGCGCCTTCTTCCCGAAGCATGACGGAGGGGACGATCCCGCCGCCGTCCTCGCCGCCTTCGCCGCCCAGCTTTACGAAGGCACGCCGCCGCCCCGCCTGCTGCTGCTGAGTCATGCCATTCCGGAGCGCGCGTTGCTGGCCGAGGCGCTGACGCTCGCCGCCGGGCGGCGGGTGGAGGTGGACATCCCCCAGCGCGGCCCGAAGCGCCGCGTCGTCGAGCACGCCCTGACCAACGCGCGGGAAGCGCACGGGCGCTGCATGGCCGAGCGGTCCGCGCAAGGGAAGCTGCTGGCCGGCGTTGCCCGTGTCTTCGGCCTGCCGAAAACGCCGGCCCGTATCGAAATCTACGACAACTCGCACATTCAGGGCGCCTTCCCGGTCGGCGCCATGGTGGTCGCCGGGCCGGAGGGCATCCAGCGCAACGCGTGCCGCCGCTTCCACATCAAGGACCCCGGCGCCGCGGGCGACGACTGTGCCATGCTGCGCGAGGTGCTGACCCGCCGCTTCGGGCGTGCGCTGCGCGAGGACCCGGAGCGGAGCGGCGGGCTGTGGCCCGATCTGGTGCTGATCGACGGGGGCCTGGGCCAGTTGAACGCCGCCCGCGCGGTGCTGGAGGAGTTGGGCGTCTCCGGGGTGCCGCTGGCCGCCATCGCCAAGGGGCCGGACCGCGACGCCGGGCGCGAGCGCTTCTTCCTGCCGGGCCGCGAGCCTTTCCGGCTGGAGCCCAGCGACCCGGTGCTGTACTTCCTGCAACGGCTGCGCGACGAGGCCCACCGGACGGCCATCGACGCCCACCGCACCCGCCGCCTGAAGGCGATGAATCACACCCGCATCGACGGAATCCCCGGCGTCGGCCCGTCCCGCAAGAAGGCCCTGCTGCACCATTTCGGCAGTTCCACCGCGGTGGCCGCGGCGGGGCTGAAGGATCTGGAGGCAACCCCCGGCATCAGCGCGGCGCTGGCGCGGCGGGTGTATGAGCATTTTCATGGATAGGAGGCAATCGCCCGCCGAATTATTCCAATGACACCGATGCAACCGTTGCTGGTCAGTCCTGCGTTTGCAAAGTCTTTGGTTAGCGTTTCCTTAACCCGACAAGATCATGGTCCGCCCAACGCAAACAGAGTGACACACAGGGCGCCTGACCATGGGCCAGAAGACCATCAAGTTCTCCGACAAGAACGGCTACCGCGACGTCGAACTCGACAGCCTGCCGCGCAACGTGCGCGCCGCCGTCACCGACATGGCGGCCAAGAACCCCGTCGCCAACATCATCGTGGATCAGACGGGGATGCTGTACCGCATTCACATGACCGAACCGGCGAATGTCTATCTGGACGTGCTTTCGGTCGCCTGAACCGCGGCCCTTTCCCGGACAGGCCGGACACACGGCGGCGCACCCGATGCGCCGCCGTTTCCATTTCAGCGTGCCGCGCGGTGCAGCCTCACTCCGGCAGGATGCGGGCGGTGCGGTCCAGGGCGGAGCGCGGAACCGCCGCGCCGAAGCCCGACAGGATCGCGCGGGCATGCCCCGGCGCCAGACCGGTCATGCGGGCCAGATCACCGGCGTCCAGCCCTTGCTTCTCGGCGGCGTGGCGGATGCGGGTGATGGCGTCGCGTTTCTCCGTACGGTCCATGGCGCTGCTCCGGGTGCGGACGTGATGGTTCATGGAATCCTCCTGTGCGAACGGGCGGAGGGAAAAGCGGTGTTCCGGCGCTTCAGTGCGGGCGGCCTTCCAGGCGGCGCAGCGCGCGGTCGAGCATGGTCAGGGGCATCATGAAGACGGTGCCGCCCAGAACCGCCCGGACATCCTCGATGTCCAGACCGGTGGCTGCGGCGACACCCCGTTCGTCCAGCCCGCGGTCTTCGGCGATCACGGCGATCCAACCCGCCAGCGTGCGGGCCTGGGCCATCCGGGCCGGATCGGTCAGAGGGTGACAGCGCGCGGTCAATCTGCGGCCACGGGGGTCCGCGAAGTCGGTGGGGGTCAGCATGGGCTCCTCCCAAAGAGCATCGGCCAAATTATTTGGTCTTTCTTTTTCGGGCTATGGTGCACGTCATCCGCCCCGCGCACAATCCACCCGTCGGCTTAATGCCCTTCGCCCGATGCCCCCTGGCAAAAGGTTCTGCGACGAAAAGTCCCGCCCCGGCCCTTTTCGCTCAGGTCCTTTTCCCTCAGGCTTCCACCCACCGGCGCGTCGGCCCCGTGTCCACATGGATGAAGTTCCGCTTCGCGTAACACCCCGCCCCACCGTCGCCGAAGGACAGGGCGCAGCGGTACAGGTCCACGGCGCGCCGGCCGGACAGGCGCAAATCCACCGCCCGCCCTTCCACATGCAGGCTGCCCGCCGCCGCCCCGACGACCTTGCGGTTGGTTTCCTTGGAGCGGAAGGCGGACAGCACCTCGAACGGATGCGGGCTGTCGAGTTTCTCCTGCATCTCCGACAGGCGGTTCAGCAAGGCGAGGTCGATGCGGCAGCAGACGTCGCTGTAATGGTCGCGCAGAACCCAGTCGATGCGGGCCATCGCCTCCGCCACCGGGCGCCCTTCCGCCCAATAGACACCCTCGAAGCCTTCCCCTGTCTGGCGGTTGTAAAGCCGCAGGGTTCGTTCCGGCCCCGGTTCCCACGCCGCGGCGGTGCGGCTGTCGCACAGGCCGAACGCCAGCGCGGCCCCAAGACCGAGAATACCCCGGCGCGACAATTCCGCCGCCGTGGGCCGATCCATCCGGGAATCGTCAAGGGAGGTTCGAGGGGGATGCGCCATGAAGCGGCGGGACGAGACGTTCAGCGAAGGCAGGAAAGGCATGGAACCACCGGTGCGTTGCATTACCGAAGCCGAAACAGGGAAAACCGGGAAATGTCGTCATGCCCTATCGACATTGAGGGATGCGTGCCGGTGATCCGAGGCTGTTACCGGAGGAAGGGGAAGGCCGAGTCCTCTGTTCGGCGGCGGAAAAACCAGCGAATCCCCGGACGGTTCGGCCAGGACAAGTAGCGTACGGCAGTTTACGCCCCTTCCGGCGGAGGTGTCCGCCCACCGCCTTCGGCCCGGCGGCTGCACCCTTCGGATGAGCGCTCCACCCTACCGAACAGAGAAGTCCACGGACTTCGGAAATATGAACCGGCATAAAAGCACAGGGCTGGTGGACATCAGTCTTTTCCAATGAAAGAATACCGCCAAAACATCGACCCACCTCTTTTGAGAAAGATCGCATGATGTCTTTCTCTACTTTCGGGAGATGTCAAGAATGGCCGAAGAAACTCCACCCGCGCAGGGGCGGGTTCTGGATGACTGTGCCGTCAGGGCACAGCTTGACCGCATTCTCACCAGCGATCACTTCGACGCGTCGGACCGGAACCGCCGTTTCCTGCGCTATGTGGTCGAAGAGTGCCTGGAGGGGCGGGCGCAGCAGATCAAGGCCTATTGCATCGCCGTCAGCGTCTTCAACCGGGAACCCAGCTTCGACCCGCAATCCGACCCCATCGTGCGGCTGGAGGCCGGGCGGCTGCGCCGCAGCCTCGAACACTACTACCTGACCGCCGGGCGCGACGACCCGATCCGCATCGTCGTTCCGAAGGGCGGCTACGCCCCCCGGTTCGAGCGGGTGACCGACGACCCGGCCCCCGACCCCGCCGGCCACCCCGCTCCGGCGACGGAGGCATCGCCGCCGCGAACCGTTCCCATGCGCGTCGCCGGGCTGGCCGCCCTGATGATGACCGCGGTCGGACTGGCGGGCCTGCTGGTCGGGCGGAACCTCGCCACGCCCGCCGAGACGGAAGAGGCACTGGCGCTCGGCCCCCACCCGGTGACAACCGCCATGGAGCCGGTGACGGCCCTGGCCGCGGCGGCCAACGCGTCGATGACCATCGTCGTCGGCCCCTTCCGCACCACCGGCCAATCGGCGGAAGACGGCGCCCTGGCCGCCATGCTGACGGACGAACTCGCCAGCGGCCTTGCCAACAGGACCGATCTTCCGGTGCGGCTCGCCACGCCGCAGGCAATCCACCCGCCCCAACAGGGGCTGCGTCTGGCCGGCAGCCTTCAGGCGCGCGATTCGGCGGTCCGCGTCGTCGTGCATCTGACCGACCTCGCCACCGGGACGGTCCTCTGGTCCACCACCTTGGACCGTCCGTCGGGACCGGGAGGCATGCCCACGCCGCAGGCGCTGGCCGCCAGCATCATCGAACCGGTGGCCGCTCCGCAAGGCCCCCTGCTGCCCCCTGCCACCGCACGTCTGCGCGCCAGGCCCACGAGCAGCCTGTCGCCGCGCGAGTGCGCCTTCCTCGCTACCGGGCCGCATGACATCCCGCCGGTCGAGCGGGCCATTCTGAGCGGGTGCCTGATATCCGGAGCCAATGCGCCAACGGCCAGCGCGGGGGAGGCCGCGCGCTTATGGTCGGCGCTGTCGCTGCTCCAATCCGATGCCTACCGTCTGGAGTGGAACGACGATGCATTGAAAGAAGCCCTGACGACGGCCCTGCGCGCCACGGAACTGGCCCCGGCGTCGCTGCGCCCGCTGACGGCGCTCTACACCGCCTACTGCCTGCGCGGGGAGTACGCCGACTGCTTTGCCGCCGGACAGCGCGCCTTGCAGGCGTCGCCCGGCGACGCCCACACTCTAGGCGACATTGGCCTGTGGCATGTCGAGGCCGGGCAATCCACCAAGGGGTTGCCCCTGCTGGAGCAGGCGATGGAACGCGACCCGGCGCAGAGGGAGCGGTTGCTGCCCGCCTACATCCTTGCCCTTCAGCGCCACGGTCACGCTGACGGGACCAAACTGGAGTTCGAAGTGACCGCCGCCGCTCCGGCCCAGGCCGCCCTGGCTGTCGCCTTGGTGCAAATGGGCCGGATCGACGAGGCCAAGGTCGCTGCGACGCGGGCGCTGGCGGCGGACCCCGACTTCGCCCGCCGCGCCGCGCGGGAGCAGCGCATCCAGCCCCTGCCCCCCACGCTGGACGCGGCCATCCGCAACAGCTATGCCATGGTCGGCTTGGCCGCGCCCGCGAGCGGGAGCGTCGCCCGGTAGCTCTCATACGACGTCGTATGATGAGATTTCCGACGACGCCCTCGGCGGTCGGGTCGGTCCGTCAGCCGGTGCCCGGCTGGACGGAACCTCCGTCCTCCTCCGCCCGGCGCCGGAGTTCGTCCGACGTCGTTCCCGCAGGCACGGCGTCCTGGAGCGTCCCGTCGCCCGGCGTCTTGGTCTTGTCCTCCAGCGGGGAATCGGTGCCCTGTCCTCTCTCCGGAGGGGTGTTGGGCTTCGTTTCATCGGCCATGGTGAGCCTCCACATCGTCATGGTTCCAATAAACAACGCTGGCACCATCGGATGGGGTCCGTGTCACCGCCCATCTTCGACAGATGGGAGCGGCGCGCAGAGCGCGCCATAAGCCCCCCTTGCCGGATGCAGCCCGGCTGCACACATCACGGCGTCACAAGCGCACATAAAGTTGACCCGTATGGTCAGGCTATCCTTGACCACGCCGCAGCACTTCCTTAGGGACTCGCTCGGTGGACCATGCCGGACAAAGCCGGTATGACCAGACATCCGATCACGCAGCACCCTGCCCCGGCGCGCCCCGCGCTCCGGCGGCCCGAACGGAGAGCGTCATGCTCAACGCCCCCACACCCACCGCCCCCGTTCCGGCGGCACGGGACATCTTCTCCTTCCCCCGCCACCGGAAGGAGGCCCAGCGGCCTGCCCCCTTCCTGCCGATGACGCGGACGGAGATGGACCGGCTGGGCTGGGATTCCTGCGACATCGTGGTCGTAACGGGCGATGCCTATGTCGACCATCCGAGCTTCGGCATGGCGATCATCGGAAGGCTGCTGGAGGCCCAGGGCTTCCGCGTCGGCATCATCGCCCAGCCGGACTGGAACAGCGCGGAGCCGTTCAAGGCGCTGGGCAAGCCGAACCTGTTCTTCGGGGTGACCGGCGGCAACATGGACTCCATGGTGAACCACTACACCTCGGACCGCCGCCTGCGTCACAACGACAGCTACACCCCCAACGATGAGGGCGGGAAACGGCCCGACCGCGCCGTGATCGTCTACAGCCAGCGCTGCCGCGAAGCCTACAAGGACGTGCCCATCGTGCTGGGCGGCATCGAGGCATCCCTGCGCCGCATCGCCCAGTACGACCATTGGAGCGAGAAGGTGCGCCGCTCCATCCTGGTGGACTCCAAGGCGGACATCCTCTGCTACGGCAACGCGGAGCGCGCGATCATCGACGTCGCCCATCGCATCGCCGCCGGGGAAAGGGCGCGGGAGATCGACGACATCCGCGGCACCTCCATCGTCCGCAGCCGCGTGCCGGAGGGCTGGACCGTCATCGACAGCAGCAGCATCGACGAGCTGACCCCCGCCGCCCCGCGCGCCGCCGGGGCCGAGCGGACCGTTGTCCGCCTGCCCTCCTTCGAGCAGGTCGGCGCCGACAAGGTGCTCTACGCCCACGCCTCCCGCGTGCTGCACCAGGAGAGCAACCCCGGCAACGCCCGCGCGCTGGTGCAGCGGCACGGCGACCGCGAGGTGTGGCTGACCCCACCCCCGATTCCGCTGACCACGGAGGAGATGGACGGGGTTTACGGCCTGCCTTACGCCCGCGCGCCCCACCCGGCCTATGGCGACGCGCGCATCCCGGCCTGGGAGATGATCCGCTTCTCGGTGAACATCATGCGCGGCTGCTTCGGCGGCTGCTCCTTCTGCTCCATCACCGAGCATGAGGGACGCATCATCCAGAGCCGGTCGGAAGGTTCCATCCTCAAGGAGATCGAGGAGATCCGCGACAAGGTGAAGGGCTTCACCGGCGTCATCTCCGACATGGGCGGGCCGACCGCGAACATGTACCGCATGGCCTGCAAGGACCCGGAGATCGAGAAGGTCTGCCGCCGCCCGTCCTGCGTCTTCCCGGACATCTGCAAGAACCTGAACACCGACCACGGCGACCTGATCCAGCTCTACCGCAAGGCCCGCGCCATCCCCGGCGTGAAGAAGATCAACATTGCCTCGGGCCTGCGCTACGACCTCGCCGTCCGCAGCCCGGAGTATGTGAAGGAACTGGTGACCCACCATGTCGGCGGTTATCTGAAGATCGCGCCGGAGCACACGGAGCCCGGCCCGCTGTCCAAGATGATGAAGCCGGGCATCGGCACCTACGACCGCTTCAAGGAGATGTTCGAGAAGGCGGCCAAGGCGGCGGGGAAGAAGCTGTATCTGATCCCCTATTTCATCGCCGCCCACCCCGGCACCACGGACGAGGACATGATGAACCTCGCCCTGTGGCTGAAACGGAACGGGTTCAAGGCCGATCAGGTGCAGACCTACCTGCCCTCCCCCATGGCGCTCGCCACGGCGATGTACCACAGCGACCGCAACCCGCTGCGCCCGATCCGCCGCGAGGGCTCGGAAGAGGTCTTCTCCGCCAAGGGGCTGAAGCAACGCCGCTTGCACAAGGCCTTCCTGCGCTACCACGATCCGGAGAACTGGCCGGTGCTGCGCGACGCGCTGAAGCGCATGGGGCGCAGCGACCTGATCGGGCCGGGCGAGCACCAGCTCGTGCCCGGCTGGCAGACGACGGGGGGAGTGGGAGCGGCGAAGGCGGACAAGCCGAAGCCGGGCAAGACCTTCTATACCCAGCAGGCCGGCAAGGGCCGGCGCCCGGTCAAAGGAGGAAAGCCGGGGGGGCGGGCTCGATAGCCCTCGTCCCTCCGGGGAGAGAGGTCAGCAGCCGTTCAGCGCCTTGATGCGTTCGATCAGCGTCCGCCCGTCGCGCTGGGTCAGCGCGATGTCGGCGGCGCCGTCGCAGACGCGGCCATTCGCGTAGACATAGTGATAGCGGACCCGCAAGGCATCCGGCCCGGCGGGCTCCGCCGCGAGCAGGCGGACGGGTTCGCGCATGTTGCCGTAATAGCGGCTCATCGACGCGATCTCATAGGCGCCGGTGTTGCGCTTTTCCGGGATTAGGAAGCCGTTCGCCCGCGCGCCGTCGGCCTGGGCCAGTGCGGCGTAGAAGGCGCGCACCGTCTCCAGCGCGTTGCCGGGAGGAGGAGGCTTGATGGATTGGGCCGGGTCAGCGCTCGGGGCCGGCTGCGGGATGGGCGCAGGGATGGCCGCGGGCTGACCCGGCCGGACCACCGCTGCCGCAGCAGGGGCGGGCGGCGGTGGAAGCGGTGCCGGAGGAGGCGGGGCAGGGGGCGCCGCCACGGGAACGGGAACCGGAGCAGGGGCGGGGGAGGGTGCAGGCGGGGGAGGGGGCGGAGGGGGCGGAAGTGCCGCCTTCGGGATCAGCCGCAGCGGGCCTTCGGTCGCCACCGGCGCGTCGGCCGCCTTGGAAGCGCGCCCGCGGTAGCACTCGTCGCGCTCGGCGGCGCTCTTCATCGGCTCGCAGCGGGCCGCCCGGTCGAGGCAATCGTGCCGCAGGCTGTCCAGGGTGATGTTCCCGCACCGGGGCGCCGCCGCCAAAGCGGTTCCCCCGCCGGCCAGCAGCCACACGCCCGCCACACCGGCGAGCCCCATCAGCCCCCTACGGAGTTCCATCGTCTTCCCCTGCCGGGTCCCATGCTTGTCGGACAGGGGCACATCCATAGCAAGGCCCAGGCTTGGAGAGGAATGCCCGGAACGGTCCTCTGGCTTGCAATCCGCTGGGGCGGGTTCTAGCGTGCGCGGCATGACCGATGCAGAGATCCCGATGATCCTCCAGATCAAGACTCCGAAGGCCGTCCTTCTGGAACGGCCCGCCCACGGCGTGCCGCAGACCAGCGAGATGCTGTTCGGGGAAACCTTCACCCTGCTGGATCGCGACGGCGATTGGCTGAAGGCGGAAAACCGGACGGACGGCCATGTCGGCTGGCTTCCCCCCGGCACGGAAGCCGCGGAACCCACCGCACCGACCCACCGCGTCACCGCGCGGACGGCGAACCTTCACCCGGCCCCCACCCACAAGGCGGTGCCCACCGCGGCGCTGAGCTTCGCCAGCCTCGTGACGGTGGCGGAGCGGGCGGACAGCGGCTGGGCCCGGCTGGACGATGGGTCGTGGGTGTTCGGCAAGCTGCTGGAGCCGGTCGCCACGCCGCCCGCCCGCCTTCCGGTGGACACCGCGCTGCGCTTCCTGGAGACGCCCTATGTCTGGGGCGGGCGGAGCGGGTTCGGCATCGACTGTTCCGGCCTCGTTCAGGTGGCGCTGGGGGCGGCGGGGATCGTCACCCACCACAGCAGCGGGATGCAGCGCAACGACGACCGGCTGGGGCCGATGGTTTCGACCGACGGGCAGGGCGTGGACTACCGCCGCGGCGACATCGTGTTCTTTCCCGGCCATGTCGGAGTCATGCTGGACGACGCCACGCTGCTGCACGCCACGGTCTTCACCATGTCGGTCGTGACCGAACCCCTGGCCGACGTGGCCGCCCGTGCGGAGGGTATCACCGGCGTGCGCCGTCCGGTCCTCTAGCCCCCCTGTCGCTTTCTCCTGAGAATTTTCGTGGCTCCTCGCCAAGGTCGTGGCGAGACGTTGGTGCACAACTTGGCGCGCAGACAGAATGGCCCTGCCCGATCGGTGATCAGGCGACCTTGCGGGAGACCGGCATGCCCAAGCTGGTCATGACGTTCATGACCTTGCAGCCGACGGCCGCTTCAATCTTCTGCGTGGGCAGAGCCCGGGCGCGTAGGCTGCGTCCGATGAGAACTTTGCACCTGAGCATCGCCACCTCGACGACAGAGCGCCGTCCGTAATGGACGGCGCGCTGCCAGCCCAACCGCCCTCGCTCTGCGATCATCTTGATGTGGCGGTCGCGCCGAGTGGGAGCCGTGTCGGCAGTGTCGCTCGTCACCGCGGTGGCGCGCGGCGGGATGATGACCTCAGCGTCCGGTGCACGCTCGGCAACGGCACGATAGACGGGCTCACCCTCCCGACCACCACCAGCCCGGGCTTTGTGCACCAACGTCCAAGATCGAGAAACCTCTAATAGGCATACATCATAATTTAACAATGTACACGTATTAATTTTATTTCGACCAAATTATTTGCTATAGCGAAAGTTCTACAATCGGCGGCGCAGCGGAGTTCTGCGGGTGTAAGTGGGTTGCTCCATTCGGATGGGTCCGGGGGTGAACGCCGTCGTGTCGCCTCGGTGGTTGGGCAAAAGATGAAGGGATGGTCGGGTGGGTAAGCAACTGGTTCGGCGACCGGCCTTCAATCGGTCTGATCGTTTTCCGGTGAAGAGTGGCTGTGTGTTGGCCTCGTCCGCGGCTTCCCCCACGATGCGCCGTCTGATCGCGACCGCCACGCTGATCGGCGTCGTCGGCTTGACGACGGTTCCGGCACAGGGACAGGTGGCGCCCGATGCGGGAGCGCTTCAGCGCCAGCTTCGCCAAGGCGTGCCTGACATCGCCCCGCAGCGTCCGCCCGCCGCGCCGGCTCAACCGGAAGTGGTGCCGGAATCGGGCCCCCGCATCCTGGTGACCCGCTTCATTATCCAAGGCGCGAGCCTGATCCCGGCGAGCGAACTCGAAGCGCTTCTGAAGGACCGGACGGGGAAGGAGCAGAGCCTGGGCGACCTGCGGAACGCCGCCCAAGCGATCGCCGACGCCTATCGCGAACGCGGCTATTTCGCCCGCGCCTTCCTTCCGGCCCAGGAGGTCAACGACGGCACCATCCGCATCGAGGTGGTCGAGGGGCGTTTCGGCAAGATCATCCGCAAGGATGGCGAGACACGGGCCAACGGCACCTTTGTCGAGGAGATGGTCAGGGCAATTCAATTCAGGCGCTCCTGACGGCTCGAATAGCGGCCTTGGGGTTCGCGGCGAAAGCTTCGCGAGCGGGCTTTGGCTTGGTGCCTGATTTCCGGATGATGTTGAGGGCGCAGTTGCGGA
>JAEYPE010000127.1 GCA_023411035.1 Pseudomonadota bacterium
TCGGTCTCCAGGCTCTTGGCCTCCTCGACCGTGATGACGCCGTCGTTGCCGACCTTGGCGACGGCGGCGGCGATGATCTCGCCGATCTCGCGCTCGCCGTTGGCGGAGATGGTGCCGATCTGCGCCACCTCGTCGTTGGTGGCGATCTTCTTGGCGCGGGCCTTCACGTCGGCGATCACCGCGGTCACGGCGCGGTCGATGCCGCGCTTCAGGTCCAGCGGGTTCAGCCCGGCGGCGACGGCCTTGGCGCCCTCGCGCACGATGGCCTGGGCCAGGACGGTGGCGGTGGTGGTGCCGTCGCCGGCCAGATCGTTGGTCTTCGACGCCACTTCGCGGACGAGCTGGGCGCCCAGATTCTCGAACTTGTCGGACAGTTCGATTTCCTTGGCGACCGACACGCCGTCCTTGGTGATGCGCGGCGCGCCGAAGGACTTCTCGATGACGACGTTGCGGCCCTTGGGGCCCAGCGTCACCTTGACGGCGTTGGCGAGGATATCGACGCCGCGCAGGATGCGTTCGCGCGCGTCGGTGGAGAATTTGACGTCCTTGGCAGCCATGGTCCGGATTTCCCTGATGGATGGTGTCGGTGTTGCGGGGCAGGGGAGGGGCTCAGCCCTCGACGACGCCGATGATGTCGGCTTCCTTCAGGACCAGCAGCGTGTCGCCATCCAGCTTGATCTCGGTGCCCGACCATTTGCCGAAGACGATGCGGTCGCCCGGCTTGACGTCCAGCGGGTGGACGCGCCCCTGCTCGTCGCGGGTGCCCGGTCCGACGGCCACGATCTCGCCCTCCTGCGGCTTTTCCTTGGCGGTGTCGGGGATGATGATCCCGCCCTTGGTCTTCTCCTCCCCTTCGAGGCGGCGGACCAGAACGCGGTCCTGCAACGGACGGAAAGCCATTCGATTCCTCCTGGCGCCTGTGCCGGCGCGATTGGGTCGGCCGGTCCTCGGGGATCGGGCCGGCCGCGATTGATCCACAGGCGGAACCGTATATCCACTAATTTCCTACCGTCAATATATGTTTATAAAAATACTTAAATCGAAAATTTTGTGTGGAATTCGCCCCGGGTTCAGCCGGCGGGCAGCGGCAGGGACGCCGCCAGCATGGCGACGCCCGACGCGGTCAGAAGGGTCAGCACGATCCGCCGGAAGGCCGCCTCGCTGATGCCGATATAGATCCGCCCCCCGAGCAGGATGGGCAGCAGCATGGACGGCGCGACCAGCGCGAACAGGGGCAGCATCTCCGTCGTTACCACCCCGGATGCGGTGTAGGCCGCCATGGTGGCGCCGAGCGTGGCGAGGTTGAAAGTCTGGATGGCGGCGCGCCGGTTGTCCTTGTCCAGCGTCCGCAGGCTGTACCACAGGGCCGGCACCACCCCGGAGAAGCCGCCGAGGCCGCCCATGACGCCGCCGGTCAGCCCCACCGCCGCGTCCGCCGCCGCCGCCGCGCGTGGGCGCAGCGCCAGGGTGGGGAGATGGTGGGACAACAGCATGATGGGGCACCAGAGCACCAGCATGGCCCCCAGCCCCAGCTTGAACAGCCGGGCGTCCAGGAAGGGCAGGATGGCGACCCCCAGCGGGATGCCGGCCAACCCACCGGCCAGCAGCGGCAGCAGGCCGGAAAGACGCACCGTGCGCCGCATCGACAGGGCGGCGATCACCTGCCCGGTCAGGGCGCCGAAGACCGTCAGGACGGTGGCAAGCTGGGGATCGAGCGTCCAGGCCCAGAAAGACATCGCCACCATGCCGAAGGCGAATCCCGACAGGCCCTGGACGAATCCGGCCACAGCCGCGCCCAGCGCGACGATCCACAATGACGGTTCCATCGCCGGTCCCGGGGCGTCCTGTCCTTCCGGCCCCCTTCAGATCATGTATTCGGGTTCGGGCAGGCTCATGTCCATTTCCACCGCCGGGGCCTGGTCCGACGTGGACCAGCCGACGACGCGGGCGGGGACGCCGGCCACCGTGGCGCCGGGCGGCACCGGCTTCAGGACGACGCTGCCCGCGCCGACCTTGGCGTGGCGGCCCACCTCGATGTTGCCAAGCACCTTGGCCCCGGCGGCGAGCAGCACGCCGTCGCGCACCTTCGGATGGCGGTCGCCGTGCTCCTTGCCGGTGCCGCCCAGGGTGACGCCCTGGAGGATCGACACGTCGTCCCCGACCACGGCGGTTTCGCCGATCACCACGCCGGTCCCGTGGTCGATCAGCACGCCGCGCCCGAAGGGAACGGCGGGATGGATGTCCACCGCGAACACCTCCGACACCCGGCTTTGCAGGAAATGGGCGAGGTCGCGGCGCCCCTGTTTCCACAGCCAGTGGGCGACGCGGTGCCATTGCAGGGCGTGGAAGCCCTTGAAATAGAGGAAGGGGGTCAGAACGCCGCCGGCCGCCGGATCGCGGGCGACGATGGCGGTCAGGTCGGCGACCGCCGCCGCGACGATGCCGGGATCGTCGGCATGGGCCTGTTCGGTGATGTCGGCCAGCCGTTCCGCGGGGATGTACCAGTCGCCCAGCTTGCGCGCCAGATGCCCGCCGAGCGCGGAGCCGAAGCCGTCATGCGACAGCACCGCGATGTGGATGAAGCTGCGCAGCAGCGGATCGCCGTCCGCCGCGGCCTCCGCGTCGGCGCGCAGACGCGCCCACAGGGCCGCCCGTTCCCGGTCGGACGCCGTCTCGAATCCCCCTTGGTTGGCGGGAGCCTGGGCGAAGCGGGCAGGGGTGACGATGCGGCCCATGGGGCGTTTCCTTCCGATCAGTGTCCGCGCCGGACCAGCGCGTGGCGGATGCGGTGCAGCGCGGCGGTCAGCGCGTCGAGGTCCTCGCAGGTGTTGTAGAAGGCGAGCGACGGGCGCACCGTGCTTTCCACCCCGAACCGCCGCAGGATCGGCTGGGCGCAGTGGTGGCCGGAGCGCACCGCGATGCCTTCCCGATCCAGCGCGCGGCCCACATCCTCCGTCTTGCAGCCGTCGAGCACGAAGGAGAGGACGCCGGCCTTCTCGCGCGCCGTGCCGATCAGCCGCAGGCCCGGAACGGTCAGGAGCCCGGCGGTGGCGTACTCCAGCAGGGAATGCTCGTAGGCGGCGATGGCCGGCATGCCGATGCGGTCGAGATAGTCGATGGCCGCGCCCAGCCCCACCGCGTCGGCGATGTTGCCGGTCCCGGCTTCGAACCGCATGGGGGCGGGCTGGTAGACCGTCTTTTCGAAAGTCACGTCGGCGATCATGTTGCCGCCGCCCTGCCAGGGCTGCATGCCTTCCAGCACCTCCTGCCGGCCATAGAGCAGGCCGATGCCGGTCGGGCCGAACATCTTGTGCCCGGACAGCACGAAGAAGTCGCAGCCCAGCGCCTGCACGTTCACCGGCATGTGCGACACCGCCTGCGCACCGTCCACCAGCGTGACGGCCCCGGCGGACCGCGCCATCGCCACCATCTCCGCCGCCGGGGTCACGGTGCCGAGCGCGTTGGACACCAGCGTGAGCGACACCAGACGGGTGCGCGGGTTCAGCAGCCGGGCGTACTCGTCCAGCCGGATCTGCCCGTCCTCGTCCACCGGAACCACCCGCAGCCGCGCCCCGGTCTCGGCGCAGAGCTGCTGCCAGGGCACGATGTTGGCGTGATGCTCCAGCCAGGTGACGACGATCTCGTCGCCCTCGCGGATGTGCTGGCGGCCCCACGCCTTGGCGACGAGGTTGATCGCCTCGGTGGCGCCGCGCACGAACACGATCTCGCCGATGTCGGCGGCTCCGACGAAGCGGCGGGCCTTCTCGCGCGCCTCCTCATAGGCGTCGGTGGCGCGGGCGGCCAGCGCATGGGCGGCGCGGTGGATGTTGGAATTCTCCTCCGCGTAGAAGCGGGCGAGACGGTCGATCACCGCCTGCGGCTTCTGCGTGGTGGCGGCGTTGTCCAGCCAGATCAACGGCTTGCCGTGAACCGTCTGGTTCAGGATCGGGAAGTCGCGGCGCGCGGCGCGCGGGTCGAAGGCCGGGCCGGCGGGCAGCGGCAGGTCCGGCACCTGTTCGGCGCGCAATTGCACCGACAGGGCGCCGACATCCACCAGGTGACCGGGGGCCGCGGGCACGGCGGAGGGCAGGGCGGAGGGCACCGTGGCGCCGCGGCCAGCCACGGCGTCGCGGCCGCCATCGAGGAAGTAGGGCGTGCCGGAGGGCAGGGACGGGGCACCAGCGACCGGCGTGGACGGCAGGGTGGCCGCCCCCGGCAGCGGAGGCACCAGCGAAAGGGCGCCACCCAGCGAATGCAGGATCGACCCCAGCCCGCCGTCGCCGGTCGCCGGCGGCACCGCGGGGGCCGTGGGCCGAAGCGAGGGAGCGGGGGAGAAGGACGGGTTCGCCGCCGGACCCGGCTGCGGCACCGCCGGCAGCGGCCCCGGCGCCTGCGCCGCCGACAGCGCCGACGGCGGAGCGGCGGCGGGTGCCGGGCCGGTGGGGAGCGCCTGGAAGAATTGGTTCGCGAGGCGTCCGATCAAGCCGATATCCAGAGGGCCGATATCCAGAGGGCCGCTGTCCGGGAAGCCGGGCTCCGGGAAGCCGGGCTCCGGGAAGCCGGGCTTCGGCCTGCCGAACCCCGCCGCCGATGGCGGCAGGGTCAGCGCGGCGGCGTCAGGCGTAGTCGTAGTAATTGCCGACATGGACATCCTCCAGCACACCGATGGCATCTTCGGTCAGGATCGCGGCCGAGCAGTAAAGCGAGATCAGGTACGAGGCGATGGCCTTGCGGTTGATGCCCATGAAGCGCACCGACAGGCTGGGCGCCACCTCGCCGGGGACGCCCGGCTGGAACAGGCCGATCACGCCCTGCTTGGCCTCGCCGGTGCGCAGCAGGAGGATGCTGGTGCGGCCCTCGGGCGTGACGTGCAGCTTGTCGCTGGGGATCAGCGGCAGGCCGCGCCAAGTCAGGAAGGGCGAACCGTGCAGGGTGACCGTGGGCGGCGGCACGCCGCGGCGGGTGCATTCGCGCCCGAAGGCCGCGATGGCGCGCGGGTGGGCCAGGAAGAAGGCCGGCTCCTTCCACACCTTGGCGATCAGCTCGTCCAGATCGTCGGGGGTGGGCTGGCCCTTGCGGGTCTTGATGCGCTGGCCGGGGGCGGCGTTGGTCAACAAGCCGTATTCGGCGTTGTTGATCAGTTCGCTTTCCTGACGCTCCTTCACCTTCTCGATCAACAGGCGGAGCTGTTCCTGAATCTGGTCGATCGGATGGCTGTAGAGGTCGGACACGCGGGTCTGCACGTCCAGAACGGTGGTGACCGCGTTCAGTGAGTACTCGCGCGGGTTCTCGTCATAGGGAACGAAGGTTTCCGGCAGGTCGGCGTCGTTGCGCGGGCTGCACTCCACCTCGGTCCGCACCTGCCCCTGGGGATCGACGACCCGGTTCAGGCGGTAGATGCCGGCCTCCACCGGGGTCCAGGGCAGGAAGGACACCAGCCAGCGCGGCGTGATGCCGGACCATTGCGCCCGCGTCTTCGTGGCGTTGGCAAGCTGGCGGGCCGCCTGCTCGTTCAATGTTCGGCGCAGCTCGGTGTCTTCGGACATGGAAATCGGCTCCTTGAGAAAGGCCGCGGGAAAAGCGGTGACGGGCAGCCCGGCGCGCGCACCGATTCCGAAGGAATCGGCGGTGCGCAGGCGCGTGGATGAGAGATCGATGGGCGAGATCGGGCCCCGGCCCGGCGGAACGGCCTATGAGATGGCGTAGCACCGTCGGGGGTGGATATGACCATGCATGGCTTTCGCCGCCTCCTCAAGCATTGGCGGCGGCTGTGAAGTCGATTGCTCCGCTATAGCAGACAACTCTCCGTTCCATTGGGCGAGCGCCGGAGCGGATGAGATTCAGCGGATTTGAGATTTGGATGTGGCAGGAATTGTCTTTTTTAAAGGTGGGGAAATCGTCCGATCGCCGGATGTGGCCGGCTGTCATTGCTCGCACGATCTCCGTTAGTCTTTCGGATGATTGGTGGAGTCCTTCATTCGATTTCAAACAGCGGCGGCGAGCGCGGCTCGACCCGCCGCACCAATCCCTCAGTGGGGAAGCACGGAATCCAACTGTTGCACATAAAGTTGAAACGGAGATGCGACGTTAAATCCATTTGATAAGTAGGCAATAGGCGCTATTCTCCCCTTTATAGATGGAGTTTCCCGCGGGAAGAGAGGACGATCCGTGAGCGCCGCGAACGACGATTACGCAACCACCGTCCCCGAGGCGGCGATTCCCGCCGCCCTTGGCCGCAACCTGCGGCGCCTGCGCACCCGCCAGGGACTGTCTCTGGAACGGCTGGCCCGCCTGTCCGGCGTCAGCCGGGCGATGCTCGGGCAGATCGAACTGGGGCGCAGCGCCCCCACCATCACCGTCCTATGGAAGATCGCCCGCGCCCTGGACGTGACATTGACGGCGCTGACCCGGCTGGACGGGCGGGGCGAGGTGCTTTTGATGCGCGAGGATCAGGCGCGCAGCTTCGTCTCGCCCGATGGGCTCGTGCGGTCGCGGCCGCTCGCGCCGCCGGGGGAGGGGAGGGGGGCCGATTTCCTTGAGATCCGCCTGCGCCCCGGCGGCTGCGAAACCGGAGGCGGCAGTCTGCCCGGCGCCAGCGCCAACATGGTGGTGGCGGAAGGGACGGTGGAACTGCGCGTCGGCAAGGGATCGCACCGTCTCGCGGCGGGCGATGCCGTCCTTTTCGAGGCGGAACAACCCTACAGTTGCCGCAACGTCGGCGACGTGGACGCCCGGCTGTTTCTGGTCCTGCCGCACGGGGAAGGCTGAAAGCGCGGCAATTCCCGTCGCGGTTCCACCCGGTTGCCGGGGCGTCGAAATTCGAATTCGGATTTTGAACTGACCATGCACCGGCGCCGTCGGCTCATGGCCGAAGTTCCGCATGGGCAGCGCCCTCAAACGCTTGATGCCGTCCAGGCGGTGCTGCCGTGTTGAGCGGATCGCTGGCTCCCCGTCGCCACCGCGCGGCTGACGACCTCACCGTCAAAATTGACGAAATACTTCGCGGTACGCGCGAGTTGCTCCGGCGTGAGACCGTTGGCCCTCAACTCCTCCCACATCCTCTCCATCTCGTGCGCTGGCCGACCAAGGTAGGAGTCGGTGATGCGGTCCATCAGCTTCTGCTGGTCGGCCGTCACGTAGGGCATGTAGCCGCGGTCGTTGACAGGCAACGCCAGTTGAAATGCCGGCGGGTCGATCGTTCGGTTCTGGACGACCTTGTCCCGCTGGCGCTTGTACGCATCCAGTTCCTTCTGCATTCGGACGATCTCTTCGCTCCCGGTCTGCTCGTCCGGTGCCGGCGCCGCCAAAGGGGCCGGCGTTTCGGAGGCGCTTGCCGACAACAGGTCCGAAAAGTTGGGGGAGCCCGTGGATTGGCTGGCACCCGGCATCCTGTTCCGATCCGGGACGACAGCATGGCCGGCGGCCACATGGTGACCAAGGACTTGCACATCCACCTCCACTGCGGTTTTTAGCTCTCGCCATATGCCAGCGAGTAAAAGCAA
The DNA here is from genome assembly GCA_023411035.1 of Pseudomonadota bacterium. Taxonomy (GTDB): domain Bacteria; phylum Pseudomonadota; class Alphaproteobacteria; order Azospirillales; family Azospirillaceae; genus Azospirillum. The sequence continues at coordinate 7,503 of JAEYPE010000127.1, forward strand.
GGGTTGTGCCATGTCTGTGCTGTGCCGAAGAAACACCATTCTTGG
>JAEYPE010000139.1 GCA_023411035.1 Pseudomonadota bacterium
CCATCGGGGCGCTGCTGTCGGCGATCGGCATTGCCGGCATGGACCGTCTGGTGCGCTTCAACGTGCTCGCCATGTCGGGCCGGGCGGTGGAGGCGGCGGGCGACGTGGACACGCTGCTGCTCGACAAGACCGGAACCATCACGCTCGGCAACCGTCAGGCGGCGGAGTTCCTCCCCGTGCCGGGCGTCTCCGAGCGCGATTTGGCCGACGCCGCCCAGCTCGCCTCGCTGGCCGACGAGACGCCGGCGGGCCGCTCCATCCTCGTTCTGGCAAAGGAGAAATACGGCATCCGCGCCCGCGACATGGCCGGGCTGCACGCCCAGTTCGTCCCCTTTACCGCGCAAACCCGGCTGAGCGGCATCGACAGCGACGGCATGTCCATCCGCAAGGGCGCCGTTGACGCGGTTCTGGCCCATGTCCGGAGCCTCGGGCACGGCACCGCCGCCCAGGGCAACACGGTCACGGCGCTGCGCTCCGATCCCACGGCGGACGCCGCCGCGCGCGAGGTGCAGGCCATCGCGGAGCGCGTCGCGAAGTCCGGCGGCACGCCGCTGGCGGTCGCCCGCGACGGGCGGCTGCTGGGCGTCATCCACCTGAAGGACATCGTCAAGGGCGGCATCCGGGAGCGTTTCGCGGCGCTGCGCCAGATGGGCATCAAGACGGTGATGATCACCGGCGACAACGCCATGACCGCCGCAGCCATCGCGGCGGAGGCCGGGGTGGACGACTTCCTGGCCCAGGCCACGCCGGAAATGAAACTGCGGCTGATCCGCGACGAGCAGGCAAGGGGGAAGCTGGTCGCCATGTGCGGCGACGGCACCAACGACGCCCCGGCATTGGCCCAGGCCGACGTCGGCGTGGCGATGAACACCGGCACCGTCGCGGCGCGCGAGGCCGGCAACATGGTGGATCTGGACAGCGACCCGACCAAGCTGATCGAGATCGTGGAGATCGGCAAGCAACTGCTGATGACCCGCGGCGCGCTGACCACCTTCTCCATCGCCAACGACGTGGCGAAGTATTTCGCCATCATCCCCGCCATGTTCCTGGCCTTCTACCCGCAATTGGGCACCCTGAACGTGATGGGGCTGGCCAGCCCGGAAAGCGCCATCCTGTCGGCCATCGTCTTCAACGCGCTGATCATCGTGGCGCTGATCCCGCTGGCGCTGCGGGGCGTGTCCTACCGCCCGGTGGGGGCGGCGCGGCTGCTGCGCCGGAACCTGCTGATCTATGGGCTGGGCGGCCTGATCGTCCCCTTCGCGGGGATCAAGCTGATCGACCTGATCGTCAACGCCATCGGACTCGCGTGAGGAGCGTCCCATGCTCAAGGAACTGCGCCCGGCCCTCGTCATGATCGCCGCGCTGACCGTGGTGACGGGGCTGATCTACCCGCTGGCCGTCACCGGCATCGCCCAGGCCGTCTTTCCCCATCAGGCGAACGGCAGCCTGATCGAGCGGGACGGGACGGTCGTCGGCTCCGCCCTGATCGGCCAGAATTTCACGGGGGAGGGCTATTTCCACGGGCGGCCCTCCGCCACGCTGGGGCCGGACCCGTCCGATCCGTCGAGGAGCGTTCCGGCGCCCTACAACGCCATGGCCTCCGGCGGCTCGAACCTCGGCCCGACCTCCCGGTCTCTGGCCGACCGGGTGCGGGAGGAGGCCGAGCGGCTGAAGGCCGAGAATCCCGGCTCCCCCGTGCCTGTGGAACTGGTGACCACCTCGGCCAGCGGCCTCGACCCGCATCTGTCGCCCGCCGCCGCCGACTTCCAGGTTCCCCGCGTCGCCCGCGCCCGCGGCATGACGGAGGCCCAACTCCGCGCCCTGGTCGCCGTGAACACCGAGGCGCCCGGCCTGGGCCTGCCGGGGGAGCCGGTGGTCAACGTCCTGCGCCTCAATCTCGCGCTCGACGCGGCGGCGGCGAAGCATTAGCTGAATGCTGATGGCGGCCCCGTCCGCCCGTCACGAAGGCCGCCTCCCGCATGCCGAACGACCGTCCCGCCGCCCCCTCCCGGCCTTCGCCCGAAGCGCTGCTGCGCGAAGCGGCGCGGGAGGGGCGCGGGCGGCTGAAGCTGTTCCTGGGCGCCGCACCGGGCGTGGGAAAGACCTACGAGATGCTGCTGACCGCCCAGGCGAAGCGCCGCGACGGCGTGGACGTGGTGGCCGGCGTGGTCGAGACCCATGGCCGGCAGGAGACCGAAGCGCTGCTCGCCGGGCTGGAGGTCATCCCCCGCCGCAAGGTGGAGTACCGGGGCCGCCTGCTGGAGGAGATGGACCTCGACGCCATCCTGGCCCGCCGCCCCGCCGTCGTGCTGGTGGACGAACTGGCCCACACCAACGTGCCCGGCAACCGCCACGCCAAGCGCTACCTGGATGTGGAGGAGATCCTCGCCGCCGGAATCGACGTCTACACGACGATGAACATCCAGCATGTAGAGAGCCTGAACGACATTGTCGCCCGGATCACCCGCGTCCGCGTCCGCGAGACGGTTCCGGACTCCGTCCTCGACCGCGCCGACGACATCGAGGTCATCGACATCACGCCGGACGACCTGATCCAGCGGCTGAAGGACGGCAAGGTCTATGTTCCGCGCACCGCCGAGCGCGCCATCCGCCATTACTTCTCCCCCGGCAACCTGACGGCGCTCCGCGAACTGGCGCTGCGGCGCACCGCCCAGCGGGTGGACGACCAGCTTCTGACCCACATGCAGGCCCACGCCATCGCCGGCCCCTGGGCGGGGGAGCGGCTGCTGGTCTGCGTGAACGAGGACCCGGCCTGCGCCGCCGTCGTCCGCTACGCGCGCCGTCAGGCGGAACGGCTGCGCGCCCACTGGACGGCCCTGCATGTGGAAACCCCGCGCAGCCTGCGCCTGACCGAGGCCGAGCGGGACCGCATCGCCGACGCGCTGCGTCTCGTCGAGAAGCTGGGAGGCGAGGCCGTCACCGTCCCCGGCGGCGAGGTGGCCGGAACGGTGGTGGAGTATGCGCGGGCCAACAACGTCGCGCACATCGTCATCGCCAAGTCCCACCGCTCCCATTGGGCGGAACTGTTGCGCGGCTCCGTCGCCTTCCGGCTGATCCGGCGGGCCGGCGGCATCAGCGTCCACGTCATCGCCGACGACGCCGAGGAGCCGATCCCGCCCAAGACGGTGCGGACGGCGGCCCCCCGGCGTCCGGCGCTGTCGTGGTGGCCCTACGCCGCCGCCACCGGCTATGTCGCGCTGGCGATGGGCGTCGGGGAACTGCTGCATCAGATTTTGGACGTCGGCAACGTCGCCCTGGTGTTCTTGACGGCGGTGCTGACCAGCGCCGTGACCGGCGGGCTGGGGCCGTCGCTCTACGCCTGCGTCGCCAGCATCCTGGCCTTCAACTATTTCTTCCTGAACCCTCTCTACACCTTCTCCATCGCCGATCCGGAGAACATCGTCGCGCTGTTCTTCTTCGCGGTCGTCGCGGTGATCGCCAGCAACCTGACCGCTCGCGTGCGCGCCCAGGCCGTCACCGCCCGCCTGCGCGCCAAGACGACGGAGGATCTCTACGGCTTCAGCCGCAAGCTGGCCGGCGTCGTCACCATGGACGACCTGCTGTGGGCGACCGCCCATCAGATCGCGGCGATGCTGAAGGTGCATGTGGTCCTGCTGCTGCCGGACGGCGGCACGGTGGCCGTACGCGCCGGCTACCCGCCGGAGGACGAACTGCGGGAGGCCGACCTCGCCGCCGCCGTCTGGGCGTGGGAGAACAACCGGCCCGCCGGGCGCGGGTCGGACACGCTGCCCGGCGCCAAATGGCTGTTCCTTCCCCTGCGCACCGGACGCGGCCCGGTCGGGGTGGTCGGCATCGACACCGACACCGCCCGCACCGGCAAGCCCGGCGCCCTGCTGACCCCCGACCAGCGCCGGCTGCTCGACGCGCTGACCGATCAGGCGGCGCTCGCCATCGAGCGCGTCACCCTGGCGGAGGATGTGGACCGCGCCCGTCTGGCGGCGGAGACGGAACGGCTGCGCTCGGCCCTGCTCACCTCCATCTCCCACGACCTGCGCACGCCGCTGGCCTCCATCCTTGGGTCGGCGACCAGCCTGACCGCCTATGGCGCGCAGATGGACGAGGCGTCGCGCCGCGACCTCGCCGCCACCATCCAGGAGGAGGCGGAGCGGCTGAACCGCTTCATCGCCAACCTGCTGGACATGACGCGCCTGGAATCCGGCGCCATCCGCCCGCGGACGAGCCCCGTCGATCTGACGGAAACGGTCGGCAGCGCGCTGGAGCGGGCGGGCCGCATCCTGGCCGGGCACACGGTGGACGTCGATCTGGCCGCCGACCTGCCGATGCTGGAGGTGGACGACGTGCTGTTCGAACAGGTTCTCTTCAATCTGCTGGACAACGCGGCCAAATACGCCCCCACAGGCTCGCTGATCCAGGTCAGGGCATTCCGGGAGGACGGGCAGGTGCGGATCGAGGTGCTGGACGAGGGCGAGGGCATCCCCCCGGCTGACGTGGAGCGGATCTTCGACAAGTTCTTCCGCGTCCAGGCGCAGGACCGGCAGCGCGCCGGGACCGGCCTCGGGCTGGCCATCTGCCGCGGCTTCGTCGAGGCGATGGGGGGCCGCATCGCCGCCGGCAACCGCAAGGACCGCCCCGGCGCCGTCTTCACCCTGATCATGCCCGCCGCCCCCGCGCCGCCCGGCCTGGAAGAGGAGGCCCCGCCATGAGGTCCGAATCCCTGCCTCTGCGCGTTCTGGTCGTGGACGACGAGCCGCCGATCCGCCGCTTCCTGCGCACCACCCTGTCCGCCCAGGGCTACGACATCGCGGAAGCGGAGGATGGGGCGACGGCGCTGGAGGAGGTGCGGCGGCGCCCGCCGGATCTGCTGGTGCTCGACCTCGGCCTGCCCGGCGTCGGCGGGCTGGAGGTGATCCGCCGCCTGCGCGGCGACGGCGTGGCCGCCCCGATCATCGTCCTGTCCAGCCGCGCCGACGAGGCCGGAAAGGTGGAGGCGCTGGACCTCGGCGCCGACGATTACGTGACGAAGCCCTTCGGCATGGACGAGCTTCTGGCCCGCATCCGCGCCGCCCTGCGCCACCGCCTGCAACAGCAGGGGGAGCGCCCGCTGTTCCGCAGCGGCGACCTCGCCGTCGATCTGGTCCGGCGGATCGTGACCGTCCGCGGTGCCGAGGTGAAGCTGTCGCCCCGCGAATACGACCTGCTGCGCCTTCTGGTCGCCCACGCCGGCAAGGTGCTGACCCACCGCTTCATCCTGAAGGAGGTCTGGGGAGCCGACACGGACGTGCAGTATCTGCGCATCTACATCCGCCAGCTCCGCCAGAAGATCGAGCGGGAACCGGAACGGCCGCAGCATATCCTGACGGAAACCGGCGTCGGCTACCGGCTGCGCGCCGCCGACTGACCCCGTCCCGACGCATTCCACCACTGCGCGCCAAACCTGCTGCGCGGGAGGCCGATTCGTGCGACAGAAGCGCCCGGGCCGCTGTTTTCACCGTACGGCTCCAAGAAAAGAGATGACCGGATACCGCAACTGAGCCCACCCGCAGCCTTCGAAGAGAATGTTCATATGGAAAGCGTCGATCTCTGGTCGCAGCTCACCGCCCTCGGGCAAGTGGTCGCCATCGACCTCGTTCTGGCCGGCGACAATGCCATCGTGGTCGGCATGGCCGCCGCCGCGGTGCCTCTGGAGCAGCGCCGCAAGGTGATCTTCTGGGGCATCGGCGCGGCGATCCTGCTGCGCATCTTCTTCGCCCTCATCACCACCCAACTTCTCGCCATCATCGGTCTGACCCTTGCCGGCGGCGTTCTGCTGCTGTGGGTCTGCTGGAAGATGTACCGCGAACTGCGCTCCCACGGCGAGGACGAGGTGACGCCCGACGAGGCGATGGCCGCAGCGGAATCCGGCTCCGGGAATGCCGCGGTCGGCGCGGCGGTGGCGACGACCACCTTTGGTGCAGCGGTCTGGCAGATCGTGGTGGCGGACGTGTCGATGTCGCTGGACAACGTGCTGGC
>JAEYPE010000197.1 GCA_023411035.1 Pseudomonadota bacterium
GCATTACGTGCTGATCGGCGGCATGGTCTTCCCTGTCTTCGCCGGGCTGTATCACTGGTGGCCGACGCTGAAGGGCACCATGCTGTCGGAGCGGCTGGGGCGCTGGGCCTTCTGGATGATGTTCATCGGCTTCAACGTCGCCTTCTTCCCCATGCATGTCAGCGGCCTGATGGGCATGCCGCGGCGCGTCTACACCTATCCGGGGGATCTGGGCTGGAACGCGCTGAACCTGATCTCCACGGCGGGGGCCTTCGTGATGGCCTCCGGCGTCCTGCTGGTGCTGCTGGACATGGCGCGCGACGCGCTGGGCCGGGGCAGGCCGGCGCCGGAAAATCCCTGGAAGGCGGGGACGCTGGAATGGATTCCGAACGGCGATTACGCCACCCGCAGCATCCCGCACGTCCGCTCCCTCTACCCGCTATGGGACAACCCGAACCTGTCGCGCGAGGTGCAGGAGGGCGCCCATTACCTGCCCGGCGCCCCGACCCGCCGGCGCGAGACCATCGTGACCAGCCCCATCGAGGCCAAGCCCCAATATCTGATGCCGATGCCCGGCCCGCATTGGAGCCATTTCCTGGCCGGGCTGTTCACCGCGGCGCATTTCCTGTGCCTGACCGTTCAGCTTTACTGGGTGTCGCTGGTGCCGGCGGCCCTGGCCATCGCGTCGGTCTTCTGGTGGGTCTGGGAACTGGACAGGGGGGCGGACCACCCGCCGCAGGACGTGGGCGGCGGCTGGCGGGTTCCCGTCTATCTCCAGGGGCCGGAAAACCATTCCTGGTGGGGGACGGCGGTTCTGCTGCTGGTGGACGGGACGGCCTTCGCCTGCCTGTGCTTCACCTACGTCTTCCTGTGGACGGTCAGCCCGGACGTCTGGCCGGCGGGCGCGGACGCCCTGCCGGGGCTGGAGTGGCTGGCCGGCGGCGTGGTCCTGTGGGTTGCGGCGGCAGGGGCGATGGGTTTCGCGAGCCACGCCTTGAACCGCAACCGGCCCTGGGCGATGCGGGGGGCGCTGGTCCTCGGATTCCTGCTGATGGCCGCCGCGGCGGTGGCGGAGCCCTATGCCCAGATCGGCGGCGGCCTCGTGGCGACGGAGAGCGCCTATGGCGCCATCGTCTTCATGCTGGCCTCCTGGCAGGTCTTCCACGTCGCGATCGTGCTGCTGATGACCGGCTACGCGCTGGCGCGCTCCTTCGCCGGGCGGCTGCACGCGTGGCGCCGGGTCACCTTCGACAACGTGATGCTGATGTGGCTCTACACCTGCGGGCAGGGGGTGGTGTCGCTCCTGCTGGTGCACCTGTTCCCTCGGCTGGCCGTGTGAGGGGTGTCATGGAGAAGACGGTGTTCACCGCGACCTTCACCGGGATGATGTCCGCCTTCCTGATCTGGGCGGCCCATTTCGCGGCGGTCTACGGCATCAACGGGCTGATCTGCGCCCGCGGATGGGATGGCGTGGCGTTGTACGGGCACCCGGTCGCGGTGGTTCTGGTTCTGGGCGCCACGGCGGTCGCCCTGCTGCTGGCCGCGGCTGTGCTGGCGGCGGCGCTGTGGGGCGCCGCGCCGGGGCGGCGGGCCAGCGAGGACCCGCGCCGCTTCATCCGCGCCTTCACCGCGCTCGCCGCCGCGGGGTCGCTGGTCGCCATCCTGTGGAACGGGCTTCCGGCCCTTCAGGTGCCGGCCTGCGGGTAGCTCATTCCGGGATCAGCCGCCGGTAGAGGTGCCATGTGGCGTGGCCGAGCACCGGCATGACGATCACCAGCCCGACGAAGGCGGGCAGCGAGCCGAGCAGCAACCCGCCCGCCACGATCAGTCCCCAGAGCGCCATGGGTTCCGGATTCCGCAGGGTGGCGCGGACGGAGGTGCGGATGGCCGTCGCCACGCCGACCCGGCGGTCGAGCAGCAGCGGGAAGCTGACCACGCTGATCGCCAGGGCCAGCACCGCGAAGAGGAAGCCGACGCCGATGCCCAGCACGATCATCGCCCAACCGGCGCGGGTGGTGAACAGCGCGTGGGCGAAGGCGCTCCAGCCCTCCGGCGCCAGCGGGGCGAGGGTCGCCATGTAGATGAGTTCCGCCGCCACGAGCCACAGCAGGAGCACCGCCGTCAGGATCATCCCCATCACCAGGACCGCCCCGAAGGCCGGGGATTGCGCCACGCCGAAGGCATCCACCCAGGACACGCTGCCGCCCTGCTCGCGCCGGCGGCTCATCTCGTACAGGCCGACCGCGGCGAAGGGACCGATCAGCACGAAGCCGGAGGCCAGCGGGAACAGAAGGTGCAGGGCGTTCTCGTTGAACACCACCGTGGCCAGCAGCAGCCCGACCAGTGGGTAGATCAGGGCGATGAAGAGGACGTCGGTGCGGCAGGCCATGAAATCCTGGAGCCCCTTCCTCAGCGCCTCGCGCAGATCGCCGCTGCGGATGCGGCGCACGGTCGGCTCCAGCGCCGCCCGCTCCGCCGCCGGCGGGGCGATGGCGTGGCCCGCTTCCGACAGGGCATGGGACCAGGATCTGAAATGGGCCGCTCCCCATTCCGCAGGGTTTCGGATGGTCATGTCCGTTCCTCCCGAACCGTTCGTTCAGGGTGCGCGAGCCTGCCCGTGCCCGGTCGCGGCCTTCGCTGCCGTGGCCCGGCGGTCACGGAACCCCCGCGACCCGCCATCGGGCGATGATACGCCCGCGAACGGTCGGCGGGACTGTTCATTGGGGGAAGCGGCGGGGGAGGAAAGGGCGCAGCGCACCGCCGGGTTTTCCGGGGCGGGCGCTTGCCCTATTGTTCCGGCCGTACGGAGACGAAACCGGGGATGGGAATGGCGGAGAACGAAGACCGCAAGGCCGTGCTGGCCCGCATTCATGGCAAGGTGCAGGGCGTGTGGTACCGGGGCTGGACGGTGGATACGGCGGGACGCCTGGGGCTGGCCGGCTGGGTGCGCAACCGCAGCGACGGCACGGTGGAGGCGCTGTTCGCCGGCCCGGCGGACGCGGTGGACCGGATGCTGGAGGCCTGCCGCCGCGGCCCCTCCGCCGCCGTGGTCGGCGACATCACCGTGGAACCGGTACGGGACCCCGGTCCGGGCGTCTTCAAGCAGCGCCCGACCCAGTGACGGCGGATCGGGATGAGCGGCAAAAGGTCGAAATCAGCGCTTCGGCTCCTTCGCGTTGCGGCACTCAGCCATTTGCTGGCCGTGCCATGGGCCGGAAACGCCTGGGCCAAGGGGCCGCTGGACCGGACGGAGCCGGGGCACATGCCGCCGGTGCCGCCCGGCGGCTATGACCTGCCGCTGTCGCCGCCGGTGGTCCAGTTTCCGCTGCCGCCGCAATGGGTGATGATCCGCTCGACCCAGGACTGGCGGCATGCCGGGACTTTCGAAAAGGAACTGAGCAAGTCCTGCGCCGCCCGCCAGTTCCGGGAGCGGATGCCCCTGCGCTACCGCGCCATCTTCAAGGGCGAGGTGCTGGGGGTCGCCTTCGGCCATGGCCTGAACCTGCACGATCCGAAGAAGCAGGCGAACCGCCGGCTGATCTACCTGTTCCGCAATGGTGACAGCACCGGCTGCACCATCGTGTCGATCAACAACGAGGATGTGCGCGTGCTGAACGACGTGCCGTCCGCCGGGGCGCCGCCTGCCGGGACGCCGAAGCGGTAGGGATCACTCTCCCTCCGCGTCCTTCTCCGCCCCTTCGCCGAAGACCTCCGCGAAGCCGGCGATCAGGGCGGCGTCCACGTCCTCCATGGCGACGAGATGGCCGAGCGCCACGATGGAGGTCACCCCATGCTCGCTGATGCCGCAGGGGACGATGCCGGCGAAGTGCGACAGGTCCGGCTCCACATTCAGGGCGATGCCGTGGAAGCTGACCCAGCGGCGCACGCGCACGCCGATGGCGGCGATCTTGTCCTCCTGGCCGGGGGCGCCGCCATAGGGCTGCTTGTCCACCCAGATGCCGACGCGGCCCTCCCGCCGCTCGCCGCGGATGTTGAAGGCGGCCAGCGTGCGGATCAGCCATTCCTCCAGATCGTGGACGAAGGCGCGGATGTCGGCGCCGCGCTTCTTCAGGTCCAGCATCACATAGGCCACGCGCTGCCCCGGCCCGTGATAGGTGAACTGTCCGCCGCGCCCGGCCTGATAGACGGGGAAGCGGCCCGGCTCCAGAAGATCCTCCTCCCGCGCGCTGGTGCCGGCGGTGTAGAGGGGCGGATGCTCCAGCAGCCAGACCAGCTCCGGCGCGGTGCCGGCGCGGATGGCCTCGACACGCGCTTCCATCTCGGCCAGCGCGTCGGGGTAGGGGACGGGCGTGTCGCTGATGCGCCATTCCACCGCCGTGGCCGCGGCGGGAGGAGCGGAAGCATCGGCAAACGGCGGAACGGGGGCGGGGGTGGCGTCGGTCATTCCGACGTTATGAACTTTCTTTTCCAAAAACGCGAGACGCCGCTTGATCGGGCGTTGGGGATCTGGTATTCCCCCGCTCCACCCGATGACGAGAGCAATCCTGTCGTCGGCGCTACCAGCCTTGTGCGGTCGTGGCGGAATTGGTAGACGCGCAGCGTTGAGGTCGCTGTGGCAGAGATGCCGTGGAAGTTCGAGTCTTCTCGACCGCACCATCCCCCCTGAACCGGGGGATCAGGCAAACAAACGAAAAGCCCGCAGGTCCGTCGGACCGCAGCGGGCTTTTTCGTTTCCTGGCCATCTTTATTTTGGGCCGTCCATATTCCCGACCGTCCTTTTTGAGGCCGGTCGCCTCAGCGGAACTCCACATACTGGTCCAGCGCGACGCGGCGCATGGTCTGCACGATGTACGGTTGCGCGTTGTGCACCGACACCAGCCCGTTCGCGTCACGGCAGCGGTTGGCGAGGACGAACAGCATGCCGATCGCCGCGGAATCGAGAAAGGTCAGATAGCGCAGGTCAAGCCGCACCTCGGGCCGTGTGGCGATGTCCCAATCCGCCAGCAGGTCATGGAACTTGCCGCTGTCGTCGTAGGTGAAACGCCCCGACAGCATGATCCCTTCCTGACCGTCGATGTCGGTGTAGGCGTACTCCATCGTCACGTCCGTTAGCCGGTGGTTTCTGTTCTTCGTCGGCTGCGTGGGTTGGCCCCCGCTGCGCCGCATTATGGGTGCACGAATTGCGCAGCCCACGCAAGCATCGCGCGAAGGGCAGGCCAAGGAACGGCCCGCCGTGCTGGACAAAGCGGTGGCACACCTATATTCCGTGGGCGCTCCGGCGGAATGCCGCCAGGGCTCCCCACCAACCCGCAAACGCCGGTGCGCCATGGTCGACCGATCGCCGGACCATGCCGTCACGCCGCATTGCCATCGTACAGGGAGGGTGCCGTCATGCACACCGACCGCCAGGAACCGGAACGTATCCAGGACGATGTGCCGCATCAGGCCGAACGCCCCGACCCGACCCGCGAGGACGGCGAGGAGGAGCGGGCCTATGGCGTGGAGCCGGAGTTCGTGGAGGAGATCGTCGAACGGCTGCACGCCGGACGGCGCGACGAGTTGCGCGCGGAGGTGGACAAGCTGCATCCCGCCGACGTCGCGGACCTGATCGAGCAACTCGGCCACGACGACCGCGAGGCGCTGATCGGCGTCCTGCGCCCCGACTTCGACGGCGAGGTGCTGAGCTACCTCAACCCCGATCTCCGCGAGGAGATCGTCGAGCTGTTCGAGCCGAAGGAACTGGCCGCCGCCGTCGCGGAGCTGGACACCGACGACGCCGTCAACGTCATCGAGGATCTGGACGAGGACACCCGGCGGGAGGTGCTGGAAAACCTGCCCGCCGCCGACCGCGCGCTGGTCCAGGAGAACCTGACCTACGGCGAGCGCACCGCCGGCCGCCTGATGCAGCGCGATCTGGTGGCGGTGCCGCAGTTCTGGACGGTGGGCAAAACCATCGACTACGTGCGCGCCGCCACCGACGAACTGCCGGAGGACTTCTACGACATCTTCGTCGTCGATCCCATGCACCGGGTGGTGGGGGCGGTGCCGCTGTCGCGCCTGCTGCGCCAGAAGCGGTCCGTCCGCATCGCCGATCTGGTGACGGAGGAGGTGGACACCATCCCCGCCACCATGGACCAGGAGGAGGTGGCGAACCTGTTCCGCCAATACGCCCTGGTCTCCGCCCCCGTGGTGGACGCCGGCGGGCGGCTGATCGGCGTCATCACCGTGGACGACGTGGTGGACATCATTGACGAGGAGGCGGAGGACGACATCGGCAAGCTGGGCGGCGTCGGCGACACCTCCATCTACCGCACGGTGCTGGAAACCTCGCGGTCGCGCATCTCGTGGCTGGGCGTGAACCTGGTCACCGCCTTCGCGGCGGCGGGCGTCATCTCGCTGTTCGAGGTGACCATCGAGAAGATCGTGGCGCTCGCCGTTCTGATGCCGATCACCGCCTCCATGGGCGGCAACGCCGGAACCCAGACGCTGACCGTGGCGGTCCGCGCGCTGGCGACGCGCGAGCTGTCGCCGTCCAACGCCGCCCGCGTGGTGGGCAAGGAGGTCATGGTCGGCCTGATCAACGGCGCCGTTTTCGCCACGCTGGTCGGGGCCATCGCGGCGGTCTGGTTCGGGCCGATGATCGGCATGGTCATCGCCTGCGCCATGGTCATCAACCTGTTCGTCGCCGGGCTGTGCGGCGTGCTGATCCCCATCGGGCTGGACCGGATGGGCGTCGATCCGGCGGTGGCCAGTTCGGTCTTCCTGACCACGATGACCGACGTTATCGGATTTTTGTCCTTTCTTGGGCTGGCGACGCTTCTGTTGCTATAGCCAACAAAAAGGCTTGCCAAAGGCGGCCCACTTCCGGATTATCCGGGCATTGGCTGGGGTGCCGCGCGGGATGAGCCCGTGCGGCTGAGATCACACCCATCGAACCTGTCTGGATAATGCCAGCGAAGGGAGCCGCCGCATGCTATCCGCGCCCTTATTCCATTCCGAATCCGAAAAGCCCTCCGTCGCTGTCGTCGGCGCCGGGGTGATCGGTCTGTCCATCGCCTGGAGGCTGGCCGCCGCCGGCTGCCGGGTGGAGGTCTTCGACCGCGCCGCCGCCGGCCGGGGCGCCAGCCACGCCGCGGGCGGCATGCTCGCCGCCTGCGTGGAAACCGAACCCGGCGAAGAGAGCCTTCTGCCGCTGACCCGCGCCTCCCAGGATTTGTGGCCCGCCTTCGCGGCGGAACTGGAGGCCGCCTCCGGCATGGCGGTGGATCTCCGCAGCGAAGGCACCATGGTCATCGCGCTGAACGCCGACGACGCGGCGAAGGTGCGCTTCCTGCACGATTTCCAGACCGGGCTCGGCCTGCCCGTGGAATGGCTGAGCGGGGCGGAGGTGCGGCGGCGCGAACCCTATCTCCAGCCGGGCGTGGCCGGCGCGCTGTTCTGTGACGGTGACCATCAGGTGGACAACCGCAAGGTCGCCGCCGCCCTGCACGCCGCCGCTCTGGGCGCGGGTGCCGTCATCCATGAACATATGGAGGTCACCCGCATCGAGATCCGGGGCGGGCGCGCGGTCGGCGTCCGGGTGGGCGGCCAAGTTGGGGGCCAAAGTGGGGGCCGTCTGGTCGAGGCCGACCGGGTGGTGCTGGCCGCCGGGGCCTGGTCGGGTTCGATCGAGGGGCTGTCCCCCGCGGTGCGCCCGCCGGTCCGTCCGGTGAAGGGGCAGATGCTGTGCCTGCGCATGGACGCCCGGATGCCGCTGCTGCGCCATGTGGTCTGGACGCCCGGCACCTACCTGATTCCGCGGCTGGACGGGCGGCTGCTGATCGGCGCCACGACGGAGGAGCGCGGCTTCGACGACCGGCTGACCGCCGGGGGCCAGTTCGCCCTGCTGGAGGGGGCGTGGCGCGCCCTGCCGGGCATCGCCGAACTGCCCATCGAGGAAAGCTGGGCCGGTTTCCGTCCCGGCAGCCGCGACGACGCCCCGATCCTCGGCCTGTCGGAGGTGGAGGGGCTGGTCTACGCCACCGGGCACCACCGCAACGGCATTCTTCTGACCCCGGTCACCGCGGATTCGGTGGCGCGGCTGATCCTGACCGGGAAGACCGATCCGATGATCCGCCCCTTCGCGCTCGACCGCTTCGCCCAGCCGAAGGGAACCGCCGCATGAGCGCCCACATCCGCGTCAACGGACGGGAGGAGGAGCTTGCCGCTCCCACCGTCGCCGCCCTGCTGGCCGCGCGGGGCATCGTCCCGGGCACGCGCGGGGTCGCCGTCGCCCTGAACGGCGCCGTCCTGCCGTCCCGCCGCTGGGACGAAACGCCCCTGTCCGCGGGCGACGCCCTGGAGATCATCCGCCCCGTCCAGGGCGGCTGACTTCATGCCCGCCGGAGAGCGGGCCAGACCATCGAGGAAACTTTCATGAACGACACGCTCACCATAGCGGGCCGGGAGCTCCGCTCGCGCCTGTTCCTCGGCACCGCCGGCTATCCGAACCAGCAGGTGATGCTGGACGCGCTGGCGGCCAGCGGCAGCGAACTGGTCACCGTCGCCATCCGGCGAATCAGCCTGGACGGCTATTCGGAAAGCCTCGTGGACGTCATCGGCGGCCGCGCCGGCCTGCTGCCCAACACCGCCGGCTGCCTGACCGCCAAGGAGGCGGTGCTGACCGCGCAGCTCGCCCGCGAGGCGCTGGGCGTGGACTGGATCAAGCTGGAGGTCATCGGCGACCGCGAACTGCTCTATCCCGACGTGGAGGAGCTTCTGCGCGCGACGGAGGAACTGGTGGCCGACGGCTTCACCGTTCTGCCCTACTGCAACGACGATCCGGTGACCTGCCGCAAGCTGGCCGATCTGGGGGCCGCGGCGGTGATGCCGCTGGGCGCCTTCATCGGCTCGGGCCTCGGCATCCGCAACCCGCACGCCATCGAGACGATCTGCGCGCGCAGCCCGGTGCCGGTGGTGCTGGACGCCGGGATCGGCACGGCGTCGGACGCCGCCCTGGCGATGGAGCTGGGCTGCGCCGCCGTTTTGCTGAACACCGCCGTGTCGAAGGCGCGCGATCCGGTGCGCATGGCCGCGGCGATGCGCGACGCGGTGGCGGCGGGGCGGTCGGCCCGTCTGGCCGGGCGCATGCCCAAACGCGCCTTCGCGGAGGCGTCGAGCCCTCAGCTCGGCTTGATCGGAACGTAAGGCTGGCGCAGGTTAGGGGCCGTCCGATCACAACCACCCGAATTCAATCAGGGGAACCCGAGACGTGCCCAAGACCTTCGAACCGCGTGACCCGGACTGGGAGGCGCGCTGCCGCGCCGGCTTCGAACGCCAGCCGATCTGCAAGACGCTGGGGATCGAGCTGACGCGGCTGGAGCCCGGATTCTGCGAGATGCGCCTGCCCTTCCGGTCCGACCTGACGCAGCAGCACGGCTTCTTCCACGCGGGCATGGTCAGCACGCTGGCCGACAACGCCGGGGGCTATGCCGGCTACACGCTGATGCCGGCGGGCAGCGACGTTTTGGCGGTGGAGTTCAAGGTCAACCTGATGTCGCCGGCCAAGGGCGAGGTGATGATCGCCCGCGCCCGCGTGCTGAAGCCTGGGCGCACCCTGACCGTCACCAGCGTCGAGGTGTCGATGCTCGACGGCGGGGTGGAGAAGGACTGCGCCATCATGCAGCAGACCCTGTTCTGCCAGGCTCCCGCCTGACCCGCCTTTTCCGCTCCCATCCGATTCAGGAGGTTCGCATGCCGCTGTCGCGTCTTTGCGGTGCCGCGCTCGTCGCGGGCGTCGCCACCCTTGCCTTGGCCCAGCCAGCCTCCGCCCAGAAGAAGGAGCCGCCGGCCTGCGCCGCCGTGTCCTTCCGTCCCATCGCTCCCGGCGCGCCGGACGGGGAAACCGACGCGGGCCTCTACAAGTCCCGATTCGGCAAGATCGAGGTGAAAGCCGAGGTGCGGGGCGGGCAGGCCACCAACTATTACATGGTGCTGAACGGCAAGCGGATCGACGCGGCGGGCAACCCGCCCAAGGCCGCCGATTCCTGCCTGAAGTCCAAGAGCGTCAAGCTGCCCTACCAGAAGCAGGCGGCGGGGGCCTGCACCGGCAACCGCTTCCGCGTGGTGATCGACCGTTCCGGCAAGCAGCCGGTGGCCCTGTTCTTCGGCCTGCATGGCGACGATTGGGCCTATTGCAGCGGCACCACGCTCGAAAAGGGCGCCTGACGGAGCGATTGCCGTAATCCCCCTCCCGCGCCCGCAAGGGTGCGCGGGAGGGGTAAGGTTCGTGCGCTTCAGAAGGTCATGCCGCGCACTTGGTCGCGCAGCGTGTTGCGGGCATCGTCGGTGTCCTTGCGGGCGGTGGCCAGTTCGCGGGACAGGCCGTCCAGGCGGGTTTCCTGGTCGCCCATCTTGGCGATGGTCCGCTTGAACAGGTCGCTGTCGCGCGGCAGCGTGGCGAGGTTCTGGCGCAGACGCTCCTGCTCCTTGCCGATCTCCGCCTGTTCGCGCTCCAGGTCGGCGACGCGGCGTTCCTTCTCCGCCACGGCGGTGCGCAGGGTGGCGACCTTCCCCAAAGCCTCACGCGCCGCGGGCGGCAGCTCCGTGGAGGAGGCGTAGGCCCCCACCTGCTCCGGCGACATTTCCAAGATGCCGAAGCGCTCGACCCGCGGGCGCTCCAGAGCGACGGCCAGGGTCACCGTCTGGCCCGCGGGCACCGCGACGGGCAGGCGGTAGGCGTCCGCCGTAAGATCGGGGGCCGCCAGATCGGGAGCGGCGAGACCGGGCGCCGGCTGCACCAGATCCCAGCCGGGGCGCCGCGGATGCTCGACGATGACCTTGCGGTCCTCGCCCGCCGCCCCGGCGATCCGGTAGGTGGTGGTCTGCCGGTCGGTCACGGTCAGTTGCAGCACCCCGTCGGCCAGAGTGGCGCGGGACAGGGTGCGGCTGGGCTGTTCGGAGCGGTCCACCGTCACCGCCTGATCCACCGCGAAGCTGAGAATTCGGCTCTCCCCCGCCGGCAGGGTGGCGAGCCGCGCGTCGCCCGCATAGGCGGCGGCCCCGCCGAGCCGTTCCCCGCCGAGCCGTTCATAGAGGGTCAGCACACCCGGCGGCAGGCCGGTCCCACCCGCTTCGCCGTTGCTGAGGCGCAGCGCGGCCAGCGGATGACGCGGATGGGTGTCGGGCTGGTAGAGCGACAGCCGCTCCGCCGGGATGGCGCGGGCGACGATGGGCATCATCAGCGTGCCGCCGTTCGCCAGGGTCACCGGCTGCGGGTAGCGGAACAGCACCTGGGCCGTGGCCTCCGTGCTTTCGGCGGGGGTGGTCTCCGCCGCGCGCTGGGGCATCGACCCGGCGAAGGGGGCGCTCATGGCCGGCGCGGGGGAGGGGGGAGGCGGGACGGCCATGGCGGCCGGCGCACCGGCCTCCGCCGCGGCGCGGGCGCGATTCGCCGGCTCCGCGGCCTTCGCCAGCATGTCGGCGGCGACGGCGCCCTCGTCGGGCATGGGCAGGACGCGGCCCAGCACCTCCACCGGCACCTCCGGACGGTTCACGAAATAGGCGGAATAGAGCGCTTGCCGGAAGGTGACCGGGTTGCCGGAGGCCACCGACAGTTCCACCCCCTTCCAATCGTCGCCGCTGAGGTTTTCCAGAACAGCCCAGCCCTGGAGATCGCCCGTGCCGCCCGCGTTGCCCTTCGCCGATTCGGGCAGGGTCAGACGGTAGGTGGCCTTCCACAGCGGCGCGGCGACCACATAGGCCACCCGCACCGTGCGCTCCGCACCCGCGTCGGTCCCGGAACCAGCCTGCGGGGCGGTGGTGCGGATGGTCAGGCGCCGCCGCTCCTTGCCCGCCGTCCCGGCGATGGCGGCCAGGGCCGAGTCGAGCTGCGCCTGCACCCGCGGGTCGGCGAAGCGCAGGCTGTCGGTCTCCTCCAGCAGAAGCTGACGCAAGCCGTCCGCCGTCATCAGGCTGACGCGGTGGCGGGTCACGGTGCCGCCGCCGTTGGGAAGCTGGGTATACTCCTCCGTCACCGAGAGCAGCCGGCCCGACACCTCGCGGGAGCCGGTGGTCCGCACCTCCGCCCCCTTCATGGCGTTCAGCAGTGCGGTGGGGGAGGCGAGGTCATCTGGCGTGAAGGGCAGTTCGCGGAAGGCGGCTTCCAGCGGCTCCTGTCCCGGCAGGTCCACCGTGCCGATGCCGCCCCGGTCGTCGTAGACCACGATGCTTTTCAGCACGTCGTCCACCTGATCGCGGCGCACCTCCAGGGTCAGCGCCGCGTCGCCGGTGACGCGCGCCTCATGTTCGAAATAGCCCACACCGCCGGTGGACAGCAGCACCCGCTTCAGCGCCAGTGCTCCCGGCGGCTGGTCCGCTGCCAGGGCAGGCGCGGCCAGCAGCGGCACGGCGAGGGTGAAGAGGGCGGCTTTCGTGATCCCGGACATGCGGGTTTCTCCCGTTATGGACGACAGGGCGTTCTCAGCCCGGTTTACGCTTTCATTTGGGAAGGATTTGGGCAGCCGGAAAGGACGGGACCGCGCCGAGATGCCGCGGTGACGCTGCACGCGGGGGTTTGTGCGGGCCGGGTCTTCTGTGACATAAGGGTGTCAAGTCTGCTCCGCTGAAAATGCGGGAGGCAAACAATATGGGGAAGGAGCGCCATGGACCACAGCGGGATCGCAGCCGAAAGCGGGGCCGATGGCCTGTTCGGTGGCTGGCGGGGAGGCTGCGCGCGCGCCCTGGTGGGCGGAATGGCGGGCGGGGCGGAACGGCGGTGGGTGTTCGTTCCCGGCACCTTCGGCTTCGATGCGGAGCGTCGGGTCATGGCCGGCGACGTGGAGGAGCAGGCGCGCCAGACCCTGCGCAACATCAGCAGGACGCTGCGGAAGTCGGACGCCGATCTGTCGAACGTGGTGCGGATGCGGGTCTATCTGGCGGATGCCGCCGACTTTCCTCGGGTCCAGCCGATCCTGGCGGAGCAGTTCCGCGACAGCCCGCCCGCCGGAACGACCATCGTCTGCCCCCTGGCCGATCCGCGCATGAAGATCGAGATCGAGGTGACCGCCCGCTGTTGAGCGGTTTTGCGCGTCTACCGTTCGTTCCGCCGGGAGCCGTTCCGCCGGCACGCGCCTTGCCGCCGGCGCTCGCACAGCCAGCGTTTCATCATGACCGGCCACAGGCTGTGGCTCTCCCGCTGCAGGCCCTGTCTTTCCGCTGTGATGGAAGCGGCGCGGTTCATGCGTCGCCAACCAGCGTGCGCGCCGATTCGATGTGGCGGCGGGCTTCGGTCAGAAGCGCGCGGTGCTGGACCAGCGCCTCGCGGATCGGCAGGCGGCTGTTGTAGACACGCATCTCGTTCAGCAGACGGTCGGCGCGGTCGAGATGGGCCATCCGTTCCAGGCTTTGATCGAGCAAAGACATTGGCTTTCTCCTCTTTTGCGGTCTTTGGCCTTTCACTTCGCGGTTAAGAGGAATAAACCATTCTCCGATGACGTTACGATTTCAGGGAACAGGCATTTTCGTTTCGATCGCGGAGCATGATGTTTCAGCCGATTCACCCATCAGTCCTGGAGCGAGTGCCTGTTACGGACTTGTAACCGATTGCGTGTACCCACGGGTGTGAGCTATGAAAGGAGCGGGAGGTCAAGGCCATGCACATTCTCGCGGTCGATGATGACGAGCCGGTGCGCGAACTTCTCGAGTCCTATCTGGTCTCGGAAGGCTATCGCGTGACCACCGCACCGGATACGGCCGCGGCGAAGAAGGCGTTGGAAGGCGATCCTGTCGATCTGGTGGTCTGCGACCTGCGGCTTCCGGACGGCGACGGGCTGGGGCTGGTCCGCCAGATCCGCACCGAGTCGCATATTCCCGTCATTATCCTGTCGTCGAAGGACCAGGACGTGGACCGCATCGTCGGGCTGGAACTGGGTGCCGACGACTATCTGACCAAGCCCTTCAACCCGCGGGAATTGCTGGCCCGCATCAAGGCCGTGCTGCGCCGCGTCTCCGGCGAGGGACGGCCCCCGCGCAGCCCCGACGAACTGCGCGCCGTCGTGCAGTTCGCCAATTGGGAACTGGACCTGACCGCCCAGCGCCTGCGCAGCCAGGACGGACGCGAGGTGGAACTGACCAAGGCGGAGTTCGGCCTGCTGGCCGCCTTCGTGAAGCGCCCGCAGCGCGTTCTGACCCGCGACCAGCTTCTGGACCTGACCCGCGCCGACGGTGCGGAGGTGTTCGACCGCTCCATCGACGTGCTGATCCTGCGCCTGCGCCGCAAGATCGAGGCGAATCCGAAGGAGCCGCGCATCATCAAGACCGAACGCGGCGCCGGCTATGTCTTCGACGCCAAGGTGAAGACGGTCTGAAGACCTGCGGTTGGCCGGTCGGCGGCTGGACGGAACCTTCGGCGCGCGTTAGCCTCTCCGGACAAGCAGAACCGGGAGGAAGCGCGGATGGCCGAACCCATCGATTTCTATTTCGACTTCGCCTCGCCCTACGGCTATTTCGCCAGCCGCCGCATCGAGGAATTGGCTGCGGCGCATGGCCGTACCGTCACGTGGCGCCCGATTCTCCTCGGCGCCGTCTTCAGGGTGACGGGAATGAAACCGAATCTCCAGCAGCCGTTGCGCGGCGAATATCTGGTCCATGACGTGGGCCGGATCGCCCGGCTGACCAAGGCGCCCTTCACCTATCCAGACTCCGCCCCGGCCAACAGCGTCGCCGCCTCGCGCGCCTTCTACTGGCTGACCGACGAGCACCCCGAGCAGGCGAAGCTGCTGGCCCGCACCCTCTACCACGCCCATTGGGGGGAGGGACGCGACATCGGACCCGCCGAAACGGTGGTGGAGATTGCGGGCACGCTCGGTCACGACCGCGCGGCGGTGGCCGCCGCCCTTCAGGACCAGACCGTCAAGGACCGCCTGCGCGCCGAGAACGACGCCGCGGTGGACCGCGGCGTCTTCGGGTCCCCCTTCGTCATCGTGGACGACGAACCTTTCTGGGGCTGGGACCGGCTGGACATGGTGGACCGCTGGCTGGCCACGGGTGGCTGGTGAGGCGGTGGCGCCGTAAGGCGGGCGCCACCGTCCGCTCTGACGCGGATCAGGGCGCCAGGAACACCGTCTCCGCCTGATGGACCGTCCCGTCGGACAGGCGGGTCAGGGTGAGGGTCAGCGGCGTGGAGCCGGACGCCGCCGCACCCGCCGGGGCACGCACATGGACGCGGTGGGTCTGCACCGTGTCCGGTTCGGCGCCGAGCACCGGCGCCGAACCATCGGCATTCCCGCCGCCGGCCGCCGTCACCATGGCCCCGCCGGGACCCGAAACGGTCAGACGGTAGCCCTGCGGCGCGCGGGTCATGTTGGAGATCTTGACCGTGTAGCTGTTCTGGACGGCCCCGTCGGACAGGGTGACGTAGAGGGGCGCCCGGTCGCGCAGGACGGACACGTCCACCGTCGGCTCCAGCAGCACGCCGATCGTCATCATCCCGCCGACCACCAGCATCATCAGCGAATAGATGATGGTGCGGGGACGGAACAGGCGATAGGGCTCCGGCTGGCAGGTCACCGCCTTGGCGGATTGTGCGGCCTGGGTGTCGTAGCGGATCAGGCCGCCGGGGCGCCCGATGCGGCCCATCACGTCGTCGCAGGCGTCGATGCACAGGCCGCAGCTGATGCAATCCATCTGAAGGCCGTCGCGGATGTCGATCCCGGTCGGGCAGACCTGGACGCACGCCTTGCAGTCGATGCAGTCGCCCAACCCCGCGGCGGACCGTTCCGCCCAGCTCTGGTCCTTGCGCAGCGGCGCCCGCCCGTCGCCGCGCCAGTCCTGATAGGTGACGGTGAGGCTTTCCTCGTCCAGCAGCGCCGCCTGGATGCGCGGCCAGGGGCAGACATAGACGCACATCTGCTCCCGCATGAAGCCGGCCATGGCGTAGGTGCAGGCGGTCATGAACAGAATCCAGCCGGTCGCCACCGGCCCCGGCTGGAACCGCAGCAGGTCCGCGGCGTAGCCCGGCGCGTCCACGAAATAGAGGATGGCGGAAGCTCCGGTGACCAGTGCGATCAGCAGCCAGACCGCGTGCTTGGCCGTCTTCTTCGCCAGCCAACCGGCGTTGCGCGGGCCGTTGTCCAGCCGGATGCGGGCGCCGCGGTCGCCCTCGATCCACTCCTCCACCTTCACATAAAGGTCGGCCCACACCGTTTGCGGACAGGTGTAGCCGCACCAGACGCGCCCCGCGAGCGCGGTCGCCAGGAACAACCCGACCGCCGCCAGGATCATCGCACCCGTCAGGTAGTAGATGTGCTGCGGCCAGAGTTCGAGGGCGAACAGGTAGAATCGCTGGCTTTCCAGATCGAACAGGACCGCCTGATCGGGCAGGCCAAGGCCGCGGTCCCAGCGCAGCCAGGGCAGCAGCGCGAAAAGCGCCAGCAATGCCACCATCAGCGCCGACTTGATGCGCCGGAACCGGCCACGGGCGGCCTTCGGGTAGATCTTCCGGTGCGTTGCGTAGAGCGGAGCCGGTGCGGAGGGCGGCGGGGGGAGGGTGGACGAGCGGGCAAGATTCTGCATGGCGTGCCTCTGCGCAAACATCCGGACCACCGGAGCGGCGGCCTGTGGCGTGGCGCGGAGTGTATGCCGTCAATCATCCCGCTCGCAAGCATGATTGATTGCATTCAATGAAAGATGTTGTATGGAAGAACGCCGAGATTTTCGCCCCGCTCCCATCAATGCGACGATTTGAAGCAGATGATTGATGGGATTCAGATGATGACGCCCGCGGCGGCGGGGGGCAGGACCAGGGCGTCGGCCAGAATCTCCAGCGCGCGGCGGGTTTCGGCGCGGTCCAGCGGCGCGCCCAGGCAGAAGCGCAGGGCCGCGGGCACGTCCGGCGTGGTGGCGAAGGCGTCGGCGGCCACCGCGGAAATGCCCTGGCTGCGCAGATGGGCGGTGAACTCCCCGCCGATCCAGCCGTCCGGCATGGTCAGCCAGAGATGGAAGGCTTCCCGCTTGGTGACGATGCGGTCCGCCGGCAGGAGCGATTCGGCGAGCGCGCGGCGGGCCATGGCCTCCGCCCGGATGGCGTCGCGCGCGGCCTCCGCGGTGCCATCGGCGATCCACAGCCGGGCGATGGCGGCGGACAGGGGGGAGGCGATCAGGGTGGTCGCCCGCTGCGCCGCCGCCACCCGGCGGGCCTGCCGGGCGTCCGGCGCGGCCACATAGGCGATGCGCAGCGCCGGGGACACGCATTTGGCGAGGCCGGCGACGTGATAGGTGAGGTCCGGGGCGAAGGCGGCCAGCGGCGGCGATGACCGTTCGGGCAGCGGGCCGTAGATGTCGTCCTCGATGATCGGGACGCCGAACTCGCGCGCCGCCGCCGCGACCGCCCGCCGCCGCTCCTCCGGCATGGTCGCGGTGGTCGGGTTGTGAAAGGTCGGGATGCAGTAGAGCGCCTTGGGCCGATGCTCCGCCAGCGCGGCGCGCAGGGCGTCGGGGTCGATGCCGTCCGCGTCCATGGGCACGCCGGCCACCCGCAGCCCGAGTTGAGCCGCCGCGGCGCGGAAGCCGGGGTAGGTCAACGCCTCCGCGCAGACCGTGTCGCCGGGGCGGGCCAGCGCGGACAGCAGGGCGAGCAGGGCGGCCTGCGTGCCGGGCGCCACCAGCACCTGCTCCGGCGCGAGGCCGGGCAGGCGGTGGCGCAGCCAGTGGACCGCCGCCTCCCGGTCGTCCGGGCTGTCGGCGCCGTCCGGGTAGCGCAGCAGGTCCGGCAGCCCCTGCCCCGCCGTGGCCGTGGCGATCCCGCGGCTCATGCGGGCGGCCAGGGCGGCGGAATCCTCCGGCTGCGGCGGCTGGTTCATCGCCATGCTGACGGCGAGGGGCACCGCCCCCGCGGTGGCTTGCGGTTCCGCGACGAAGGGCGGGGGGACGAGGCCCGTCTTGCGGACGAAGGTGCCCTGGCCGACCCGCGCGTCCACCAGCCCGCGATGGCGCGCCTCCCCATAGGCGCGGCTGACGGTGGTGAAGTCGATGCCCAGCCGGTCCGCCAGCAGCCGCTGCGGCGGCAGCCGGTCGCCGGGCCTCAGCCGCCCCGCGCCGATGTCCGCCGCGATGGCGTCCGCGATGGCGAGATAGACGGGCCGGCTGCGGTCCTCCAGGGAGGGCACCCAGTCGATTTGTTGGGAGGCGGAGGAGGAAAGCGGCGGCATGGCGGTCCTTGAGGGGAGGCGGGGGCGCTCCCGTCCCGACATAAGGACCGGAATTGTATGGATTGTCAATATGCCCGCCGTATGCATCCAGGGCAATCGCGCCACGCCCGGGCGCTCTGGTGACGCTTCCGGCGCAGCCTATGTTGTGTGGAACAGGGTAGGGAGGTCGAACCATGGACATCTGTCGCCACCGGATCGGGCATCTCCGGATCGGGCATCGAATGAAATGGCAGCGGACAACGCTCGCGCTCGCTCTGCTGGCGGGGGCCTGCGCGGGCCTTCAGCCGGTGCGGCTGGCCATGCCCGAACCCGGCGCGGTGGAGGCGCTGAACCGCCTGAGCCCGGCCGGTTGCAACGGGACGGTGGCGTCCGCCCTGGCCGGCGCGGGCATCCCGATATCCGACGTGCGGAGTCTGGTCTATGGACTAACCTACGGGTACGAGTATGTCGTGCGCTATGACGCCTGGGTTTCGCTGAAAGGCCAGCCGGGGGCGGTGGTGGTGACGATGGACGAGTCTTGCCAGCCGATCCAGATCTACGCGCGCGGTGGCGCCCGCCTGCCCGAACGGAAAGCCGAATAGAAAAAAGGCCACCGGGACGGTCCCCGATGGCCTGTCGAAGTCTAGGGAGGAAACGTCCAGGACGCCGCGAACCACCGCGAAACGCGGTGCACAACGCTGAACATGAAGAAGAGTGTACTAGTATATTAGTATGACAGCAAGCGTGAAGTTGGCGGTGGCGGGCGATTCCCGCCGCCGGTGTCCGCCGCTCCGCCGGTCGGACGGGACGGAGCGGCGGTTCCCGGATCAGCCGCTGTTGCGCAGGCCGGCGGCGACGCCGTTGATCGACATCAGGATGCCGCGCCGCACCCGCTCGTCGCTGCTGCCGGCGCGGTGGCGCCGCAGAAGCTCGACCTGGACGTGGTTCAGCGGGTCCATGTAGGGGAAGCGGTTGCGGATCGACCGCGCCAGCAGCGGATTCTCGCCCAGCAGGTCGTCATAGCCGGTGATCGCCAGCAGATGGCGGCGGGTGCGCTGCCACTCCTCGCGGATGCGCCCGAAGATGCGCTCCCGCAGTTCGACGTCCTCCACCAGTTCCGCGTAGCGGGAGGCGATGGCGAGGTCGCTCTTGGCCAGCACCATGTCCATGTTGGACAGCAGCGACGTGAAGAAGGGCCAGGCGCGGTTCATGCGCTGGAGCATGGCCAGCCCGTCCGGTTCCTCCTTCAGCCACGCCTCCACGGCGCTTCCGAAGCCGTACCAGCCCGGCAGCATCAGGCGGCACTGCGCCCAGGAGAAGACCCAGGGAATGGCGCGCAGATCCTCGATGCGGTCCGACTTGGTGCGCGAGGCCGGGCGGCTGCCGATGTTCAGCGTGGCGATTTCCGAGATCGGCGTGGCCGTGCGGAAATACTGGGTGAAGCCCGGCGTCTCGTAGACCAGCCCGCGGTAGGCGCGGAAGGCCAGCTCCGACAGCCGCTCCATCGCCGCGTAGAAGGATTCCGCCGGCTCGACGTGGTTTTCCAGGTCGAGCAGGGTGGCCTCCAGCGTCGCGGCGGTCAGGACCTCCAGGTTGCGCTGCCCGACCTCCGGACGCCCGTACTTGGAGGCGATGACCTCGCCCTGTTCGGTGATGCGGATCTGGCCGGACACCACGCCGTGCGGCTGGGCCAGGATCGCCTGATAGCTGGGCCCGCCGCCGCGCCCGACCGAGCCGCCGCGGCCATGGAACAGCCGCATCCGCACGCCGTGCCGGTCGAACAGCTTCGCCAGTTCGATTTCCGCCTTGTACAGCTCCCAGCCGGAGGTGAGGAAACCGCCGTCCTTGTTGCTGTCCGAATAGCCGAGCATCACCTCCTGCTCGTTCCCGCGCGAGGTGACCAGGGCGCGGTAGGCGGGCAGGGTGAACAGCCGCTCCATCGTGGCCGGGGCCTGCCGCAAGTCCTCGATGGTTTCGAACAGCGGCACGATGTTGAGGCCGAGCGCCGGAGCCCCCGCCCCTGCCCCGGCCGCCGGGCGCAGCAGGCCGGCCTCCTTCAGAAGAAGCGCGACTTCCAGAAGGTCGGAGGCGCCGTCCGTCTTGGAGATGATGCTGTTCGGCAGAGCGGCGGCGCCGTAGGTTTCGCGAAGCTGGCGGGCGGCGAAGAAGATCGCCAGCTCGCCCGCCGTCTCCTCCGAATAGGTCTGGTAGGGGGAATAGAGCGGGCGGGGGCTCTGGATTTCCTCGGCCAGCAGGGCGATGCGCTCATCCTCCGGCAGGGCGGCGTAGTCGGCGCAACGTCCGGCGGCGGCCAGAAGCTCCGCCACCGTGCGCTGGTGCACGTCGGAATTCTGGCGCAGGTCGATGGGCGCCAGATGGAAACCGAAGGTCTTCACGGCGATGATCAGGCGGCGCAGGCGCCCGGCGGCCAGACGGCCCGCCCCGTAGGACTTCAGCGAGGTGGCCAGCACCTCCAGGTCGGCCAGCAACTCGGCGCTGGTGGCGTAGGGGGCGCCCTTGCCGACCGCGTTGCGCAGCGCCTCATGCTGGTCGAGCGTGCGCAGCGTGGCCGCCAGACGGGCGTAGATGCCGGTCAGGGCGCGGCGGAACGGCTCGTCGGCGCGGTGCGGCGAGTGATCGGGGGAGCGCTTGGCAAGCTCCTCCAGTTCCGGCGAGGTGCCGAGCAGCAGCTCGGACAGCGGCAATTCCCCGCCCAGCTCGTGGATCTCGGTCAGATAGTGGTCGAGCGCGGCGGTGGATTGCAGGCGCATCGCCTCGCGCAGGATCGGCGCCGTGACGAAGGGGTTGCCGTCGCGGTCGCCGCCGATCCAGGAGCCGATGCGGAAATAGGGCGGCAGCGACCATTCCCGGTCCGGGAAGCGCTTGGACAGCAGGTCCTCGAAGCGGCAGAACAGCTTCGGCAGCTCCGCGAAGAAGGTGTCGGTGTAGTAGGAGATGCCGTTCTTCACCTCGTCGATCACGGCGAGGCGCTGTGGGCGCAGCATGCGGGTGCGCCACAGAGTCAGGATGGCCTCCTGGAGCGCGTCCATGTTGGCCTCCGCCTCCTCCGGCGTCAGGCGGGAGCGGTCGCGGGTGTCCAGCAGGGCGGCCACCTTGTGCTCCAGCGCCAGGATGCTCTTGCGCTGGACCTCGGTCGGGTGGGCGGTCAGCACCGGGCTGACCTGCGCGATGCCCAGCACGTCGGCCAGCCGGCCCGGCTCGACGCCCGCGGCCTCCAGCCGGTCCAGCGCGTAGGGCAGGGTGCCCTCCCGCGGCGGGGAGCCGGCGATGGCGTGGTCGCGGGTGCGGCGGATGTGGTGCTGGTCCTCCGCGATGTTGGCGAGGTGCAGGAAGTAGGAAAAGGCGCGCACCACCGACATCATCGTGTCGCGCGGCAGGCCGTTCAGGATCTCGGCCATCTCGCGGCGGGCGGAGTCGTCGTCGTCGCGGTTGAAGCGGACCGACGCCTGCCGCACGCTTTCGATGACGCCATAGACCCCTTCGCCCTCCTGCTCGCGCACGGTGTCGCCCAGCAGGCGTCCCAGCAGGCGGATGTCCTCCCGCAGGGGGAAGTCCTTGTCGGCGGTGTCGGTGCCGGTTTCGGTGGCGGTGACCGGAGCGGGGTGGCGGAGGGCGTCGTCGGTGGTCATCGTGGGTCGCTCCGGCTGTGCGAAAGTGGGGCCGTCGAAGAGGGTCGTCATGCGACTGTAAAGCAGTTTGCTGCACCTGCTAAGGCCCTTTCCCCTAATGGGAGATTCCCCTAATGGGAGAACGGCTTCGGCTTGGTGGTGCGCGTCCGGGTCTATCACTTGGCGGAAGGACCGGCCACGGCGGCGCGGATTCCTTCCGCCATGCGGTGACGGCTGCTGTCCAGTGGCGATGTTATACTAGTATATTAGGTACGCTGGCAAGGTTCGTGGTCCGCTCATCAATGGCTGTCGCGCGGGATGCCGCGGGTCTGGGCGATGCGCTGGTACTTCACCGCGGGCTTCAAAACCATGCCCTCGTCGAGCTGGTCCACGATCACCCGCTGGATTTCCTGCCAGGGCGTCTGGGAGGCCGGGAAGACATAGCCCCCCGCGGCGGCCAGTTTGGCACGGCGGGCGGCCAGCTCCGTCTCCGGGACCAGCATGTCGGCGGTGCCCCGGCGCAGGTCCAGCCGGATGCGGTCGCCGGTCATCAGGATCGCCAGCCCGCCCCCCGCCGCGGCCTCCGGCGCCGCGTTCAGGATGGAGGGGGAGCCGGAGGTGCCCGACTGCCGCCCGTCGCCCAGGCAGG
This sequence comes from Pseudomonadota bacterium, assembly GCA_023411035.1. Classification (GTDB taxonomy): domain Bacteria; phylum Pseudomonadota; class Alphaproteobacteria; order Azospirillales; family Azospirillaceae; genus Azospirillum. The sequence continues at coordinate 22,383 of JAEYPE010000197.1, forward strand.
GCAGGGAGTGAACCCCCTGTTTGATGAGGCGGGCGGGCGGGCGCATATTCACCACCTCCGCCGCCCCCGGATAGCCGATGGGGCCGGTTCCCCGCATGACCAGGATGGTGCAGGCGTCGATGCCGAGCGCCGGGTCGTCGATGCGGCGGTGATAGTCCTCCGGCCCGTCGAAGACGACCACGGGGCCTTCGAAGGCGTCGGGATCGTCGGGGTTGGACAGGTAGCGGTCACGGAATTCCGGCGAGATCACGCTGGTCTTCATGATCGCGCTGCCGAACAGGTTGCCGCGCAGCACGATGAAGCCGGCCTTCTCCTTCAGGGGATCGGTGATCGGGCGGATGACCTTCTCGTCCTGGATCGCCCGGTTCCGGCAGTTGTCGCCGATGCTCCGCCCGTTCACGGTGGGAGCGTCCTCGCGGATCAGCCCCTTGGCCATGAGTTGCGCGACCACCGCGGGCACGCCGCCCGCGTGGTGGAAATCCTCCCCCAGATATTCCCCGGCGGGCTGGAGGTTGACGAGCAGCGGCACGTCCAGCCCGTAGGTCTGCCAGTCGTCCACGGTCAGCGGCACGCCGATGTGCCGGGCGATGGCGTTGAGGTGGATCGGCGCGTTGGTCGATCCGCCCAGCGCCGAATTGACCACGATGGCGTTCAGGAAGGCGTCGCGCGTCAGGATGTCGGACGGTTTGATGTCCTGATGCACCATGTCCACGATGCGCCGGCCCGTCTCATAGGCCATCTGCTGCCGTTCCCGGTAGGGGGCTGGGATGGCGGCGGAACCGGGAAGCTGGATCCCCAGCGCCTCCGCCAGGGAATTCATGGTCGAGGCCGTCCCCATGGTGTTGCAGTAGCCGGTGGAGGGGGCGGAGGAGGCCACCAGCTCCATGAAGCCCTGATAGTCGATCTCGCCCGCCGCCATCATCTCCCGCGCCTTCCAGACGATGGTGCCGGAGCCGGTGCGCTGCCCGCGGTACCAGCCGTTCAGCATCGGGCCGACCGACAGGGCGATGGCCGGGATGTTCACCGTCGCCGCCGCCATCAGGCAGGCCGGGGTGGTCTTGTCGCAGCCGATGGTCAGCACCACCCCGTCCAGCGGGTAGCCGTACAGCACCTCCACCAGCCCGAGATAGGCGAGGTTGCGGTCCAGCGAGGCGGTGGGGCGCTTGCCCGTTTCCTGGATCGGGTGGACGGGGAATTCGATGGCGATGCCGCCCGCGCTGCGGATGCCCTCGCGCAGCCGTTCGGCGAGCACGAGATGGTGGCGGTTGCAGGGGCTGAGGTCGGAGCCGGTCTGGGCGATGCCGATGATCGGCTTGCCGGATTGCAGCTCCTCCCGCGTCAGGCCGTAGTTCAGGTAGCGCTCCAGATAAAGCGCGGTCATGTCCGGATTGTCCGGATTGTCCGGATTGTCGAACCAGGCGCGGGAGCGCAGCGTCTTTCCGGGTGCCGTCATCGTGTCTCGTCTCCTCGGGAGGGGAGGGGCTATTGGTCACATGCGCAGGTTAGTGCCGGCGGCAAGTCTTTTGCAGCGTTCCGGCTCGGAAAGTGGCAAAAAGAGCGCGTGGCGTTCGCCGGCTCCATGCACATATGGGGCTTGACCGAACGATCAGACCGACGTTTCAAGGCAGTACTTTTTTCCCCGAGGGAGGAACCCACCCATGTCAGCCCCGACCCGACTGAAGCCCGGCGTCGTGACCGGAGAGGACTACCGCGCGCTGATCGCCGCCTGCCAGGACGGCGGCTATGCGTTGCCGGCGGTCAACGTGGTCGGCACCAACGGCATCAACGCGGTGCTGGAAGCGGCGGCGAAGAACCGCTCCGACGTGATCGTGCAGCTTTCCAACGGCGGCGCCCGCTTCTACGCCGGCGAAGGCATGAAGGACGCGCTCCAGGCCCGCATCCTGGGCGCGGTTTCGGCGGCCCAGCACGTCCATCTGCTGGCCGAGCAGTACGGCGTCTGCGTCGTCCTGCACACCGACCACGCGAACAAGGGCCTGATCCCCTGGGTCGAGGGCATGATCGGCCATGGCGAGGAGCATTTCCGCCGCACCGGCCGGCCGCTCTTCAGCTCGCACATGCTCGACCTGTCGGAAGAGTCGCTGGACTTCAACCTGTCCGAATGCGCCCGCATCCTCAAGCGCCTCGCCCCGCTGGGCATGAGCCTGGAGATCGAGCTGGGCGTGACCGGCGGCGAGGAGGACGGCATCGGGTCGGAGGATCTGGACGCCGCCGACAACGCCCACCTCTACACCCAGCCGGAAGACGTGCTGCGCGCCTATGAGGAGCTGTCGCCCATCGGCCACTTCTCGGTCGCGGCCTCCTTCGGCAACGTGCACGGCGTCTACGCTCCGGGCAACGTGAAGCTGCGTCCGGAAATCCTCGGCGCCTCGCAGTCCCTGGTGTCGGAGCGTCACGGCGGCGGCGCCAAGCCGCTGGCGCTGGTGTTCCACGGCGGCTCGGGGTCGGAGAAGGAGAAGATCGCCGAGGCGGTCGGCTTCGGCGTGTTCAAGATGAACATCGACACCGACACCCAGTTCGCCTTCGCCGAGTCCGTCGGCGGCTTCGTGTTCGAGAACGAGGCGGCCTTCCGCCATCAGATCGACCCGCAGTCGGGCAAGCCGCTGAAGAAGCTGTACGATCCGCGCAAGTGGCTGCGCCTGGGCGAGCAGGGCGTGGTCCGCCGCCTGGACGAGGCCTTCGCCGATCTGGGCGCCGCCGGGAAGTCGCTGGCCGGCTGATCCGGTCGGGGGGAGGGGTGCTGCGCGCCCACTCCCCCTACACCGTCGGCACCACCCCGATCACCGGCTCCGGCGGGGCCGCAGCCAACACCGGAGCAGGGGCCGTCGCCGGGACCGGGGCCGGTACCGGCGGGGCGGTGAAATTCACGCCCAACTGTTCGACCGTCATCGATCCGGCACCCGCCGCCACTTCCGCGCCGAACTGGATTCCCAAAACCCAATCCTTTTCGTCGACGATTCCGCGGTTCTGAAGCTCGTCCAGCAGCCCGTCCAGGTCCAGCGTCCCGGCCAGCCGGTCATTGCCGTATTGCAGGACCGTGTATTCCCAGTCGATGGGATTGCCGTCCACCCCGCCGCTGAAATCCGGCTTGTTCCATAGGGTGGCGCTTCCCTGCGCGTCCTTCAGCGTGGCGACCGGCTCTCCGGCGGGGGTGAAGTAGCCGCTGTGCAGCCACACCATCACCTCGTCGGTCACGCCTTTGATACCCTTGGCCGGATCGTCGCCGATCCACAGGCTGACGGCGACGTTGTAGAGGTTCTTGGCGCCCGTCAGCCCCACCTTGTAGGTGAGGTCGAAATTCGGCAGATCGGCGATCCGCGCCGGAAGCTTCACGCTGGTGGAGGACGCGCCGTTCCACGGATTGACGCCGTGCGTCAGCTCCGGATAGGCCCGCACCGGGTAGTTGTCATAGGTCAGGGCGCGCCGGCTGTCGTAGGGCCAGCTCCAGCTCATCACCGTCCCGTTCGGGAAGGTGGCTTCGTTGATGGCGATGGCTTGCTTGAAGTCCTTGCCGTTCCGATAGCCGCCCGGATTCCAGACGTTGCTGCTGGCTGCCCAGCCGCCGGTTTGCAGGCGGTCGGCGTTTCCCGTCAGCGTGGTGGTCATGTGGCACCCCCTTCCATCGTCGGGGGTTTCAACAGGGCTGGGGCGATGAAGATTGCGAAGCCGCTCAGCTCACCAACGACAGCCTGCGGTCGATGTCCCTGGCAAGCCGATCCATCGGGCTCGACGGCTCGATGACATCGAACCACTTGTTGTGCCAATGGAAGCAGAACGCGCCCGGAAAGAAGGTGTCGAGATCGTATTCCACCGCGGACGCTTTCATGAAGCCGTTGAAATGAAGAACCGGGTTCTCGATCCATCCGGCGTCGAACCATGGGCACGGCAGCACGAGAATGTCCATCGGCGTGTCGTAAACCAGCCCGGCCTGCTGGAAGCCCCAGCCGCGGCCTCGTTTCTGAATGAATTCTATATTTGCCCTCATCGCCTCTGAAAACGGGGTGGGGGAAATGTAGACCGCACCGTTGGGATAGTTTTGCTGCTCCCACCGGTAGGCCAGGATTTTGCCGGGAAACTGATTCAGAAGCGGCGTGATGCTTCTCAGGAACAGGCAATCGAGATCGAACCACACGCCGCCATACTTATAAAGAAGTATGTATCTCACGATATCGGAATAAAAAGACGCATCGATCGACCGTCCGAAATCATACCCCTCAAGAAAGGTGCCACGGCATTCGTCGTGTTCGGAAAATTCGCGGATGTCCGCGTATTTCCTGATTTCGTTCATATAGGCGTTGTCGACGCAATTCTGCGTCCAGACTATGATCTGGTTCTTGCTGCCGCGAGCATTGAACAGATAGCAGCTTTTCACGGAAATGAGATGCTTCTCGTTCAGCGCACCGGTCCAATAGCAATGAAAGGTGACCGGCTCCGCCGAGGGTGTTTCATCGTTGATGAGCTTGGCCACCTGAAGCGCCAGAAGTTCATGAGAGAAATCTTCCGGCGAGAACCTCAGAACTTCCATGGATTGAACCTTCAAGAAGCCGAACCTGGAGAATTCTCCCGTCGAATGCCGTTATGCAACAGGTTCGGGATTCCAGGCAATCCCGGCCCGCGAAACCGTGCCGGAGCGCCGCTGGAACGCCGCTGGAACGCCATCGCGGCCGAAGCGTTGACTCTCCGGCAAAGGAGAGTCCGGCCCCGCGCACGGACTCCGCGAGCGGGGAGGACGGGCGATGCTTCAGGTCTCCGAATCGCAGGTGCGCCTCGGGCTTTCGGCGCCGGACAAGAGGGAGGCCATCCGCCTCGCCGGGCAGGCGATGGTGGACAGCGGCCTGATCGACCCCGGCTACATCGACAGCATGCTGGGCCGGGAAGCGGTGTCCGGCACCTATCTGGGCAGCGGCATCGCCATCCCCCACGGCCTTCCCGAGGCGCGCGATCTGGTGCGGCGGACCGGCGTGGTGGTCGTCCAGTTTCCCAAGGGCGTGGATTGGGGCAGCGGGGAGCCGGCGCGGCTGGTGGTCGGCATCGCCGCCAAGTCGGACGAGCACATCGCCGTTCTGCAACGGCTGACCGGCGTGCTGGGCGACCCCGCGCAAGCCGAACGGCTGGGCACCACCAGCGACCCGCGCGCCGTCATGGCCGTTCTGAACGGCGAGGCGCCCGCCGCTCCGCCTCCCGAATCCGCCGCCGTTCCCATCGACGGGGATTCCCTATCGGTCGACGCTCCGTCGCCCCATGGGTTGCACGCCCGCCCGGCCACGGTTCTGGTCGAGGTCGCCAAGCGCTTCCGCGCGGACATCGCCGTCCGGCATGGCGGCCATACGGCCAACGCCAGAAGCCTCGTCTCCCTTTTGCAGCTCGGCGTGTCGGGCGGCCAGCCGCTGACCATCACCGCCTCGGGCGAGGACGCGGCGGCGGCGCTCCAGGCCATCCGCGCCGCCTTCGCGGCCGGGCTGGACGAACCGGGCCACGGTGCGGCGGCACCGCCACCCGCAGCGGTCCCGGCGCCGCAGGCCGTCCCGGCGGACCTCGATTACGACGGGCGGGTGATCGCCGGCATCTCCGCCTCGCCCGGCGTCTCCACAGGCCCCGTCTGGAAATTCCAGCGGGAGGAACTGACGGTCGCCGAGACCGCCCCCGATCCCGTCGCCCAGCACCGCCGGCTGGATCAGGCGCTCGCCGCCGCCGCCGCCGACCTGCGCAACCTGTATGAGGAGTTCTGGAAGAAGGCCGGCGCCGCCAAGGCCGCCATCTTCAAGGCGCATCTGGAGCTTCTCGACGACCCCGAGATGGTCGGGGAGGCCCACGCCCTGATCGCCCAGGGCAAGAGCGCCGGATGGGCGTGGCGGTCGGTCTATGAGGAGCGCGCCGCGATACTGGCCCAACTCGCCGACCCGCTGCTGGCCGGGCGCGCCGCCGACCTCGGCGACGTCGGGCGCCGCGTGCTGCGCCTGCTGGCGGTGGTGACGGAAAGCACGGCGGCCCTGCCGGAGCACCCCGTCATCCTGCTGGCCGAGGATCTGGAGCCGTCCGACACCGCGAAGCTGGACCCGGCGAAGGTGCTGGGGCTGTGCACGGCGGGGGGCGGCGCCACCTCCCACACGGCGATCATCGCCCGCTCGCTGGACATTCCTGCGGTGGTCGCAGCCGGTCCGTCCGTGCTGGACCTGGAGAACGGGCGCGCGGCGATCCTGAACGGCGACGACGGCGTGCTGGTCGCCGATCCCAGCGAGCGCGACCGCAGCCGCGCCGCCGAGGCCCGGATCAAGGTGGGCGAGCGGCGGGAGGCGGAACGGCTCGACCGCTACAAGCCGGCCATCACCACGGACGGCAGGCGCGTGGAGGTCGCCGCCAACATCTCCGACCCGGCGGAGGCCGTGCAGGCCGTGGAGGCGGGCGGGGAGGGCGTCGGGCTGATGCGGACGGAGTTCCTGTTCCTTCAGCGCGACCTGCCCCCGGACGAGGAGGAGCAGTTCGATGCCTACCGGACCATGGTGCGGGCGATGAACGGGCTGCCGATCATCCTGCGCACGCTGGACATCGGGGGCGACAAGAACGTTCCCTATCTGCGCATGCCGGCGGAGGGGAACCCCTTCCTGGGCGTGCGCGGCATCCGCCTGTGCTTCGAGCGGGAGGACCTGTTCCGCACCCAGCTCCGCGCCATGCTGCGGGCCTCCGTGGAGGGGCCGGTGCGGATCATGTACCCGATGATCGCAGCCCCCGCGGAGCTGGAGCGCGCCATGGCCGTCACCGAGGAGGTGCGGCGGGATCTCAACGTGCCGCCGGTGGAGCAGGGCATCATGATCGAGGTGCCGTCCGCCGTGATGCTGGCCGACCGGCTGGCGCGGCAGGTGTCCTTCTTCTCCATCGGCACCAACGACCTGACGCAGTATGTGCTGGCGATGGACCGGCTGCACCCGGTGTTGGCCCCGCAGGCGGACGGGCTGCATCCCGCCGTGCTGCGCATGGTGGAGCGCACGGTGGACGCCGCCCGCCGCGCCGGCATCTGGGTGGGCGCCTGCGGCGGCGTGGCGGGCGACCCGGCGGGAGCGGTTCTGCTGTCCGGCCTGGGCGTGACGGAGCTGAGCGTGGCGATCCCCGCCGTGCCCTCCGTCAAGGCGCGGCTGCGCGCCATCGCCATGGCCGACGCCGAGCGCACCGCCCGCGAGGCACTGGACTGCGCCGACGCGGCGGAGGTGCGGGCGCTGGTCCGCCAACGCTTCGCGGACGCCGGAGGTGCGGCATGACTCCCATGGACAACAATCGCCCCGGCGTCGTCACCGTGACCTTGAACGTTGCCATCGACCAGACGCTGGACGTGCCGGGCTTCAAGGCCGGAGCGGTCAACCGGGCGATGGCCGAGACGCGGACCGCCGGGGGCAAGGGCATCAACGTCGCGGCCTTCCTGTCCGGCGGCCCTGTTCCGGTGACCGCCACCGGATTCCTGGGCGAGGAGAACACCGCCGTGTTCGACGCGCTGTTCCGCCGCCGCGGCATCCGCGACCGCTGCCTGCGCCTGCCGGGCCGCAGCCGGGTGAACATCAAGCTGGTGGACCGCGAAGGCCGCTCCGTCACCGACGTCAACCTGCCCGGCCTGCATGTGCCGGCGGAATCCTGGCGGGGGCTGCTGACCGTGGTGGAGGACCTCGCCGCCGCCAACCGGACCTTCGTGCTGGCCGGCAGCGTCCCGGCGGGAGTGCCCGACACCGCCTATGCGGAAATGGTCGCCACCCTGCGTACGCGCGGCGCCTTCGTCGCGGTGGACGCCAGCGGCCCGCCGCTGCGCCACGCCGTGACCGCGCGCCCCGACATGGTGAAGCCGAACGCGGCGGAACTGGCCGAACTGCTCGGCCGCCCCCTGAACGGGCGCGCGGAGGTGGTGCGCGCCGCTCGCGACCTGTCGGAGGCGGGAATCGCGCTGGTGGTCGTGTCGCTGGGGGTCGACGGCGCCGTCTTCGTGGAGGGAGGCCGCGCCCTGCTGGCCGTGCCGCCGCCCGTGGAGGTCGCCAGCACGGTCGGCGCGGGGGACGCCATGGTGGCCGGGGTCATCGCCGCCCGACTTGAAAAGACTGGGCTGGAGGGCGCCGGGTTGGAGGACTGCGCGCGCCGCGGCACCGCCTTCGCCGCGGGCACGCTGTCCCGCCTCGGCCCCGAACTGCCGCCGCCGGAGCGCCTCGCGGAGCTGATGCGGGCCGTGCGGGTGGAGGAAGTGTAAGGGTTTTCAGTGCCGGAGGGGAAACGACATGGCAAAGCTCGTGGCTGTGACCGCCTGCCCGACGGGCATCGCCCACACCGTCATGGCGGCCGAGGCGCTGCGCCGCACCGCCGCGCTGATGGGGCATTCCATCGCGGTGGAAACCCAGGGCTCCAACGGCGTTCAGACGCCGTTGTCCGACGCGACCGTCGCGGAGGCCGACGCGGTGATCCTGGCCGCGGACATCGCCGTGGACGATTCCCGCTTCGCCGGAAAGCCGGTCCTGCGCACATCGACCGCCGCCGCCATCCGCGACACCGCATCGGTGATCGGCAGCGCCCTGGCGCATGTTCCCGGCGCGCAGCCCGAGGCCCCCGCCGCTGAACCGGCCCCGGCTCCGAAGCCGGCCCCCGCGGCTGTGCGCAGCCCCGGCCTGCTGGTCGCCATCACGGCCTGCCCGACGGGCATCGCCCACACCTTCATGGCCGCGGAGGCGCTGAAGCAGGCCGCCCAGGCCAAGGGCTACCGCATCAAGGTCGAAACCCAGGGCTCCGTCGGCGCGAAGAATGCCCTCACGGCGGAGGAGATCGCGGAGGCCGAGGCCGTCATCGTCGGCGCCGACACCCACGTCGCCACCGACCGCTTCGCCGGCAAGCGCCTGCTGAAGACTTCCGTGGGGGAGGCGCTGAAGCAGCCCGCCCGCGTGATCGACGAGGCGCTCGCCCTGCCGGTCCCCGCACCGGGAGACGCCGCCGCCCCCGCCTACGCCGGGGAGGTGGCGGGCGCCAAGGCCCGCCAGAAGGAGGCGCAGTCCGGTCCCTACAAGCATCTGCTGACCGGCGTGTCCTTCATGCTGCCCTTCGTGGTGGCCGGCGGCCTGATCATCGCCCTGTCCTTCGTCTTCGGCATCGAGGCGTACAAGGAACCGGGCACCCTGCCGGCGGCGCTGATGCAGATCGGCGGGGAGGCGGCTTTCGGGCTGATGGTGCCGGTGCTGGCGGGCTACATCGCCTATTCCATCGCCGACCGTCCCGGCCTCGCCCCCGGCTTCATCGGCGGCATGCTGGCCGCCAAGATCGGGTCCGGCTTCCTGGGCGGCATCGTGGCAGGCTTCCTGGCCGGCTACATCGCCCGCTGGCTGCGCGACACCATCCGGCTGCCGCAGAATCTGGAGGGGCTGAAGCCGGTGCTCATCATCCCGCTTCTGGGCACGCTGGCGGTCGGGTTGCTGATGGTCTACGTCATCGGCACGCCGGTGGCGGCGATCATGAACGGGCTGACGGCCTTTCTCCAGGGCATGACCGGGGCCAACGCGGTGGCGCTCGGCGCGCTGCTGGGCGCCATGATGGCGCTGGACATGGGGGGGCCGGTCAACAAGGCGGCCTACACCTTCGCGGTGGGGCTGCTGGCCTCCAGCACCTTTACGCCGATGGCCGCGGTGATGGCGGCGGGCATGACGCCGCCGCTCGGGCTGTCGCTCGCCACCATGATCGTGCCGGGCCGCTTCACCATGCAGGAGCGGGAGGCGGGCAAGGCCGCGGGCGTGCTCGGCCTCGCCTTCATTACGGAGGGGGCGATCCCCTTCGCGGCCAAGGACCCGCTGCGCGTCATCCCCGCGGCCATGGCCGGATCGGCGGTGGCCGGCGCCTTGTCCATGTGGTTCGGCTGCGGCCTGCGGGCGCCGCACGGCGGCGTCTTCGTTCTGGCGATCCCCAACGCGGTGGCGCCGCTCGGCCCCTACGTCCTGGCCATTGTCGCCGGGACCGTCGTCACGACGCTGGCCCTGATGGTGCTGAAGCGCCGGGTGGACGAGGACCCCGCGGCGGCGCCGACCCTGAACACCGCGGCCCCCACCTCGACCGGAGCCGCACCCAGCGGGGCAGGGCGCTGAAGGGGGGAACCGCCTGGACGCTTGCCCCGTGGCACACGTTGCAGTGTGTGGCCTGCGACCTCACCGCGCCGAGTGACGGAGCGAACCCCCGACGACGGTAAGCAAAAGCACTGAGACAGTGGGTGTCTTTTGGGGATCGCTTTCTGGTCATGGCTGCGGCATTAAAATCCCATAAGGCATCTTATGGAAAATATTGAATCCAGGCGCTTGGCCCGCGTGTTCGGCGGGCGCAGCCGCCCGCTGCTGCTTGGGGCGGTCAAGAGCAACATCGGCCACGCCGACACCGCCGCCGGGGTGGCGGGCCTCATCAAGACGGTGCTGGCGCTGCACCATGGGGTGCTTCCGCCGACCCTGCACGCCCGGGCCCTCAACCCGCGCATCGACTTCGCCGCCGGACCCTTCTCCATGGTGACGGAGGCCCAGCCCTGGCCCGCGGGCGACGGCCCGCGGCGGGCCGGGGTCAGCGCCTTCGGCATCGGCGGCACCAACGCCCATGTTGTGCTGGAGCAGGCCCTGCCCGCTCCCACCGGCCCCCCTGCGGACAGCCCCCACCTTCTGCTGCTGTCGGCCCGCAGCGACACGGCCCTGGAACGCGCCGCGGAAGCCCTGTCGGCTCATCTGGCGGCCCACCCCGCCCTGCCGCTGGCCGACGTGGCGCACACGCTGCGGGTGGGTCGCACGATCTTCGCCCACCGGGCGGCCCTGGTGGCGCGGGACGCGGAGGAAGCGGCGCGCGGCCTGTCCGCACCCGCCCTGATCCGCGCCACGGCCCCCGCGCAACCCCCGGCGGTGGCCTTCCTCTTCCCCGGACAGGGCAGCCGGTTCCCGCGCATGGGCGAAGCGCTGTACCGCAGCAGCCCCGCCTACCGCGAGGCGCTGGACCGCTGCCCCACCGGGCTGGAGCCGCACATCGGCGCCGACCTGCTCGACCTGCTCCACGGCCCCGAAGACCGGGCCGCCGACGCCGACGCCCTGCGCCGCACCGCCCTGACGCAGCCGGCGCTGTTCGCCGTGGGCTACGCCACCGCCCACCATTGGCTCGCCCAAGGGGTGGAGCCGGCGGCCATGCTGGGGCACAGCGTGGGCGAATATGTCGCCGCCTGTCTGGCCGGGGTCCTCACGCTGGACGACGCCCTGGCCCTGGTGACGGAGCGCGGGCGGCTGGTGGATTCACTGCCCGCCAGGGCCATGCTGGCCCTGCCGCTGGCGGAGGACGAGGCGGCGGCCCTCCTGACGGGCACCGGCCTGTCGATCGCCGCCGTCAACGGTCCCCGTCAGGTGGTGGCCGCCGGGCCGATCCCGGCTGTCACCGAGCTTGAGCGCGCGCTGGACGCCCGTGGCGTGCGCTGCCGGCGGCTGGAAACCTCCCACGCCTTCCATTCGGCCATGCTCGACCCGGTGGTGCCGCTGTTCGCGCAGCGGGTGGCGGCGTTGACCCTGCGCGACGGCAGCGCCGGGCTGCTGCTGGAGGCCGGGCCGGGACACATGCTGTGCGGTCTGGCCCGTGGCGCCGGATGGGACCGGCCCGCCGTCACGCGGGTCCTGGGCGGCGACGCCCTGCTGGTGGACGTGGAAGGGCACGGGCGCGACGCCCCGGTGCCGGGGGTGGACCTGACCCGCACGGTGGGCTGATTCACCACCATCGCCCCGGTGGTGCTGCCGGTTTCCGCCTCCCCCATGCGGACCCTGGCGGCGGCGAAGGCGGCGGTGGCGGCCCTGCCGGGGCGGGGATTCTCCTATGGAGCCCTGCGCGCCATGAACCCGAGCGTGGGTGCCGCGCTGGCGGCGCTGGAACCGGCAGAGGTCGTGTTCAACTACCACGGCCAATGGGACCAGTCCTGGCCCACGGCCTTGCCGGTGCGCCCGGCGGCGGAATCCGAAGGCCCCGGCTTCGCCCCTACCACGCCGCGTCCCTACCGGCTGGAGGTCACCGCTCTGGTGATGGACGGCCGGTTGCGCATGGACTGGACCTACGACCCGCGCCAGACGGACCCGGCGCTGGTGGAGCGGCTGGCCGACGCCTTCGCCACGGCGCTGACCGCCCTGCTGGACGAGGAGGCGCCCCACCGGCTGGCGCCGCAGCAGGCGGCGATGCTGGCCCACGCCTCGGCCCGCCCGGACAGCGAAGCCTATGCTGTGCAGCTTGCCGCCACCCTGCCGGACGGGCTGGACGTGGACGCTTTCCAGGGCGCGGTGGGCCGGGCGCTGTCCCGCCACGCGGCCCTTCGCGCCGCCTTCGTCATCGGAGCGGACGGCATGCCGGAACAGCACTTTTCCGACCGGGTTCAGGCGCTCTGGCGTCTGGAGGATTGGAGCGCCCTGGACCCCGCCGCGGCGGACGCCCGCTTCGCCGCGTGGCGGGAGCAGGACCGCCATGCCGGCTTCGACCCGGCGGCGGCGCCCTGGCCGGCTTCGCCCGCCGCCACCGGCTGACCGTGCCCGTTCTGGTCATGGGGGCCTGGGCGCTGGTGCTGGGGCGGCGCTGCGGAAGCGACGAGGTGGTGTTCGGCGTGACCTCGGCCCTGCGTCCGCCTGAACTGCCGGGGGTTGAGCGCATGATCGGTCCGCTCATCAACACCCTGCCCCTGCGGGTCGCCCGGCCCGCTGCCCCTGCCGGACTGGTTGGCCAAGGTGCAGCGGCGGCGCGCGGCGCAGACGGCGCACGCCCATCTGCCGCTGGCCGCCGTGGCCGAGGCCGCCGGGCTGCCGATACCCTTCGCCACGACCCTGCGCGTGCAGACCTACCCCGCCGGCAAGGACGAGGGCGGCCTGAGCTTCGCCGGCGCGGACGAGCGCACCCGCCTGCGCATCGCGGAGAAGCTCCATTCGCTGGACCTGATGTGGCTGAACCAGATGTGGACAGCACCACCGTCTACAACCGGCTGACCCAGCAGACGGCGGTGATCTCCGACGCGGCGGGGGCGCTGGCGGCGTCGCTGCAATCGGCGGCCCTGGTGGTGTTCACCGCCATCTACTGGCCAGCGTGTCGATTCCGGCCTTCGTCATGGCGGTGCTGGTGATCGGCGGCGGGCTGCTCGCCTATTTCCGCCGTTCCGCCGAGGTGAACGTCCGCATGCGCGAGGCGTCGGCCCATGAAATGGCCTTCTTCGACAGCATCGGAGACCTGATCGGCGGTTTCAAGGAGTTGAAGCTGAACCAGGGCCGCAGCAACGCCCTGATGGCCCGCATCGCCGAGGCAACCACCGCCGTGCGGAGCCTGCGCATCCGCACCGCCGACCTGTTCAACGCCAACTACATCTTCGCCTACAGCCTGTTCTACGCGCTGCTCGGCGTGCTGGTCTTCATCGGGCCGCAATATCAGCACGGGGATCAGCCGGGGGCCGAGGCCGACATCATGCGGCTGACGTCCATCGTGCTGTTCGTGATCGGCCCCACCTTCACCGTGGTGGCCGGCATCCCCGCCTGGGCCAAGGCGACGCTCGCCGCCGGTGACATCCACGGGCTGGAAGCCGAGTCGGACCGTCTGGCGCGGCATCCCCAGCCGGCTGCGCCGCCGGCCCCCGCCCCGGCCTTCTCCATCATCGAACTGCGCGGCGTGGATTTCCGGTACCGCGGCAGCGCGGAAAAGTTCGAGGTCGGCCCGCTGGACCTGACGGTGGAGCGCGGCGAGATCCTGTTCATCGCTTCCCGACCTGAAGCGCCAGGGCAAGACGGTGATCGCCGTCACCCACGACGAGCATTTCCTGCACCACGCCGACCGGCTGGTGAAGATGGAATACGGACGGATCGAGCCCTATCACCTGTATCACTATGCCGATTGAAACCGGCAGTTTTCACGCTAAAGAATTGTACAATCTTCCGTGGCGGCCCTTCATTTCCCGCAACATGGCTCCCCTTCCGGAATGCGGCGTGCTAGGTTTCCATCCGGTCTGTTGAAGGCCCCATGACCGAACCGCATGACCGAACCGGCGACCGGGCCGGTCGGGAACACCAGGACATCCAGCGATGAACCACATCGTCTCCCCTTGCCAGCAGGAACAGGACCGCCCGGAATCCGCCCTTCTGGAAGGCGTGGACGGCATGTGGGCGATGCTGCGCGCCGAGGCGGAGAGCGTCGTCGTCAAGGAACCGTGGCTGCGCCCCTTCATCGACACCGCCATCCTGCTGCACCACGACTTTCCATCGGCTCTGGGCAGCATTCTGGCGCGCAAGCTGGGCGATTCCTACATCTCCGCGGACCAGCTTGCGATGCTGGTGCGCTCGGCGGTCACCGACGCGCCCTGCATCGTGGAGGAAGCCTGCTCCGACCTTCAGGCCATCTGCACGCGCGACCCGGCGGCGGACAACTGCCTGACGCCGTTCCTCTATTACAAGGGCTTCCACGCGCTGGAATGGCACCGCATCGGCCATTGGCTGTGGCGGCACGACCGGCGCGACCTCGCCCATTTCCTGCAAAGCCGGGTGTCGGAGGTGTTCGCGGTGGACATCCATCCGGCGGTTCCGGTCGGGCGCGGCGTCTTCATCGACCACGGCACCGGCGTGGTGATCGGCGAGACCGCGGTGGTCGGCAACGACGTGTCGATCCTTCAGGAGGTCACTCTGGGCGGCACCGGCAAGGAGCATGGCGACCGCCACCCGAAGGTGCGCGACGGCGTTCTGCTGTCCGCCGGGGCCAAGATCCTGGGCAACATCGAGATCGGCAGCCGCGCCAAGGTCGGCGCCGGCAGCGTGGTGCTGAAGGATGTGCCGCCCTGCGCCACGGTGGTCGGCGTTCCGGCGCGGATCGTCGGCTGGTGCCGCGACACGGTGCCGGCGCTCGCCATGGACCAGACGGTGCCGGAACCGGAATACCACATCTGACCGGGTTCAGGCCGTCCGGCCCGGATTGACGCGGAACTCCGGCGCCGTCATCTCCTCCCGCGTGAGCGCGATGAACAGGTCCACCACCGGGCTCTTGGAGCGGTTGGCGTCGTAGGCCACCTGGAACGGCGCCTGATAGGACAGCACCTTGGGCAGCAGCGCCCGCAACCGCCCCGCCTTGACGTAGGGTGCGGCGTAATGGTCCGGCAGATAGCCGAGATAGGCCCCGGACAGGATCAGCCGCGCCGCCCCTTCCATGTCGCTGACCGTCGCCTTGGGCGTCGAGACGGCGAAGATCTTCAGGTCGCGCGCGCCCCAATAGCTGCGGGCCACCAGCCGGTAGCGGCGGATCTCGTCCAGGTCGATGGCCTCGTCCGGCTGGGCGAACAGCGGGTGCCCGTCCGCCGCGTAGAAGTGGATCGTCTCGCTGTAGAGATCCTGATAGGACAGGCTGGGCACGATGCGCGGAAAGCTGGCGATGGCCAACTGAAGCTGCCCGCCGATGACGTCGCGCAGAAGCTCGTTCGGCGGGCGGACGTTGATGACCAGCGACACTTCCGGCGCCGCCTCCGTGAAGCGGGCGAAGACGCGCTCCAGCGGGGCGCGCGGGTCCGTCAGGGTGTTGTCAACCAGCCCGACCGCCAGCGTCCCGGTCAGCCGCTCGCGCAGGCCGCGCACCCGCCCGCGGAAGCGCTCCAGCGTGTCGAACACGCGGCGCAGCTCGTCATAGACCGCCTGCCCCTCCGGTGTAAGCTGGAAGCCCGAGCGGCCCCGCCGGCACAGCCGCAGGCCCAGCCGCGTTTCCAGATCCGCGAAATGGGTGGAGATGGTGGACAGCGACAGGTTCAGTTCGCTCTGCGCCGCACTGAATCCACCCGCCTCGACGATGGTCATGAACAACCGCAGCAGGCGCAGATCAACGGTTTCAAGCTGCATCATGGTCACGGCCTCCGCCCTTCCCTGCCCCGACAGCTCCGTCCGGCGGGTTCCGCGCCCCCGATACTTCGACTCCGGTCGAAGTAAGATACAAAACTTTCTGATTTTCGGGCAACGGCGGCGGGGGTCTAATGGTACCAGGCTACACTGTCAGCCTCACGAACAGATAATGCTCGTCCGCAAGGAAAGGTCGAATCCATGAACGAGACGACGGGTAAACAGGGAACTCACGTCACGATGGCGGGCGTCAGCCGGCGCACCGTTCTGGCCGGTGCTGGGACGCTGGCCGCGGTGGCGGCCATCGGCTTTCCGAACATCGTCCGCGCCCAGTCGAAGACGCTGAAGGTCGGCGTCTACGGCGGCTATTTCAAAGAGTCCTTCGAAAAGCACATCTTCCCGGAATTCTCCAAGGCCACCGGCATCGCCGTCGAAGCGGTGGCCGAGCCGACCGGCGAAGCGTGGCTGGTCCAGCTTGAGCAGGCGGCCCGCGCGCGTCAGGCGCCCGCCGACGTCTCCATGATGTCGCAGGTGGCGATGCTGAAGGGGGCCGCGGCGGAACTGTGGGCGCCCTTCGACCTGTCGAAGATCCCCAACGCGGCCAAGGTCGTCCCGCACCTCGTCAACAAGTATCCGGACGGCAAGGTCAGCGGCATCGGCGCGGTGTCCTGGTACATCACGCTGGTCACCAACACCAAGAGCTACCCGCAGGCCCCGGAAAGCTGGGCGGCCCTATGGGACCCGGCGAACAAGGACAAGCTCGGCCTGCTGGCGCTGGTCAGCAACAGCTTCCTTCTGGAAGTCACGGCGGCGACCTTCTTCGGCGGCACCAAGCATCTGGACAGCGAGCAGGGGCAGCTCGACTGTTTCAAGAAGCTGGCCGAACTGAAGTCCAACGTGAAGCTCTGGTACCGCGACGAGGCGCAGTTCGAAGCCTCGCTGAAGTCCGGCGAGATTCCGATGGGCCAGTATTACCACGACGTGACCGGCCTCGCCGCGGCCGACGGCCAGCCGGTGCGCTCCACCTTCCCGAAGGAGGGCGGCATCCTCGATTCGGGAAGCTGGGCGGTCACCCGCGCCTCCAAGGCCGGCGACCTCGCGCATGTCTTCGTGGACTACATGTGCCAGCCGTCGATCCAGGCCCTGCTGTCGCGCAAGGTCGGCACCGCCCCGACCATCGACCGCAAGCTGACCGACCTGACGGACCAGGAGTTCGCGTCGGTGTCCTCGGACATCGCGCCGATCATTCCGCGCTACGACCTGTATCAGACCAAGTCCGACTGGCTGAACCAGAAGTGGACGGAAATGATCGTCGGGTGAGCGAGAGCCCTTCCCCCCTCTGGGGAGAAGGGTATGTGAGGGGGCGGCTCATTGCAGTGCGTGGACGCCCTGACGGGCGCCCCCTCAACCTGACCCTCTCCCCAGAGGGGAAAGGGGACAAAGCCCGTTGTGAACGACAGTCGAAAAGCCATCCCATGTCAGCCCTTGTCCTCGACGGTCTCACCAAACGATACGGTCCCGTGACCGCGGTGCACGGCGCGTCGCTGCGCATCCCGCACGGACAGTTCGTCTGCCTGCTCGGCCCGTCCGGCTGCGGGAAGACGACGCTTCTGCGCATGATCGCCGGGCTGGAGGACCCCTCCGGCGGGCGGCTGCTGATCGACGGGCGCGACATCACCACGGCCCCCGCCCACACGCGGGAATTCGGCATGGTGTTCCAGTCGCTGGCCCTCTTCCCGCACCTGACGGCGGGGGAGAACATCGCCTATCCCCTGCGCATCCGCGGCGCGGCGAAGGCCGAGCAGCGCAAGCGCGCCGACGAACTGCTGGAACTGGTGCGCCTGCCCGGCGTGGCCGACCGGCCCGTCTCCAAGCTGTCGGGCGGACAGCGGCAGCGCGTCGCCATCGCCCGCGCGCTGGCCCTGTCGCCCAAGCTGTTCCTGCTGGACGAGCCGCTGTCGGCGCTGGACGCCAAGCTGCGCGAGGCCATGCAGATCGAGCTGAAACAGCTTCAGCAGCGGCTGGGAATCACCACCATCGTCGTCACCCACGACCAGCGGGAGGCGATGACCATGGCCGACCTCGTGGTGGTGATGTCGCAGGGCCGCATCCATCAGGCCGCCCCGCCGATGGAGGTCTACCGCCAGCCCGCCGACGCCTTCGTCGCCGACTTCATCGGCATGACCAACCTGCTGGAAGGCGAGGTGACCGCCCCCGGCGCCGTCGCCGTGCCCGGCGGCAACCTGCATCTGCCCGACCTGCCCCCGACGGGCCGCGTCCTGCTGTCCGTCCGCCCGGAGGACGTGATCGTCCACCCCGCGGGGACGGACGGGCCGAACCGCCTGACCGGCACGCTGTCCTTCATGCGCGACCTGGGCGCCAGCGTGGAGTTCCGCATCGACGTGGCCGGCAAGGAGATCGTCGCCCTGACGCGCCCGCAGGACCGTCCGCCGGTCGCCCCCGGCGGCGCCCTGTCGGTGGAGTTCCCCCCGGCGGCCTGCGTCGTGCTGCCCCCGATGGCCGAGAGGGTCCCATGATCCGCCGCGCCCCCCGCGGTCTGGCCGAGCACGCGCCGATCTTCTTCCCGGCGCTGATGCTGGTCGTCTTCTTCGTCATCCCGTTCAGCCTGATGATCGCGGTCAGCGTCTTCCGGCGCGTGCCGGGCGGCTTCTACGAGCCGGACCTCGTGTTCGCGAACTACGAGCGGTTCCTGACGGCCTTCTTCGGCGGGGTCATGTCCTTCTCGCTGGGGCTGGCGGCGCTGGTCGCGGCGCTGTCGGTGGGCATCGCCTTCCCCTTCACCTACCGGCTGGTGAGACTGTCCCGCGGGGCGCAGATCCGCTGGCTGGTCTTCCTGCTGTCGATCCTGTCGCTGTCGGAAGTCATCATCGGCTTCGCCTGGTCCACCCTGCTGTCGCGCACGGCGGGCATCACCAACCTGTTCGTGGCGCTGGGCCTGATGGCGGAGCCGCAATCGCTCAGCCCCAGCTTCGGCGCGCTCCTGGCCGGGCTGGTCTATCAGGCGTTCCCCTACACGGTGCTGGTGCTCTACCCCGCGCTGGCCCGCCTCGACCCCTATCTGGAGGAGGCGGCGCGCACGCTGGGCTCCTCGCCGCTGCGGGCCTTCTTCACGGTGGTGGTGCCGGCGCTGCGCAACACCATCGTCGCCACCACGATCATGGTGTTCGTCTTCGCGCTCGGCTCCTACCTGCTGCCGCAGCTTCTGGGACGGCCCCAGCACTGGACGCTGTCGGTGCTCATCACCGATCAGGCGATCTACCAGTCCAACATGCCCTTCGCGGCGGCCATGGCCGTCTTCCTGGTGCTGGTCAGCCTCGCCCTCGTCGGGCTGGCGCTGCTCGCCGGGCGGCGGGAGGAGACGGCCTGATGCTGATGCGCACGCTGAATTCCCTGGTCGCCGGCCTGATCGCGCTGGTCCTGTCGGCGCCGATCCTGGTGGTGGCCGGCGTCTCGGTGAACGAGAAGAAGGCGCTGACCTTCCCGCCGCAGGGATTCTCGCTCGCCTGGTACGCGGAGGTCTTCACCGACCCCGGCTGGCGCGGCGCGCTCGTCACCAGCCTCGTCGTCGCCACCCTGTCGGCGGCGCTGGCGGTGCTGATCGCCTTCCCGCTGGCCTGGTTCCTGTGGCGCTGGCGCGCGCCCTGGGCACGGGCGTTCGAGGTGCTGGGCATGACGCCCTTCATCCTGCCGCCGGTCATCACCGCTCTGGGATTCCTCAGCTTCTGGGCGGCGGTGGGCGAATACGGGTCGCCCTGGACGGTGGTGGTCAGCCACGCGGTGTTCTTCGTGACGCTGCCGCTGGTCACGCTGTCGCTGGGATTCGGCGCGGTGGACCGCTCCTACGTGGAGGCGGCGGCGACCATGGGGGCGGACGACCGGACGGTGCTGCGCACGGTGGTGATGCCGCTGGTGCGGCCTTACGTGATCTCCGGCTTCGCCTTCGCCTTCGTGCTGTCGCTGAACGAGTACATCGTGGCCTACATGGTGGTCGGCTTCACGCTTGAAACGCTGCCCATCAAGATCTTCAACGCGCTCCGCTACGGCTACACGCCGACCATGGCCGCCGTGACTGTGCTGTTCGTGTCGCTGACCGCCCTGGTCTTCGGACTGATCGCGTGGTTCGGCGACCTGCCCCGCCTTCTCGGCGCCTGGGCGAAAAACGACTGATCTCCAAGAACGACTGGCATCCTTTCCTTTTCACAGAGATTCGGACGATGATCGACCCTCAGAAGCTTGATCGTTTGCGTACGAAGTACAGCGGCTCCGGCGGCGACGACTTCCACGATCCGGAGTTCCAGCGGGTGGCCGCCCTCCAGTTCTCCGGCGGCCGGCGGGTGCAGCCCTTCGCCGGGGTGTCCACCCTGCTCGACGCGCCCTACCGTCCCGACGCGGCGGAGGCCGCCGATTTCGGCGGGCTGGACATCGCGCTGATCGGCGTGCCGATGGACCTGGGCGTCACCAACCGGTCCGGGTCGCGCTTCGGACCGCGCGCCGTGCGCGCGATGGAGCGCATCGGCCCCTATGAGTATGCCCTGCGCATGGTCCCGGCGGCGTCCTGCAAGCTGGCCGACGTGGGCGACGTGCCGCTGTCCAGCCGCTTCAGCCTGGAGGCGTGCCATGGCGACATCCTGGCCTTCTACAACCGCGTGATGGACGCGGGCGTCGTGCCGCTGTCGGTGGGCGGCGACCATTCCATCACCTATTCGATCCTGAAGGCCCTGGGCCGCGAGCGTCCGGTGGGCATGATCCATTTCGACGCTCATTGCGACACCGGCGGTCCCTATGAGGGCGCCAAGTTCCACCATGGCGGCCCCTTCCGTCAGGCGGTCCTGGACGGCGTGCTGGACCCGGAGCGCACGGTGCAGATCGGCATCCGCGGCAGCACCGAGTATCTGTGGGAGTTCTCCTACGACAGCGGCATGACCGTGATCCACGCGGAGGAGGTGGCCGAGCGCGGCATCGCCAGCGTCATCGAGACGGCGCGCAAGGTGGTGGGCGACGGGCCGGTCTATGTCACCTTCGACGTGGATTGCCTGGACCCGGTCTTCGCCCCCGGCACCGGCACGCCGGAGGTCGGCGGCCTGACCACGCGGGAGGCGCTGGCCATCCTGCGCGGGCTGGACGGGCTGGACGTGATCGGCGGCGACGTGGTGGAGGTGGCGCCCCAGTACGACGCCACGACCAACACCGCCCACGCTGGTGCCCAGATGCTGTTCGAAATCCTCTGCCTGTCGGTGCGCGCCCTCGCCAAGCGCCAAGGGCAAGGCTGATCCGATGCGGCTGACCCTGTTCCAGACGGACGCGGAGCCCGGTGCACCGCACCGCAACCTCGACCGTCTGGAACGGGCGGCGGCGGAGGCGGCGGGGCGCGGCTCCGCCCTGCTGGCCGAGCCGGAAATGGGCCTGACCGGCTACGACATCGGCGCCGAGGCCGTGCGCGCCCTGGCCGAGCCCCCGGACGGGCCATTGGCCGCGCGGGTCGCGGACATCGCCCGGCGGTACCGCATCGCGCTGCTCTACGGCTATCCGGAGCGGGGGGCGGACGGCAAGGTCTACAACGCCGCGCAACTGATCGGAGCGGACGGGCGGCCTCTGCTGAATCAGCGCAAGGCCCATCTCTACGGCGATCTCGACCGCAGCTCCTTCGCGCCGGGCGGCGACGCCTTCCCGACCGCGGAGGTCGGCGGGATGCGGGTGGGCGTGGTCATCTGCTACGACGTTGAATTTCCGGAACTGGTGCGCCGCCACGCCCTGGCCGGGGTGGACGCCCTGCTGGTGCCGACCGCGCTGATGTCGCCCTATGAGATCGTCGCCACCACCATCGTCCCGGCCCGCGCCTTCGAGAACGGCATGTTCGTCGCCTACGCCAACCGCTGCGGGCGCGAGGGGGCGTTGAGCTATTGCGGGCTCAGCACCGTGGCGGCGCCGGACGGATCGGTGCTGGCGCGGGCGGGCGGCGGCGAAGCGCTGCTGACCGTGGACCTCGATCCGGCGCTGCGCCGCGTCGGCACGCATCTGGCGGACCGCCGGCCGGATCTGTACGGTGCCGTCTCCAGCGGCCCCCCGACTGGCCGATCGTAGAGGAAGCACAGGACATGCCGGTCACCATCGACGACATCCACGCCGCCGCCGAACGGCTGGCCGGGCGGATCAACCGCACCCCCTTCCTGCGGTCGGAAACCCTGTCGCAGATCACCGGCGCCGAGGTCTGGATGAAGCTGGAAAACCTCCAGTTCACCGCCTCCTTCAAGGAGCGCGGTGCGGCCAACCGCCTGCTGCGCCTGACGCCGGAGGAGCGGCGGGCCGGGGTGATCGCCATGTCCGCCGGCAACCACGCCCAGGCCGTGGCCTACCATGCGAAGAAGCTGGGCATCGCGGCGACCATCGTGATGCCGCGCTTCACCCCCTTCGTGAAGGTGAAGCGCACCCGCGACCACGGCGCCACCGTGATCCTGGAAGGCGATTCCCTGGCCGCGGCCGCGGCCTTCGCCCATGATCTCGCCAAGCGGGAGGGGTTGGTCTTCGTCCATCCCTACGACGACGACGCGGTGATCGCCGGCCAGGGCACCGTCGTGCTGGAAATGCTGGCGGAGGTTCCGGATCTCGACACGCTCGCCATTCCCGTGGGCGGCGGCGGGTTGGCGGCGGGGGCCGCGGTGGCCGCCCGCGCGCTGCGGCCCGGCCTGGAGGTCGTGGGGGTGGAGGTGGAAACCTACCCCGCCGCGGCGCAGCGGCTGGCCGGGCAACCGGTCAAGGTCGGCGGCCCGACCGTGGCGGAAGGCATCGCCGTGCGCGACGTCGGCGACCGCCCCATCGACATCCTTAAGCAACACGGCTGCGACGTGGTTCTGGTGCCCGAAGCGTTGATCGAACGGGCCATCGCCATGCTGATCGAGGTGGAGAAGACCGTGGCCGAGGGCGCCGGGGCCGCCGGGCTGGCCGCCCTGCTCTTCCACCCCGAACGCTTCCGCGGCAAGCGGGTCGGCCTGATCGTGTCGGGCGGCAACATCGACACGCGCACGCTGGCCAACGTGCTGATGCGCGGCTTCGCCCGCGACGGGCGCCTGCTGAACCTGGAGATCGACGTGGCCGACCAGCCCGGCGCCTTGGCCCAGGTGACCCGCATCGTGGCGGAATGCGGCGGCAACATCATCGACGTTCAGCACCAGCGCCTGTTCGGCGCCTTCTCCGTCAAGTCCGCCGAGGTCGCCCTGCTGATCGAGGTGGAGGACGACGGCCATGGCGAGCGCATCACCGAAGCCCTGCGTGGCGCCGGCCTGCCCGTCCGCAAGGCGCTGGTGGCGGAGGCGGTGCAGCCGCTGTCCGGCGCGCGGCCCTGACCCGAGGCATCGCCCGCAGCGGAATCCCCTCCCCCAGAGGAGAGAGGGGATTTCCACTGTAATTCCGGCCTCTTACGCCGCCGGTTCGCTGCCGTAAACGGACTTGCTCTCCAGGAACTCCTCGAAACCGGCCTCGCCCCATTCGCGCCCGATGCCGGACTGCTTGTAGCCGCCGAAGGGGGCGGCGAGGTCGATGGAAGCGCCGTTCAGATGCACCATGCCGGTGCGCAGCCGCTTCGCCACCGCCCGCGCCTCCTCCACCGTGCCGGCGTAGACGTAACCGGACAGGCCGTAGAGGGAGTCGTTGGCGCTGCGGATCGCCTCCTCCAGATCCTCGTAGGGGCGGATGGTCAGGACCGGGCCGAAGATCTCCTCGCGCATGATGGTCATGCCGTCGGTGGCGCGGCTGAAGACGGTGGGCTTGGCGTAGAAGCCGCGCTCCAGCCCGTCCGGACGGCCCGGACCGCCGCACAGCAGGGTCGCGCCCTCCTCGATGCCGGCCTGGATCAGGCGCTGCACCCGCTCGTACTGGCGTTGGTTGGCGATCGGCCCGACGCCGGTGCGGTCGGCGCGCGGGTCGCCGACCACCAGCCGGGCGCAGACCTGGGCGGCGATCTTCTCCGCCTCGTCCAGGCGGGAGGCCGGGACATACATGCGCGACGGCGCGTTGCAGCTCTGGCCGGTGTTGGACATCATCGACCGCACGCCGTGGGTCACGGCCCTGGTCAGGTCGGCGCTCTCGCAGATGATGTTGGCGGACTTGCCGCCCAGTTCCAGCGACACGCGCTTGATGCTGTCGGCGGCGTTGTGGGTGACCGACGCGCCGGCGCGGGTGGAGCCGGTCAGCGACACCATGTCCACCAGCGGGTGCGAGGCCAGAATCGGGCCGACCACGGCGCCGTCACCGAAGAACATGTTGAAGACGCCCGCCGGCACGCCGGCCTC
Organism: Pseudomonadota bacterium; assembly: GCA_023411035.1. Classification (GTDB taxonomy): domain Bacteria; phylum Pseudomonadota; class Alphaproteobacteria; order Azospirillales; family Azospirillaceae; genus Azospirillum. Next base: position 46,552 of record JAEYPE010000197.1, read on the forward strand.
GTGCAGGATTTCGGTGAAGAGCCAGGCCGAATAGGGCGCGAACTCGCTGGGCTTCAGCACCATCGTGCAGCCGGTGGCCAGCGCCGGGGCGACCTTGCAGGCGATCTGGTTGATCGGCCAGTTCCAGGGGGTGATCATGGCGCAGACGCCCACCGGCTCGCGCAGGATGCGGGTGGTGCCGCGGGTGCGCTCGAACGGATACTCGCGGGCGACCTCCAGGGCGGTCTTGAAATGGGCCAGCCCCATGAAGGCCTGAGCCGGCTTGGACAGCGCCGCCAGGGGCGCGCCCATCTCCTCCGTGATGGCGTCGGCCATATCGTCCATGCGCTTCTCGAACAGCGCGCAGACGGCAGCGAGCAGGTCCAGCCGTTCGCTCAGGGGCGTGCGGGAGAAGCCGTCGAAGGCGGCATGGGCCGCCGCCACCGCGCGCTGCGCGTCCTCAGGCCCGCCGAGCGCCACGGTGCCCGACACCTGCTCCGTCGCCGGGTTCAACACCTCCATCACGGAGGCGCCCGCCGCGGGTTCGGTCCAGGCGCCGCCGATGTAGAAGGATTGGCAGGTCTTCATCTCTAATCCCCTCGCTCTCTTGCCGTTGGCGTTTTTCGGGTGACTCGATCCTGCCCCGTCCGGAGCCGTTTGCCAAAAGCTTTCCCGCAGCAGGGGCCGGATAGGGCAGCAGACCGGACCATGTTGACAGACCTATGATTTCGCGGTCTGATTGTTGAACACGAACGTCCTGCCGCCGCCTTGGCGGCAAGCCGAGTGATAAGAACCGGGCTGCGCGAACGGCGGCCCATGGGCGTGGGAGCCTGCTTCACGGGTACAACTGAAACGTACAGAACAGGGGGACGAGGGATGGCCTTGCGTGATCGGCATTTGCGTGATCGGCGTCTTGCGGATGTGCTGCGTTCCGGAATCCACAAGCCGCTCCTGCCGGCGGCGGCTGCCCTGGCCCTGCTGGCCGCCGTACCGGCGCCGTCGCAGGCCGCGACCCTGACGGTGGGCACCTCGGCGGAGCCGAGCGCGCTCGACCCGCATTACCACAACCTCGGCCCCAACACGCGCGCCCGCAAGCATGTCTTCGAGTCGCTGGTCAGCATGGACGCCAAGATGCGGCTCCAGCCCGAACTGGCGGAAAGCTGGCGCGCCGTCGATGAAACGACCTGGGAATTCAAGCTGCGCAAGGGCGTAAAGTTCCACGACGGCACGGAGTTCACCGCGCAGGACTTCATCTACACGGTCTGCCGCATCCCGAACGTCGCGAACAGCCCCTCCTCCTTCACCGTCTACACCAAGGGCATCGCGGGCATCGAGGCGCCGGACCCGCACACCCTCCTCATCAAGACGGGCAAGCCCTACCCGCTGCTGCCGGTGGAGTTGTCCACCTTCGGCATCATCTCCGCCAAGGCGGCGGGCGGCGAGACGGTGACCTTCGACAAGGCCGGTTGCAAGGCCGACTCCTGGCCGACCACGCAGTCCTTCAACGACGGCTCGCTGATGATCGGCACCGGGCCGTTCAAGCACAAATCCTACACCAAGGGCGACCGGCAGATCCTGGAGCGCAACCCCGGCTATTGGGGTCCGCAGCCGGCCTGGGACACGGTGGTCTTCCGCCCGATCACCAGCGACGGGCCGCGCGTCGCCGCCCTGCTGGCGGGCGACGTTGACCTGATCGAATCGCCCCCGGTGCAGGACATCGAGCGGCTGAAATCCACCCCCAACGTGACGGTGGCCCAGGCCCAGTCGAACCGCGTGATCTATCTGGCGCTGGGCGTTCAGGACACCCCGCCGACCATCACCGGCACCGACGGCAAGAACCCACTGAAGGACCCGCGCGTGCGCAAGGCGCTGTCGCTGGCGGTGGACCGCGACGCCATCGTGAAGCGCATCATGATGGGCGTGGCGGAACCGGCGAACCAGTATCTCCCCGCCGGCTTCTACGGCAACAACCCGGAGATCACGGTCGCCACCGACGCCAACAAGGCGAAGCAGCTCCTGGCCGAAGCCGGCTACCCGAAGGGCTTCCAGCTCACGCTCGGCACGCCGAACGACCGCTACATCAACGACGACAAGGTGGCCCAGGCTGTCGCCCAGATGTTCACCCGCATCGGCGTGCAGACCCAGGTGGACGCGACCACCGCCAACGTCTTCTTCTCCAAGCGCAACAAGCAGGAATACAGCGTCTTCCTGGCCGGCTGGGGAGCGGATTCGGGCGAGATGTCCTCGCCGCTGAAGGCGCTGATCGCCACCCCGATCAAGGAGAAGGGCTACGGCACCACCAACTACACCAGCTATTCCGACCCGGAGCTGGACGGGATGCTGGACACGGCGCTGGCGACGGTGGACGACGCGAAGCGGGAGAAGCTGCTCCAGGCCGCGGTGAAGCGGGCGATGGACGCCGACATCATCATCCCCCTGCATTACGAGGTGACGGTCTGGGCGATGAAGAAGGGGCTGAGCTACGAGCCGCGCGCCGACCAATACACGCTGGCGCAGAAGGTGGCCCCCGCGAAGTGAGCGTGGGTTGGGTGAGACCCTCTTCCCCTCTCCCCTCCGCTCACGCGCAAACTTCGTTTGCGCTGACGCGACAGGCGGACCTTCGGTCCGCCGAAAGCGGGGAGGGGGTTGGATATTAGCGGAGCGCCATGCTTGTCTTCATCCTCCGGCGGCTGGCGCAGAGCGCGGTCGTCGTGATGGCGATGTCGGTGCTGGTCTTCGCCGGCATCTTCGCCATCGGAAACCCCATCGACGTGCTCATCAGCCCCGAGGCCGACGAGTTCGAACGCGCCGCCGCCATCGCGCGCCTCGGCCTCGACCGGCCCATGCACGAACAGTTCATGCGCTTCGTGGAAAGCGCGGTCGGCGGCGACCTCGGCACCAGCTTCGTGCATGGGGTGCCGGCGCTCGGCCTCGTGCTCCAGCGCTTTCCGGCGACGCTGGAACTGGCGGTCTGCGCCATGCTGGTGGCGGTGGTGCTGGGCATTCCGCTGGGGCTGTGGGCCGGGCTGAAGCCGGAGTCCATGGCCGGGCGGGTTATCATGACCGGCTCCATCCTGGGCTTCTCGCTGCCCACCTTCTGGGTCGGGATGATGCTCATCATGGCCTTCGCGGTGACGCTGGGCTGGCTGCCGGCGGGTGGGCGCGGCGAGACGGCGAGCCTGTTCGGCGTGCAATGGAGCTTCCTCACCGCGGACGGGCTGGCGCACCTGATCCTGCCCGCCGTCAATCTGGCCCTGTTCAAGCTGTCGCTGGTCATCCGGCTGGCCCGCGCCGGCACGCGGGAGGTCGCCTTGCAGGACTATGTGAAGTTCGCCCGCGCCAAGGGGCTGGCGCCCTCGCGGGTGGTCGGGGTGCACATCCTGAAGAACATCATGATCCCGGTGGTGACCGTGCTGGGGCTGGAGCTTGGCAGCGTCATCGCCTTCTCGGTGGTCACGGAGACGGTCTTCGCCTGGCCGGGGATGGGCAAGCTGCTGATCGACAGCATCCTCCAACTCGACCGGCCCGTGGTGATCGCCTACCTGCTGGTGACGGTGCTGCTGTTCGTGGTCATCAACCTGATCGTCGATCTGGTCTATTCGCTGCTCGACCCGCGCATCCGGCTGGGAGGGGGGCGGGCATGAGCACGGCCACCATGAAGGCTCCGGCGGTGGAGACGCCCCTCCTGCGGCTGGCGCGGGAGTTCGCGCGGTCGCGCACGGCGCTGGCCGGGCTGGCGGTGCTGGCGCTGATCGTCCTGGCCGCCTTGTTCGCCCGCTGGGTGGTGCCGCAGGACCCCTACGACCTCGCCCAACTGGACATTCTGGATGGCATGATGGCGCCGGGCTCGCTGGGGGGCGGGGGCTGGACCTATTGGCTGGGCACCGACGACCAGGGGCGCGACATGCTGTCGGCCATCGTCTTCGGCCTGCGCACCAGTCTGCTGGTCGGAGTGCTCGCCACGCTGATCGCGCTGGCGGCGGGGGTGGCGGTGGGGCTGCTGGCGGCCTATGCGGGGGACCGGGTGGACGGGCTGGTGATGCGGTTGGTGGACATCCAGCTTTCCTTTCCGGCCATCCTGATCGCGCTGATCCTGCTGGCCCTGCTGGGCAAGGGGGTGGACAAGGTCATCGTCGCCCTGGCCGCCGTGCAGTGGGCCTATTACGCCCGCACCATCCGCGGCTCCGCCCTGGTGGAGCGGCGCAAGGAGTACATCGAGGCCGCGCAGTGCCTCGCCCTTCCCCACCGGCGGATCATGATGCGCCACCTGCTGCCCAACTGCCTGCCGCCGCTGATCGTGGTGGCGACGGTGCAGGTTGCCCACGCCATCGCGCTGGAGGCGACGTTGAGCTTCCTCGGCGTCGGCGTGCCGGTGACGCAGCCATCCCTGGGGATGCTGATCGCGTCGGGCTACCAGTACATGCTGTCGGGCGATTACTGGGTCAGCCTGTTTCCCGGTCTGGCGCTGCTGGTCACCATCGTGGCGATCAATCTGGTGGGGGACCGGCTGCGCGACGTCCTCAACCCGCGCCTGAACCATTGAGGAGGGGCGATGCGATGACCGAACCCCTGCTGCGTGTGGACGGGCTGAAAACGCATTTCCTCACCCGCGCCGGTGTCGTGAAGGCGGTGGACGGGGTCAGCCTGCGGCTCGCCCGCGGGGAAATCCTGGGGCTGGTGGGCGAATCCGGCTCCGGCAAGTCGGTGACCGGGCAATCCATCCTCGGCCTCGTCGATCCGCCGGGGCGGGTGGTCGGCGGGCGGGTGCTGTTCAACGGGGAGGATCTGGTGACCGCCGGAGAGAGGCGGCTGCGCGCCATCCGCGGTCGGCGCATCGCCATGATCTTCCAGGACCCGATGATGACCTTGAACCCGGTGCTGAGCATCGGCACCCAGATGGTGGAGGCCGTGCAGGCCCATGAGAAGGTCAGCCGGGCCGAGGCGTGGGAGCGCTCGCGCCGGGCGCTGGCCCGCGTCGGCATCGCCTCCCCCGACGAGCGGCTGGCCGCCTACCCGCACCAGTTCTCCGGCGGGATGCGCCAGCGCGTGGCCATCGCCATCGCGCTCCTGCACTCCCCGGACCTGATCATCGCCGACGAGCCGACAACCGCCCTGGACGTCACCATCCAGGCCCAGATCCTGTTCGAGGTGCAGAAGCTCTGCCGCGAGACGGGGACCGCGCTGATCTGGGTGACCCACGACCTCGCCGTCGTCTCGGCGCTGGCCGACCGGGTGGCGGTGATGTATGCGGGCCGGGTGGTGGAGACCGGGACGGTGGCGGAGATCATTGGCAGCCCGCGCCACCCCTACACCCGCGGCCTGCTGGAGTCGGTGCCCAGCCGCAACCGGCGCGGCGTGCCGCTGCGCTCCATCCCCGGCATGACGCCCTCGATCCTCGACCTGCCGGAGGGTTGCGCCTTCCGCCCGCGCTGCGACCGGCCCACCGATGCCTGCGCCGCCATGCCCGAGTTGGCGGGAGATCGGGAGGACCGGGCCTGGCGCTGTTGGAACCCCTTCGCGGCGGAAGCCCGGGGAGACGCCGCATGATCGCCCCACCCATCGTCGAACTGAGCGGACTGACCAAGCGCTTTGCCCGCAAGCTGGACGTGGTGGAGCGCTTCGCCCGCCGGCTGGGGGCGGCCATCGACGACCGGGCGGTGCACGCGGTCAGCGGCGTCGACCTGTCCATCGCGGAGGGCGAGGTGGTCGGGCTGGTCGGCGAATCCGGCTGCGGCAAGAGCACGCTGGGCCGCATGGTCGCCGGAATCCTGCCGCCGAGCGCGGGCGCCATCCGCTGGCGCGGCCGGGACATGAAGGACCTGCCCCCGGCGGACCGCCACCGCGCCAACCTGAAGATCCAGATGGTCTTTCAGGACCCCATGGCCTCGCTCAACCCGCGCCTGCGCGTGGCGGACATCATCGGGGAGGCGCCGGTGGTCCACGGGCTGGTCCCCCGGCGGGAGGCCGAGGACTATGTGGCCGCGACCATGCGGCAGGTCGGGCTGGACCCCGCCTATCTGCGGCGCTACCCGCACCAGTTCTCCGGCGGGCAGAGGCAGCGCATCGGCATCGCCCGCGCGCTGGCGGTGAAACCGGACTTCCTGGTCTGCGACGAATCGGTGGCGGCGCTGGACGTGTCGATCCAGGCGCAGATCATCAATCTGTTCATGCGCCTTCGCGAGGAGCTGTCGCTCACCTATCTCTTCATCAGCCACGACCTTGGCGTCGTGGAACACATTTCCGACCGCACCGCGATCATGTATCTTGGACGCATCGTGGAGTTGGCCCCGACACCGGAGCTGTTCGACAAACCCAATCATCCCTATGCCAAGGCGCTGTTGGACGAGGCGCCGCGCGTGTCCGTGGAGAAGCGGCGGTTTGCGCCGATCCGCGGAGAGATTCCATCGCCCCTCGACCCGCCGTCGGGCTGCGCCTTTCACCCGCGCTGCCCGCACGCGATGCCACGCTGTTCGGCGGAACGCCCTGCCCTGCGCGAGATCGCGCCCCGGCGGTGGTCCGCCTGCCATATGAACGAAACCACAGGTCCATAATGCCCGCATCCGATCCCGCCGGCCCTTCCGCGTGCAGCCCGCGCACGCTGGAGCTGCTGCGCGACCTGATCGCCTTCGACACGACCAGCCGCAATTCCAACCTCGACCTGATCCACTACATCCGCGACCATCTGGCGGAGCTGGGAGTGCCCAGCACGCTGGTGTTCAACGAGGACCGGACCAAGGCCAACCTCTACGCCACCATCGGCCCGGCGGACCGCGGCGGCGTCTGCCTGTCCGGCCACACCGACGTGGTGCCGGTGGACGACCAGGACTGGTCCAGCGACCCCTTCACCCTGACGGAGCGCGACGGCAAGCTCTACGGGCGCGGCACGGCGGACATGAAGGGCTTCGTCGCGGCGGCGCTGGCCATGGCGCCGGACTTCCTGGCCGCCAACCTGACCACGCCGATCCACTACGCTTTCTCCTATGACGAGGAACTGGGCTGCCTCGGCGTGCCCGGCCTGCTGCACAAGCTCGCCGGCATGGCGGTCAAGCCGCGCCTGTGCGTCGTCGGCGAGCCGACGCGGATGCGGGTGATCGTCGGCCACAAGGGCAAGGTGGCGATGCGCTGCCGCGTCCACGGCCACGCCTGCCATTCCTCGCTGGCCCCGCAGGGGGTGAACGCGGTGGAATACGCGGCGGAGCTGGTGTCCTTCCTGCGCGGCATGGGCCGCCGCTTCACCGAGCAGGGGCCGTTCGATCACGATTACGACGTGCCCTACAGCACGGTGCACACCGGGGTGATGGAGGGCGGCACGGCCCGCAACATCGTCCCCTCCGACGCCTCCTTCGAGTTCGAGATCCGGCATCTGGCCGACCATCCCGTCGCCCCGATGCTGAAGGAACTGCGCGACTTCGCCAAGACGCTGGAACCGGAGATGCGCGCCGTCCGTCCGGATGCCGGATTCTCCTGGGAAACGCTGTCGGACAGCCCGGCGCTGGACACCCCGCCGGAATCGGCGGAGGTGACGCTGGTCAAGAACCTCGCGGAGCAGAACGGCCACGGCAAGGTGGCCTTCGGCACGGAGGGCGCGCTGTTCACCAGCATTGCCGGCATCCCCGCCGTGGTCTGCGGCCCCGGCGACATCGAGCAGGCCCACAAGCCCGACGAGTATGTGGAACTGAGCGAACTCGCCCGCGCCGAACGCTTCCTGACCCGGCTGAAGGACGCGGCACGGGTGGGGATTTGACGCAAAAGGGCCGGAGCATCGCCGCTCCGGCCCCCTGAAAGCATCCCTCGGACCGTTGCGCTTCGCCGGTCAGTGGACCTCCACGCTGACGATGGCCGGCAGGGTGCGCAGGAAATCCGCACCCGTGTCGGTCGCCTCGACGACGAGGTGACCGCAGCGGTCGTGCCCGCGCAGGCGGGCTTCCGCGCCCATGCCGGCGGTGCGAAGCACCTCCGACAGGTCGGACACCGCGGTGCGGACCCAGGCCCGATGCTCGGCCATGCTTTTGTACGCTGTTGCTTCCGACTGATTCAGAGTGACCGTGAAGGTGTGCAGCTCGATGGTCATAAGAGCTCCGGATTGAACCGATTGTTCTGGGGAAAGCTCAGATTTTGACGCTGTTCGAGCATCCGCTCCGCCCCAACCGGACGGCGTATCGAGAACAAGGCTGGAAAGGGACGTGCGGACACTTGCCGGTTGGCGGATGAAGTCGGGGATCAGCCGATCGGCGAAAAGGGTCCCTTTCGATTTGGGGAGCAAACAAACAGCAGTGTAACCGAACAGCTGCCCCCGCGCTTGTGATATCGTGGGAACGCTGCCCTGCGCGTGGCGCGTTCACGGGCGAAAAAGGGGTAGCCCGGCACGGCCACTCCAGGGCAATCGCATTTGAGATCCCCTCTCCCCTCTGGGGAGAGGGTTAGGGTGAGGGGGTTGCGCTTGTGCCGGACATATCTCCATGCACAACCCCCTCACCGGCCCTGCGGGCCACCCTCTCCCCAGAGGGGAGAGGGCTATGATAGCCGAATGCGATTGCCCTGATGGACACATCGCAATGGCTCGACTTCCGGTCAGACCGCTCTCAATCCAGGAAAATATCCGGCGCCAGGGGCGCGCCCGGCTTCACCGCGTAGGGCTCCAGGTCGGTGACGCCCTCCTCCGCCAGCACCTCGTCGTCGATGAAGAAGTTCCCGGTGCAGGTCCTGGCGTCGCGGGTCAGGATGGCGTGGGCGGCGTCGGCCAGGATGTCCGGCTTGCGGCAGTTGTCGAACTCCGCCGCGCCCATCAGCATGGCGATGGCCGCCGTGCCGATGATGGTGCGCGGCCAGAGGGAGTTCACGGCCACCTTGCCGCGGAACTCCGCGCTCATGCCCAACGTGCACAGGCTCATCGCGTATTTGGCGGTGGTGTAGGCGGTGTGGTTCTGGAACCAGCGCGGGTTCAGGTTCAGCGGCGGCGACAGGGTCAGGATGTGCGGGTTCTCCGCCTTCAGCAGATGCGGCAGGCAGGCCTGGGAGCAGGCGAAGGTGCCCCGCCCGTTGACCCCCATCATCAGGTCCCAGCGCTTCATCGGGGTTTCCAGCGTGCCGGTCAGGCTGATCGCGCTGGCGTTGTTCACCAGGATGTCGATGCCGCCGAACGCCTCCACCGTGCGGGCCACGGCCTCAGCCACCTGGGCGTCGTCGCGGATGTCGCAGAGGACCGGCAACGCCTTGCCGCCCGCGGCCTCCACCTCCTCCGCGGCGGAGAAGATGGTGCCGGGCAGCTTCGGATGCGGCTCCGACGTCTTGGCGGCAATGACGACATTGGCGCCGTCGCGCGCGGCGCGCAGGGCGATGGCCTTGCCGATGCCCCGGCTGGCCCCGGTGATGAACAGAGTCTTGCCCTTCAGAGTGCGCGCATCGGTCATGCTGGTTTCCCTCCCTTGTTCTTTCCGCCGGAGCCGGCCTGTTGTCGGCGATGCTACCACAAATCCCCTCGGCGCCGTCCATGCGCCTGCGTCATTCAATTGACCTATGCGTCAATGCGCCCTTCCCGTCTAGACTGCGCTTGCCCCCTCCGTTCGGGAAAGCCTGCCCGTGCGCCTTCCGGTCCTCGCCCTTGCCCTGATCCTCGGCGCGCCGCCCGCCTTCGCGCAGGCGGTGGCGCAGCATCTGTTCTTCGAAGCCGTGACCGCGGGCGTCACGCCCGACGCCCCCTACGAGGCCCGCCAGCGCCTGACCGAGCGCGCCCGGAGCGACCTGCTGCCCGCCATCCTGGAAGCCGCCGGGCTGGACGGCGCAGGGGCGGTCACGGAGTTGCGGATGGGCGGCTACCGGCTCCGGACCAACCCGTCGCTCCACATGACCGTGGCGCTGGAGGACGCGCCCGCCGACCGGCTGGCCGGGGCCATCGCCTGGAGCCTCGAACAGGAAAGCGTCCTGGTGGCGGACTTCGACAGCGCGGACGGCGCCACCGGCTACGCCCTGGTCCGCTTTCCCGCGGGCAGCCTGACGCCGGACCTCGCCCAGCGCTTCTTCCTCGCCGCGGCGGCGGAGCATGAGGGGCTGGGCGGCGGCTACACCGCCTTCGGCGACACGTTGCTGTTCCTGAATCTGCGCGGCGGCGACGGGAAGCCCTACAGCGGCCTGTCCGACGACGCCTTCACCGAGGCCCTGCGCCGCGCCGCCGCCGCCTTCCCCGGCGCGGTCCTGACGGAAACCGGGCACGCCGACGCGCGGCTGGTCTTCCAGCCGCCCCGGCCCGACCGCCCCGCCCTGGCCCCGCTGCGGGCGCGGCACGCGGCGCTGCTGTCCGAAACCTTGACCACCGAGAAACCTTGACCACCGAGCCTGCCCGATGATCCACCACCCCTCCCGCCGTTCCGTCCTGGCCCTGGGCGCCGCCGGCCTCGTCACGCTCGCCTGTCCGGTGCGGGCGCAGGATTTCGCGCCGGGGCTGCTCTACGCGGTGGGGCAGAAATTCGACAAGAGCTTCAACGAGGGCGCCTTCGCCGGGGCGGAGCGCTTCAAGGACGCCACCGGGGTCGCCTACCGCGACTATCTGCCCGCCAGCACGGCGCAGTTCGAACAGGCGGTGGCCGCCCTGCTGCGGCGCGGGGTGACCGACCTCGCGATGATCGGCTTCTACTACGCCGCCCCGCTCGCCAGCCTCGCGCCGAAGCATCCCGCCGTCCGCTTCACCATCGTCGATGCGGTGGTGGAGGCGCCGAACGTCCAGTCCGTGACCTTCAAGGAGCAGGAGGGGGCCTTCCTCGTCGGCATGCTGGCGGCGATGGCGTCGAAGACCGGGACGGTCGGCTTCATCGGGGCACTGGACATCCCGCTGATCCGCAAATTCATCGCGGGCTTCCAGCAGGGCGCCCGCCACGCCCGCCCGGACATCGGTCTGCTGGTCAATTTCGTGGGCACCACCCCCGCCGCCTTCAACGATCCCACCACCGGGGCGGAGGTGGCGAAGGCCCAGTTCCAGCGCGGCGCCGACGTGGTGTTCGCCGGGGCCGGCGTGTCCAACTTCGGCATCTTCGCGGCGGCCAAGGACGACGGGCGGTTCGCCATCGGGGTGGACAGCAACCAGAACCACCTCTACCCCGGCACCATCCTCACCTCGATGCTGAAGCGGGTGGATCTGGCGGTGGAGCGCGCCTTCGGGGAGGGCCGCAGCGGCGCCTGGACCCCTGGCCCGCGCAGCCTGGGGCTGGCCGAACGCGGGGTCGACTATGCGCTGGACGACAACAACCGCGCGCTCGTCAGCACCGCCATGCGCGACCGGCTGGAGGAGGCCCGCGACGCCATCATCCAGGGCCGCATCCGGGTGGCGGAAACCCTGTAGGCCCCCTCAAGCGTATTGGGGCTCCACCCCCACGGCGAAGCTCACATCGGCGCCGCGCAGCGTCTCCACCGTGGCGCGGATGCGCGTCAGGTCGGTGCCGTGCAGGATCGCGCGGGCAAGGCTGGTGTCGCGCAGGTCGGCGCCGGTCAGGCTGGCCTCGGAAAGGTTGGTCGGCCACAGGCGGCTGCCGTCCCCGGACAGGTCCACCGGACGCAGCCGCGCCCGCCACAGCTTGGCCCCCGCCAGATTGGCGCCCCGCAGGTTGCAGCCGGACAGGTCGGCGCTGGTGAAGTCGGCCTCGCGCAGGTCGCAGTAGGACAAGTCCGCCATCACCAGCTTCGCCCCGGAGAAATCCGCCCCGCGCAACCCGCAGAAGCGCATCACGCAGCCGGCGAGAAGCTGGTTGGCGAAGTTGTAGCCGCGCAGGTCGGCGCGCTGCATCTCCAGCCGCAGGCCGGCGGCGGCGTTCCGTTCGACCCAGAGCTGGTGGGCGGAAATGCTGTCGGCCATCCGCCCGGCAAGGCTGACCAGTCCGGTGCCGTCCACGTCGATGCCGCGCCGCTCCAGCGTCTGGCGCAGAGCGTCGTCCAGCCGGGCACCGCACAGCAGGGTGCCCTCCATCTCCACCTTCTCCATCACGGCGCCGATCAGGTTCGCCCCGATCAGGATCGCCCCCGACAGGTCGCTGCCGGAGAAATTCGCCCCGCCGAGATCGCAGCCGGAAAAGTCGCACTGCGCCAGACGCGCGTCGGACAGCACGGCACGGGCCATCTTGGAGCCGATGAAGGTGGTGCTGCCGTCGGCGTTGCCCGCCGGCTTGCGCTCGTCCGCACCCAGCATCATCCCCTTGCGCAGGTCGGCGCCGCGCAGATTGGCCTCCTCCAGCTTGGCCCCCTCCACCCGCGCGCCGCGCAGGTCGGCACTTTCCAGCGACGCGCCGGTCAGGTCCGCCTTGGACAGGTCGGCGCCGAACAGGTCGGTGCGCGACAGGTCGGCCCCGGCCAGCCGGGCGCTGTTCAGGTTCGCCCCGCTGAGCTTCGCGCTGCTGAGGTTGATGCGGCGCAGCCCCAAGCCCGACAGATTGTGGAAGCTGAGGTCGGCGCAACGGCCCTTCATGCTTGGGTCGCGCGTCAGCCATTGCTGATGCTTGATCAGCGCGTTGCGGATCGCCCTCAGATACCGCTCTTCCACGTGCGACGTCTCCGCGCCGTCCGTCCGCCTTTCCCGGTTATGCGCAACCGGTTGAACGACCGGACCCCATGCTACGCAAGGATGTTACCAGAACCGCCTGGAAAAAGCGAAAGCCCCGATCCGGCTCGCCTCAGCGGAGCGTGTCGGCCAGCAGCGCCCCCCGCGACGCCATCATGTACAGCCCCATGTGGTGCGCCGGCGCCTGCGGGTGGGCCGCCGTCTCCGGCAGGCCGAGCGCCTGCGCCGTCTCCGCCGGCAGGTCGTAGGTCGCGCAGCCTGGCTCGTAGACCACCACGTCCCTCAGCGTCGGCATCATGCCGTGGTTGCGCGCGGACAGCAGGGTCAGCACGAAATCCATCACGCACACGTCGGTGCAAATGCCCACCGTGACGACCGACTCCAGCCGGTTGCCGTTGACCCAGTCCACCAGCCGGTTGCGCCCGGCTCTCCCATCCGCGCCCAACTCCGTCGCGCCGACGAAGAAATCGATGCAGTCCTTGGCGATCAGGGTCGCCGACGGCTCCGACTCGAGCCAGGCCAGTTCGGAAACCAGCTCGTCATGGCCGGTGCCCGCCAGACAGTGCGGGGGATAGGGCGGCTCCGGCCTGTCCGGGTCGTGGCGGTCCAACGACACGCAGATCGGCCAGCCGGCCCCGGCGAAGCGGCGGGCCAGACGGTCCGTCTCGGCGATCATGCGGTCCACCTGTTCGTTCGGCGCCGCGGGGGCGAGCGGGCCGCAGCCGACGGCGGCGAAACCCTTCACCTCGTCGATGATGACCAGACCGGTGCCCCCGGCGGGCATCGCATAATCGCCGAGCGCCACCGGAAAGCTGCGGCGGATGGTGTCCAGCGCCTCGTCGCTGCGGATCAGCAGGTCCAGCATGGGTCCTTCCTTTCGAACGGCAGATCGGAGTGGCGCAACATTCCAGGACTGTTTCGTCGCACTGCGACATTCTGGCCGAACGCTTGCGCAAGGGTCCGAAAGAATCAATGGAATTCAAGCCGGTCGCCCCAGTGTTGCAACCGTAGGGCACGGTCCCGCCAGTGCCCGGAGGGACATGCGACGGAATACCGCAATGCCAAGCCGTGAGACTCGCCCCCCAATAAGGCGACGAGAAGCTCCTGCCGCAACCATAAGGTACACCAATGGTTCCATCGGCCGAGTTCCTGGGCATGCTTCTGCTGGTCACCAGCGCCGCGGCGCTCGGCCTGTCCATCGTCATCGACGTCGGGCAGATCACGTCGGAGAAGGCGCGTCAGGCCATCATGACGCGCCAGCACGACCGGAAGAAGTCGGCGCTGGGCGAATGGACCCGCAAGATGGCCGAGCGGCAGGAGGAACTGGCGGCCTTCCAGGCCCGCTGCAACGATTGCAACGGGCGCCGGCAGAAGGCGTTGGCGGACATCAAGGCGCTGGAACTCACCAAGGTGGAGTTCGTGCACGAACTGGGTGACGGCGACAGTTCCAGCGGCTACTGGGTCCGGCTGACCGTGCAGGACGAGTTCCCGTCCATCGAACGGCGCGACGTGATCTTCGCCCGCCAGATCTGGAACTATCCCAACGTCGCCCATGCCTGGGCATCCTCCGCCGATCAGGCGGCGGCGATGGCGCGGGCCGCCTTTTCCGCGAAGAACGGCGTCCTGCCGAGCATGATCCTCCCGCTCGCCCAGGCCCCCAACCCCGACGCGGAGGGGATTCCCGCATGACCGGGATGATGCTCTATCTGAGCCTGGGGCTGATGGTCCTGACCGTCCTGTCCAACCGCTATTGGCGGCGGCAACTGGACGGTCTGCGCAAAGCCCAAGTACGCATCCGCGAGAAGATGGAGGAGGTGGGAAAGGACGTGGAGGATATCGCCGTCGCCTATTCCCAAATCGCCCAGAAGCACGCCGACGCCGAAAAACGCGCCCTGAAGGCGGAGCAGGACATGCAGGCCGCCCTGAACGAACTGGAGGCGAAACGGGCGTCGTCCGCCGTCCGCTATCATGTGTTCGACCGGTCCGAACCCCGTCCGGGCCGCTTCTGGGAGGCCGCGGTGCGCCATGTGCCGACCGACGCCACGGTGATGGTGGGCCAGCGCGGCTGGGTGGGCATCCGCCGCTGTCTGCTGACCGCCGAGACGGAACGGGAGGTGCGTGACCGCGTGACCGCCCGCTACCCGCGCAAGGCGGGATTCCAAGTGCTGGAAGTGGTGCCCTGCCGGTTGGCCGGACTGTCGGTGAACCGCATCCCCGAACTCAGCACCTTCCGCCGGGCCGCCGCAGCGGATGATACCGCCCGCCCTCCCCGCCGGGCCGCCAGCGCCCGCGGATGAGCGCGCCGGCCCGCGGGAAGAAGGAACGCGTCCCCTCCCCGCGGGCCGCCCGCTTCAGCAGTACTTGCGCAGCATCTCGCGGACCTTGTCCGCCATGTCCGGACGCTTCAGCGCGTGGGCCAGCGTGGCCTCGATGAAGCCGACCTTGTCGCCGCAGTCGTGGCGGGTGCCTTCGAAGCGCAGGCCGTGGAACGGCTGCGTGCCGATCAGCTTGGCCATCGCGTCGGTGAGCTGGATCTCGTTGCCGGCGCCGCGCTGCTGCTTCTCCAGATGGTCGAACACCTCCGGCTGCAGGATGTAGCGGCCGATGATCGACAGGGTGGAGGGCGCCTCTTCCGGCTTCGGCTTCTCGACGAGGCCGCGGACGGTGGCCAGACGGCCGTCGTCCTTCTCCACGTCCAGGATGCCGTAGCTGCTGGTCCGCTCCCGCGGGACGTCCACGACGGCGACGATGTTGCCGCCCACCTCGTTGTAGGCGTCCACCATCTGCTTCAGGCAGGGGGTGTCGGCCTGAACGAAGTCGTCGGGCAGGACGATGGCGAAGGGATCGTTGCCGATCACCGCGCGCGCGCACCACACCGCGTGGCCAAGGCCCAGCGGGACCTGCTGGCGGGTGTAGAAGCAGCGGCCCGGCGCGATCTCGCTGTGGCGCACCTCCTCCAGGGCGTCCTGCTTGCCGCGCTCCTCAAGGGTGCGGTTCAGTTCCGTGTCGGCGTCGAAATGGTCTTCGATGGCGCGTTTGCTGCGGCCCGTGACGAACACGAAATCCTCGATGCCGGCGGCCCGCGCCTCTTCAACCGCATGCTGAAGCAAAGGCCGGTCGACCAGAGGCAGCATTTCCTTTGGAATCGCCTTTGTGGCCGGCAGAAAGCGCGTACCGAGACCGGCGACGGGGAACACCACCTTGCGCACAGGCTTTCGCATTGGGGTTCTCTTGTAGTTGCTTACGGAAATACTTCGAATATGGAGACGATTCGCGGATTTGCAAAACGCTCGCCCAGCTTTCTGCCACAGGCCATTCGGTAACGCAACTCCTCTTCCGAAACCCGGCAAAAGGTTAGTTGCGCAGCAGCAAATCCTTCGCTTGGTTGATCTTGGCCGCCAAATAGGTGGACCCACCATGATCTGGGTGCACTTTCATCATCATCCGTCGGTGAGCATCCTTTACCTGCTCGGGTGTGGCTCCGGGGGGCAGCCCCAAAATATCATAGGCTTCCTCACGGGTCATGGCGCCCCCGCCACGGACGCCGCCCCCTCCGCCGGAACCGGATGCATCGGACCCGCCGGCGGCTTCATCCTGCGCCTTCTGCCAGTCCGGATGCGTGCGGTCCAGCCACGCCTCCAGCACGGAGGCCGATTGCGGATCGTCGCGGCGGCAGTCGTCGAGCAGCGCCGTCACCTGCCCCAGCGTCAGCGACTCCAGCGTGCGCCCGCGCCAGGGCCCGTGCAGCACCTCCCCCGTCATGGCGCCGGTGTCGTGGTGCAGGGTCATGCGCAGATAGAGCGTCTCGATCTGGGAGGTCTGCCCGCCTCCCGCGGAGCCGTAGGACGACGGACGCAGGGCATCGCGCAGCGCCCGCCAGCGGCTGAGCAGCGGAAAAGCCAGCGCCCCCAGCATCATGGCGGTGCCCAGCCGTCCGGTCAGGATCAGCAGCACGACCGCCACGACCGCCAGCGCGATGCCGCCGTAGCGCACCGCGGTCGCCAGCGTGCGCGGATCGGCGGACAGGAAGACGCGGGTCAGCATGGCGAACCCGCTCACCAGCGCGATGCCCAGGAGAAAGTACCCAAACATCCCGCTCTGCCCCATGGTCTCAGAAATCCGCGCTATGATGCATGGGATCGGTCCCCGCGTCCCGCTTCACCTTGTCCGCTCTGGCTCCATCCACCCGGACTCCGTCCGTTTCAGCCGTGCCCGATCTGGCTGGTGAGCAGCCGCACCGCATCGCCCCGCCCGTGGCTGTAATGTTCCAGCGCCGCCCGGCCGCCCGCCGCATAGACGGCGACCGCGCTCAGCAGGTCCCGCAATTGCCGGGCGGAAGAGCCGTCGAACGGGCAATAGGCCCCGCCGCTCAACCGCGCGATGGTCTGGAAGGCGCGCTTGGCGATCGGGTCCCCGCGCTCGTGGAAGATGAAGACCGGCACGCCCAGAAGCCCCAGTTGCCCCGCCTGATGGGCGAGCTGGTCGATGTCCTCCTCCATGCAGTCGCCGACGAAGACCAGGGCGTTGACCTTGCGGTCCCGCGTCTGCTTGAGGCAGTGGGCCAGCACGCGCCCGATCTGCGTCTGCCCGGCCATGCAGGAGACTGCGGTCATCCGCCGCAACAGATCCTGCGAATTGCTGATCCACGGGCTTGTCTGGCATTCCCGGAATCCGCGGTAGTAGACGAGCTGGATGTCCAGCCCGCCGAGCGCGGCGGTGGCCTGGAACATCTCCCCCTGGATCTGGCAGGCACGGTCCCAGGTCGGTTCCCGGCTGGCGGTGGCGTCCATGGCGAACATCAGCCGTCCGCGCGGCCCCGCCGACGCCCGCGGAAGGGCCGCCACCCGGCGCAGGAAGGCGTCCACCTCGGCCTGGTTGGAGCGCTGCTGCGCCGGCAAATGATCGCGTTCCCCCATCGCCCGTTTCCCTTCGCAACGTGACCCGTGATTCCATGGACCATAAACATGGTCGGCTTCGTGGGGCCGGTCCAGACCGTCCAGACCGCTTTGCGGCGGCGCCCATCGGGCAACAGGCCGGGCATGAGGATGGTTCCTCAGCGCAAAACAGCCCGCCGGGCTTGCCCCTCCCCCCGTGCCGTGCTTGGTTGGCGCCCATGAGCGACGCCGGTACCACCTTCACCCCCGCCACGCTGCGCGCCCGAATCCTGCATGAGGACGAGGACGTCTTCATCATCGACAAGCCCGCCGGGCTGGCGGTGCACAAGGCCGGGCGGATCACCGACCATCTCGATCTCTATCTGCCGTTCCTGGCGGAGGAGGACGGCACGCCGCCGCGGCTCGCCCACCGGCTGGACCGCGACACGGCGGGCTGCCTCGTGCTCGGGCGCTCGCTCTGGGCGCTGAAGCGGCTGGGCGACATGTTCGCCGCCGGCCATGTGGAAAAGACCTATTGGGCGGTCAGCGAGGGCATCCCGGAGGAGGCCGAGGGCGTCATCGACTACCCGCTTCTGAAGCTGCTCATTCCCGGCGCCTGGAACATCGTGACGCACCCCACGGGCCAGCCCGCCGTCACCCATTACCGCGTGCTGGGAACCGGCGGCGGGCGCGCATGGCTGGAGTTGAGGCCGCGCACCGGGCGCACCCACCAGCTTCGCGTCCACAGCGCGGCCATCGGCTGCCCGCTGGTGGGGGAGCCCTATTACGGCCCGGTGCGCGTGCCGCCGGGCAATCTGCATCTGCTGGCGCGGTCCGTCACCTTCACCATGGCCTTCGACCGGGAACCGGTCACCGCCGTCGCCCCGCCCCCGCCGCACATGCGGGACGCGCTGGCCGCCTGCGGCTGGGCGGAAGAAGAAAAAGGGACGTAAAGGTCAGCGCCCGACCTCGGTGACGCCTTCGGCCAGCCAGACCATGCGGCCAAGCTCCGCGTCACTGCCGCGCAGGGACTTGCCCTTTGCGACCACCGTCCGCCCGGTGTTGTCCAGGACCGGCCCGCGGAAGACGGCGGAATTGCCGTTGGCGAGCTGCATCCGTGCAGCATCGGCGTGCGCCCGCGCCTCCACCCCCACCGCCGGGCCGTAGGCGGTGTTGCGGACAAATCCCTGGTCGAAACCGCCCTGGCGCAGATGCTTCCATGGCTTGCCCGTGGCGATCTGCGACACGGTTTCGGCATAAGCCTTTTCCCAGGCCCATTCGGCGCCGGTCAGGAAGCCCTGCGGCGCGAAGGCCGACAGGTTGGTGTGCAGGCCGCAGCACAGGATGCCGTGCGCCTCCGCCACCTCGCAGACCGGGCGGGCGCCGTCGAGCTGGGCGGCCAGCACGTCCGCTCCGCCCTCGGCCAGGGCGCGGGCGGCCTCGGCGACCTGCTGCGGGCTGGCCGCCTCGCCCACGAAGGCGACGCGCAGCGCGGTGGCGGCGTCCGCGCGCCGGGCGCCCAGCGCGAAGGCGTTGACGCAGCGCAGAATCTCCCGCGCGGGGTGGGAGGCGACGAGGCCGATGGTCTTCGCCCGGCTGGCGTAGCCGGCGACGATGCCGGAAATGTGCTGCGCCTCGTCCAGATAGCCTTCGAAGAAGCCGGTGTTGACGGGAAGACGGTCGCGGTCCAGCGGCGCGCCGGAAAACAGGAACACCGTGTCGCGGTGGGCGTCCGCCTGGGCCAGCAGCTCCGGCAGGGCATCGGCGCCCGCGGCGGTGACGATGACGACCCGGCAACCCTGGGGTCCCACCAGTTCCTCCGCCGTGGCGGCCAGCGTGCCCGCGGCCTTCTCCCGCTCCTCCAGCCGCAGGCCGGGCAATCCGGCAAGGAAGCGGGCGGCCTCCGCATGGGCCTGGTTGTAGCCGAAATCCGCGCGGTCGCCGCAATAGAGGACGCCGACGCTCAAGGCGGGGACCGCCTGTCCCAGCGCCTGGGGCGCCGTCAGAAGCATGGCCGCGGCCCCGAAGGCGCCCCCGAAGGACCGGAGGACATCCCGGCGGTTATGGGTCAGTGTCTTCATGCCCGCCTCCCGATGACCGCCTCCCAATGACGGGCGACTATAACCTCCGGAAAGCCGTCGAACCAAACAATTCGCCTCAATTCCGGCTTCAAGACCCGTCCGGAGGCTCAAAAAAGGGGCTTGGAAGCGGAATCGACGCCCCTTCCGGCCAGTTCAGCAGATGGCTGGCGCAGTCGCGGCAATCGCTGCTGCCGAAGCCGGGGACCGGCACCGGCAGGCCGTACAGGGCCGCGACCAGGGCGCATTCGTCGCCGCCGGGGACGATCCAGGCGCCCAGCATACGCCCGGCGCCGGTCAGCCGGTCGATGTGCCAGCGTTCCGGCTTGCCCTGGCGGAAATGGCGCCCGACCCGCGCCCGCAGGCCCCCCGGTCCCCGCGCGCTGCCGCAATAGAGGTAGCGGCCCGCCGCCAGCACCCTTTCCGGCTTGCCGGGCAGGCGGACGGGCAGATCCCGGTCCAGCGCGATCAGCAGGACGTAGGCGCCGGGTTCGGGAGGCAGGGTGTCGGGGCGGTCGTGGAAGATGGGATCGGTCGGCATGGCACCGGCATTCTACGCCCGGCAGGCTGCGAGGGCATCCTTGCGATCGGGCCTTCCGCGCCGGCGGCGCGCTCTGCTATCACGCCCCGACCATGTCCCGACTTGACCCGCTGTTCCATCAGCATCTCGACCGCCTCGACCGGCGCCACACGCGCCGCACGCTGACGCCCGTGCGCCCGGACGGGGCGGGACGCATCCGGCGCGGCGGGCGGACGCTGCTGAACTTCTCCAGCAACGACTATCTCGGCCTCGCCGCCCACCCGCTGCTGGTGGAGCGCGCCTGCGACTGGGCGCAGCGCTGGGGCGCGGGGTCCAAGGCGTCGCGCCTCGTCTGCGGCACGCTGGACCTGCACGCCGAGGTGGAGGCGAAGCTCGCCCGGCTGAAGGGGACGGAGGCGGCGCTTCTGTTCAATTCCGGCTGGCAGGCCAACGCCGCCGTCCTGCCCGCCCTGTTCGACCGGGAGCTTCTGGGCGGGGACGCGCTGGTCTTCACCGACCGGCTGAACCACGCCAGCCTGCACCATGGCTGCGCCGCCGCCGGGGTGCGGCAGATCCGCTTCCGCCACAACGACCTCGGCCATCTGGACAGCCTTCTGGCCCAGCACGCGGGGGAGCCGGGCGCGCGCTTCATCGTGACGGAAAGCGTCTTCAGCATGGACGGCGACCGCGCCGACGTACCGGCGCTGGCCGAACTGGCCGGGCGGCACGGCGCCTTCCTGTTCCTGGACGAGGCGCACGCGACCGGCGTGCTCGGCCCCCACGGGATGGGGCTGGCGGCGCTGGCCGAAGGGCGCGTGGACCTCGCCATGGGCACCTTCAGCAAGGCGCTGGGCGGGTTCGGCGCCTATGTGGCGGGGTCGAAGGCGCTGTGCGACTATCTGGTGAACCGCTGCGGCGGCCTGATCTACGCCACCGCCCTGCCGCCCGCCGTGCTGGGAGCGATGGACGCGGCCCTGGACCTCGTGCCGGCGCTGGACGCGGAGCGCGCCCGGCTCCAGGGCATGGCGGAGCGGCTGCGCGCCGCCTTCCACGGGCTGGGCATCGACACGGCGGGGTCGAGCACACAGATCGTCCCGGCCATCACCGGCGCCGAGGAGGACGCACTCGCCCTCAGCCGCCGGTTGGAGGAGCGCGGCATCCTGGGCATCGCCATCCGCCCGCCGACCGTTCCGCCGGGCACCAGCCGCCTGCGCTTCGCCCTGTCCGCCGCCCATACCGATGCCGACCTGGACGCGCTGACGGGCGCGGTCGCCGACGCCTGGAGCCCGCGATGACCGGACCGCTTTATGTCCTGGTCCATGGCTGGGGATTCGGCCCCGGCGTCTGGAACGCTGTGCGGGACGCCCTGCCGGACGGGGAGAGCGTGGCGGTGGATCTGGGCTTCTACGGCCCGCCGTCGCTTCCCCACATCCCCGCCGGGGGCCCCCCCGCCGGACGCTCTGTCGTCGCGGTCGGCCATTCCTTCGGGGCGCTGTGGCTGCTGCACGAGCGGCCCTTCGCCTGGGACGGGCTGGTGCTGATCAACGGTTTTCCCCGCTTCACGGAGGGCGACGGCTTTGCCCCCGCCACGCCGCGCCGGGTGCTGGACCGCATGATCGCGCGCTTCGACGCGGCTCCGCAGGCCGTCACCGCCGATTTCCTGCGCCGCTGCGGCTGCGAGGCTCCGCCGCCCGACGGCCTGGAACCGGCCCGGCTGGGCGAGTCCCTGCGGGCGTTGCGCGATTGGGACGCCCGCGAGGCGCTGACCGGCCCGGCGCTGGCCCTGGCGGGAGCGCGGGACCCCATCGTGCCCCCGGCCATGACCGAGCAGGCGTTGAGCGGCTTCGATACCGCGTGGCACCCCGAGGGCGGGCACCTGCTGCCGCTGACCGCACCGGATTGGTGCGCGGAGCGGATCGCCGCCTTTGCCGCCGGGCTGGCGGCCCCCGCCCGATGACCGCCGACCCGCGCAAGGCCGCCATCGCCGCCGCTTTCGGCAAGGCCGCCCCCCGCTATGAGGACCACGCCGCCGTGCAGCGCATCGCGGCGGAGCGCTTGGCGGAGCGCGTGGCCCGTCTGCCCCTGCCCCCCCGCCCCCGCGTGCTGGAGATCGGCTGCGGCACCGGCTTCCTCAGCCGCGCCCTGCGCGAGCGGATCGGCCCGGCGGACTGGCTGTTCACCGACCTCTCGCCGGACATGCTGGCGCGCTGCCGCGCCGCGCTGGGCGATCCGGCCGATTCCGAATTCCGGATTCTGGATGGGGAATCGCCGGATATCGGCGGTCCCTTCGACCTGATCGTCTCCAGCCTCGCCCTGCAATGGTTCCGTGATCCCGCCGCCGCTCTGGCGCGCTGGGCGGCGCTGCTGGCGCCGGGCGGCCGCATCGCCTTCGCCACGCTCGCCGCCGACAGCTTCCGGGAATGGCGGGCGGCCCACCGCACGCTGGGGCTGGAGGCCGGGGTGCCCGCCTATCCCACGCGCCACGACCTCGACCGGCTGTGGCCCACCGGCGGCGCGGGGGCGGTGGAGGAGGAACGGCTGCTCCGCCGCCACACCGATGGGCTGGAGTTCCTGGCCGAACTGAAGGGCATCGGCGCCCATCTCCCGGCGGAGGGCCGCCGCCCCCTGCCGCCCGGCGCCCTGCGCCGCGTGCTGCGCCGGCTGGCGAGGCCGGAAGGACTGACCATGACCCATCACATCGCCTACGGTCTGTTCCGCAAGGACGGCATCCGCCCCCGCGGGGTGTTCGTAACCGGCACCGACACGGGCGTCGGCAAGACGCTGGTTTCCGCGTGCCTCGCGCGGGCCTGGGGCGCCGCCTACTGGAAGCCCCTGCAAACCGGCCTGAAGGACGATCCGGGCGACACCCCCACCGTGGCCGCCCTCGCCGCGCTGCCCCCGGAGCGCCTGCACCCCCCGGCCTGTGCGCTGGCCGAGCCGCTGTCCCCCCTGGCCGCGGCGGAGCTGGAGGGCGTGGCCATCGACCCCGGCGCCCTGGCATTGCCCGAGACGGACCGCCCGCTGGTGGTGGAGGGGGCCGGCGGGCTGATGGTCCCGGTGACGGAGGACGTCTTCATCATCGACCTGATCGCCCGCTTCGGCCTGCCGGTGGTGCTGGTGGCGCGCAGCACGCTCGGCACCATCAACCACACGCTGCTGAGCCTGGAGGCGTTGCGGGCGCGCGGGCTGGCGGTGGCCGGGGTGGTGCTGAACGGCCCGCCCAACCCCGGCAACCGCGCCGCCATCGAGCGGTTCGGCAAGGTCCGAGTGCTGGCCGAGATTCCCACGCTGCCCCGGCTCGATGCCGCCTCCGTCGCCGAGGCGGCGGCCCTCATCCCCTCCTTCGACAGCGTGTTCCCATGACCGGCACCATCGCCCTCGACCGCAGACATATCTGGCACCCCTTCACCCAGGCGCAGACCGCGCCGGAGCCGCTGGCCGTCACCCATGGCAAGGGGGTCAGCCTGTTCACCGAGGACGGGCGGGAGATCCTGGACCTCATCTCCTCCTGGTGGGTGAACCTGCACGGCCACGCCCATCCGGCCATCGCGGAGGCCATCGCGGAGCAGGCGCGCACGCTGGAACAGGTGATCTTCGCCGACTTCACCCACGCCCCCGCCGCCCGCCTCGCCGCCCGTCTGGCCGAGGTGCTGCCGGAGGGACTCAGCCGCGTCTTCTTCTCCGACAACGGCTCGACCGCGGTGGAGGTGGCGCTGAAGCTCGCCTGGCAGCACTGGCGCAACAAGGGCGAGGGGCGCCGCCGCCGCTTCCTGGCCTTCGAGGGCAGCTATCACGGAGACACCTTTGGCGCCATGGCGGCGGGCGTCGGCTCCGGATTCTACGAGCCGTTCCAGGAGCTTCTGTTCGCCGTGGACCGCATGCCCTACCCCGCCACCTGGGACGGCGACCCGGAGGTGGAGGCGAAGGAGGCCGCGGCGCTGGATTGGCTGGACCGCTGGCTGGCCGCCAACGGGGCGGAGATGGTCGCCGTCATCATCGAACCGCTGGTCCAGGGCGCGTCGGGCATGCGCTTCTGCCGTCCGGAATTCCTGCGGGCCATGGCCGCGCGGGTGCGGGCGGCGGGTGCGCTGGTGATCTTCGACGAGGTGATGACCGGCTTCGGGCGCACCGGCGCCCTGTTCGCCAGCCTGAAGGCCGGGGTGGCGCCGGACCTGATCTGCCTGTCCAAGGGCCTGACCGGCGGCTTCCTGCCGCTGTCGGTCACCGCCTGCGGCGAAGCGGTCTACGAGGCGTTCAAGGGCGCCGGGTTCGACCGGGCCTTCGCCCACGGCCACAGCTTCACCGCCAACCCGCTGGGCTGCGCCGCCGCTCTGGCCTCGCTGGAACTGACGACCTCGGCGGAGACCGCCGCCAACCTCAGGCGCATCGAGGAGCGGCACCGCGACGCCATCGCCGGCCTGTCCACCCACCCGAAGCTGTCGCGCGGGCGCGTCATGGGCACCATCGCCGCCATCGAGGTGACCGATGCGCAAGGCTATACCGCCGCGGTCGGGCAGACGCTGAAGCGCTTCTTCCTGGACCAGGGATTGCTGCTGCGCCCGCTCGGCCCCGTGATATACCTTCTGCCGCCCTACTGCGTCACGGACGGGCAGTTGGACCGCGCCTACGCCGCGATCCGCGAGGCCGCGGACACCCTTCTCTGATTCGTATTTCCGACCCGAGGACCGACCATGCCCGACACCGCCACGCAGACCGCGGTCTCAGCCGCCGCCACCATCGCCCGGCGCTGGACCCGCGAGGACATCCTGGCCCTGTTCGAGCTGCCCTTCATGGATCTGCTGCACCGCGCCCACGAGACGCACCGCCAGCACCACGACCCGAACAAGGTCCAGCTTTCCACCCTGATGAACATCAAGACCGGCGGCTGTCAGGAGGACTGCAAGTACTGCGCGCAGAGCGTGAAGTACGACACCGGCGTCGGGGCGGAAAAGCTGCTGGACCGCGCCCAGGTGCGCGCCGCCGCGGAAAAGGCCAGGAAGGCGGGGGCGGGCCGCTTCTGCATGGGCGCGGCGTGGCGGGAGCTGAAGGACCGCGACGTGGAGAAGCTGGCGAATATCGTCCGCGACGTGAAGGAACTGGGGCTGGAAGCCTGCATGACGCTGGGCATGCTGACCCGTCCGCAGGCCGACGCGCTGAAGGAGGCCGGGCTCGACTATTACAACCACAACCTCGACACGTCGGAGGAGTTCTACGGGCAGATCGTCTCCACCCACAGCTACCGCGACCGGCTGGACACGCTGGCCAACGTCCGGGACGCCGGGCTGAAGGTCTGCTCCGGCGGCATCGTCGGGCTGGGGGAAAGCCGCGTGGACCGCGCCGGCCTTTTGGAAACGCTGGCGAACCTGTCGCCGCAGCCGGAAAGCGTGCCGATCAACAAGCTGGTGTCGGTCACGGGCACCCCGCTGGGCGGCGTGGACACGTTGGACGCCTTCGAGTTCATCCGCACCATCGCGGTCGCCCGCATCCTGATGCCGCGCTCCTACGTCCGCCTGTCGGCGGGCCGCCGCTCGCTCAGCGACGAGGGGCAGGCGCTCTGTTTCTACGCGGGTGCGAACTCCATCTTCTATGGCGACAAGCTGCTGACCACCGGCAACCCGGAGCATGAGGCCGACCAGCACCTGTTCGACCGGTTGGGGCTGGAGGCCGACGGCGGCGCCCACTGACGCGCCGGCGTCCCCGGCCCCCGCGTTCAAAAAGAAACGGGGGGAGGACGCCGATCATGGACGACATCGCCGCCAAAGCACCCAAGACCAGCTACAGCCCCGCCGAGATCACGGCCCTGTCCCACCTCTACAGGGCCGAGATCTACCGAAGCACCGTCTGGCGCACGCGGCTGGACGCCACCACCAACTGGGCGGTCGTCACCACCGGCATCGCCCTGTCGCTGACCTTCAGCAGCGCCACCGCCTCCCCCCTGCCGCTGGTGCTGGTGGGTCTTCTGGTCGCCGTGTTCCTCTACATCGAGGCGCGGCGCTACCGCTTCTTCGACTTCTGGCGAATCCGCGCCCATGTGCTGGAACTGTATTTCCTCGGCCCCATCCTGCGCGGCCAGGGCGACCACTTCGCCAAGGGCTGGAACGAGACGCTGTTCCAGGATTACCGGCATCCCAGCCTGCACATCACCTATCTGGAGGCGGTGGGCCGCCGCCTGCGCCGGAACTACGGCTGGATCTTCCTGATCCAGGTGGTGGCCTATCTGGGCAAGCTGATGATCCATCCGGTCCCCCTGTCCAGCCTGGAGGAGTTTTTCGCGCGGGCGACCATCGGGCCGGTGCCAGGGGAGATCGTCCTGCTCTGCGGCCTCGCCTTCCACGCCACCTGGGCCGCCATCGCCGTCCGCACCTACCGCAGCCGCCGCGGCGCCGACCGCCAGCGCCCGCCCCCGCCGGCCACCGACGCCGTGCTGGATCTGGCCCGCGGGCCGTGAGGGAAGCACCGGATTTCTCTTTTCGCGCAAAGCATAAGGGGTATCCGGGTGACCGCCCCGCCCTCCTTTGCGCGCCGTGGCATAATTCGGATCAGCGCTGCCGCGCCTTTGCTATGCAACGGATCGTCTTGTTTTCTCCTTCCGCGGGGGGATAGAAGGGGCTCCATCGGATGCGGTTGCGCGGTCATACCAGTAAGGACACCCGTCCGCAGGACGGACCTTCCCGGTTCCCCGTACAGCCGACGGCCGGACGACCATAGAGGTGAACGAGGATTTCACGATGGCGAGCCAGGGCGAGAACAAGTGGGTTTACAGCTTCGGTGCCGATGCCACCGAAGGCCGGGCTGACATGAAGAACCTGCTCGGCGGCAAGGGAGCCAATCTGGCCGAGATGGCCAATCTGGGTCTCCCGGTCCCTCCGGGTTTCACCATCACGACCGAGGTCTGCACCTATTTCTATGCCAACGGCCGCAACTATCCGCCGGAGCTGAAGGCCCAGGTCGAGGCCGCGGTGAAGCGGCTGGAGCAGGCCATGGGCGCCACCTTCGGCGACCCGGTCAATCCGCTTCTGGTCTCGGTGCGCTCGGGCGCCCGCGCCTCGATGCCGGGCATGATGGACACGGTGCTGAATCTCGGCCTGAACGACGCGACCGCCGCCGGCCTCGCCAAGCGCTCGGGCGACGCCCGATTCGCCTATGACAGCTACCGCCGCTTCATCCAGATGTACTCGAACGTGGTGCTGGACGTCGACCACCACCATTTCGAGGA
Source organism: Pseudomonadota bacterium (assembly GCA_023411035.1). Taxonomy (GTDB): domain Bacteria; phylum Pseudomonadota; class Alphaproteobacteria; order Azospirillales; family Azospirillaceae; genus Azospirillum. Next base: position 73,760 of record JAEYPE010000197.1, read on the forward strand.
GATCCTGGACAACCACAAGCGCGACAAGAACCACAACCTCGACACCGATCTGACCGCCGCCGACTGGCAGGCCGTCATCGAGGACTACAAGAAGGCCGTCGAGCACGAACTCGGCAAGCCCTTCCCGCAGGACGTGGATGAGCAGCTCTGGGGCGCCGTCGGCGCCGTGTTCGGCTCCTGGATGAACGCCCGCGCCATCACCTACCGCAAGCTGCACGACATCCCCGCCAGTTGGGGCACCGCCGTCAACGTGCAGTGCATGGTGTTCGGCAACATGGGCAACGACTGCGCCACCGGCGTGGCCTTCACCCGCAACCCGTCCACCGGCGAGAACGCCTTCTACGGCGAGTATCTCGTCAACGCCCAGGGCGAGGACGTGGTGGCCGGCATCCGCACGCCGCAGCACCTGACCATCGCCGGCAAGCACGCCAACAAGTCCGACCTGCCCGCCATGGAAGAGGTCATGCCGGAGGTCTTCAACCAGCTCAATGAGGTCCGCCTCACGCTGGAGAAGCACTACCGCGACATGCAGGACATCGAATTCACGGTCCAGCAGAACAAGCTGTTCATGCTGCAGACCCGCAACGGCAAGCGCACCGCCCCGGCGGCGCTGAAGATCGCCGTCGATCTCGCCGATGAAGGGCTGATCGACAAGGCGGAGGCCGTCCGCCGCATCGACCCGGCCTCGCTCGACCAGCTCCTCCACCCGACGCTCGACCCGAAGGCGGCGCGCAACGTCATCGCCAAGGGCCTGCCGGCGTCGCCGGGCGCCGCTTCGGGCAAGGTCGTCTTCACCGCCGACGAGGCCGAGACGCTCGCCGGTCAGGGCGAGGCGGTCATCCTCTGCCGCGTGGAGACCTCGCCGGAGGACATCCACGGCATGCACGCCGCCCGCGGCATCCTGACCACCCGCGGCGGCATGACCAGTCACGCCGCCGTGGTCGCCCGCGGCATGGGCCGCGCCTGCGTGTCGGGCGCCGGCGAGCTGCGCGTCGATTACAAGACCAGGACCATGACGGTCCGCGACATCGTCGTGAAGGAGGGTGACCTCGTCACCATCGACGGCTCGACCGGCGAGGTGATGCTGGGCGCCGTCCCGACGATCCAGCCGGAGCTGTCGGGCGATTTCGCCACCCTGATGGGCTGGGCCGACGAGATCCGCCGCATGAAGGTGCGCACCAACGCCGAGACGCC
>JAEYPE010000212.1 GCA_023411035.1 Pseudomonadota bacterium
GCCACGCGGGCGTAGGGGTCGTGCGACAGGTACAGATCGACGATCGCGTCGGAGATGCGGTCGCACACCTTGTCCGGATGGCCTTCGGACACGGACTCGCTGGTGAACACGTAGTTGAGCTTGGCCATAGGAGCGGATTTAACCTTTCGCGATGGGAGGTATGCGCTTTGGGGGCATTTTAGTGTGGCATTTCCGGCATTCAATGCAAATGTCGGAAGTCGCGCCGGCCGTTCCGGCTTTTGAAAATGTGCGGCCCGCGATCGTCTCTCGCGGTGCTGCAATGCCCGTGATATGCAAACCGGACCGTCCGATGCGACGGCCCGAGAACCAAAGGCCCACCAGAAAAGGCCCGCACCATGGCCGAGCGCCGTCCGCCTTCCCTGTCCGTCCTCCGCAACCTGGGGCGGGGTCTGCTCGTGCTGCTCCTGCTCGGCGGGGCCGGGGCCTGGTGGGCGTGGCACGGCACCTTCGGGATGGACGCGCTTCAGGACATCCTGCGCCACCACCCCGCGGCGCCGGTGCTGTTCCTGCTTCTGCACATCCTGGCCAGCCTGCTGTTCTTCCCGCGCTCCGTCATGGCGATGGTCGCCGGGCTGGTCTTCGGCATCTGGTGGGGTGGGGTGCTGGCGGCGGCGGGCAGCGTGATCGGCGCCTCCACCGGCTTCCTGCTGGCCCGCTACGTGTGCGACGGGCTGGTCCCGGCCCTGGACGGGGCGCGCTGGGGCGACGTCCTGCGCCGGCTGGAGACCGGCGGCTGGCGCGCCGTCGCCATGCTGCGGCTGGTTCCCGTGCTGCCGCACAGCGGGGTGAACTACGCGCTCGGCCTGACGCGGGTGCGGCTTGGGGCCTATGCCTTCGGGTCGCTGGTCGGGCAGTTGCCGATGACGGTGGCCTTCGTGCAGTTCGGTGCGGCGGGCGACCACGCCCTGGCCGGCAAGCCGGACTGGATCGCGCCGACCGTCATCGGGCTCAGCCTGCTGATCCTGTCCGTTCTGCTGCCGAAGGTCGGGCCGAAGCTGCGGGAAAAATTCGGCGCCGGGCGCGCCTGACGGCCAGAAACATCAGGGCGGTCCTTGCCGGAGACACCATGAACATCGTCTTCATCCACCAGAACATGCCCGGCCAGTACAAGCATCTGGCCGCCCGTCTGGCCGCCGACCCGGCGAACCGCGTCGTCTTCATCACCAAGCGCACCGACCGGGACATCCCGAACGTGCGCCGCCTCTCCTACCAGCCCAGCCGCAAGGCGCGGGAGAACGCGCATCCCTATCTGATCTCCACCGAGAACGCGGTCCTGCACGGCCAGGGCGTGGCCCGGCTGCTGATGGGCCTGCGCGAGGAGGGGTTCCGGCCCGACATCGTCGTCGGCCATCCGGGCTGGGGCGAGACGCTGTTCGTCAAGGACGTGTTCCCCAACGTCCCCTACCTGAACTACTGCGAGTTCTTCTACCGCGCCCAGGGGCTGGACGTCGGCTTCGACCCGTCGGTTCCGGTCAATGCGGACACGGTGCTGCGGTTGCGGATGCGCAGCACGCCGCTGCTGCTGTCCCTGGAAGCCTGCGACCGCGGCATCGCCCCCACCGAGTGGCAGCGCGCCTCCCACCCGGCGCCGTTCCACCCGAAAATCGAGGTCATCCACGACGGCGTGGACACCGCGCGGCTCCTGCCCGACCCGAACATCCGCGTCACCTTGCCGAACGGCACGGTGCTGACGCGCGGGGACGAGGTGCTGACCTACGCCGTGCGCAACCTGGAACCCTACCGCGGCTTCCCCAGCTTCATCCGCGCCCTGCCGCGCATCCTGGAGGCGCGGCCCAAGGCCCATGTGCTGATCGCTGGCGGCGACGAGGTCAGCTACGGCTCGCCGCCCCCCGGCGGCGCGAAGAGCTGGCGGGAGGCCATGCTGGCCGAAGTGCCGCTGGACCCGGCGCGCGTCCATTTCCTGGGGCATCTCCCCTACGATTGGTACCTGTCGGTCCTGCGGGTGTCGCGGGCGCACGTCTACCTGACCTATCCCTTCGTCCTGTCCTGGTCGATGGTGGAGTCCATGGCGCTCGGCTGCGTGGTGATCGGTTCCGATACCGCCCCGGTGCGGGAGGTCATCCGGCATGGGGAGAACGGGCTGCTGGCCGATTTCTTCTCTCCCCAGGACATCGCCGACAAGGCCGTCGCGGTGTTGGCGGACCCCGGCGCCTTCGCCCCGCTGGCCCGCGCCGCGCGGGAGACGGCGGTGGAGCGCTTCGATCTGCCGCGCTGCCTGGAACGCCAGATCGCCCTGATCCGCGAAATGGCCTGAGGCCGGCCCCGCCGGCAAGGCTCCCACTCCACACGGCAGTATTTTCCGGGCGGGCGGCAGAAATCGCCGGGCAAGGGGAGGATTTTGCCGGGCCCGCCGCCCGGAAAGGGCCTTTTGCGCCCGCGAAAGGGCATGCCCGCAGCGGACGGGCAGAAAAGCCAAATAAAAGCCAAATCCTTAACACTGTTTTGATTTTGAGATAATTTCCAAACGAAGGATCGTGGATCGCAGGATCGGGATGCATGGCATACCCCTTGCGATAGTGGGGACACCAATCCGGCGAACCCGAACACGAGTGTCTGCCATGTCCATGACCGCAGTCCAGCCGATGCCGGCTGCTCCGGCGACCGCCCTGGAGGCGGGCGATGCCCTTTCGCTGTCCAAGTCCCCGCGTCGCGGCGGCTTCGCCTGGGAAGCCGTGAAGACGCTGATCGCCGTGGCCGTCTTCGCCGCGATGTTCCTGCCCGTGGCCTTCCCGTCGAAGGCGAGCCAGCAAGGCCGGCTTCAGCAGGCCTCCACCGAGGACGTGGCGCCGCCCGCCGTGAAGGCGGTGGCGAAGGCCGACGGCCAGAAGGCCGTCCGCAAGCCGGTGGTGAGCAACTGAGCCTTTGAAGGCAAGCCGGCTTACAGGGTGATGAAGGCGATGTAGGGCTCGCTGCCGGCCATGCCGGTGGTGACGGTCATCGCCCCCACGGCCTTGCCGGTGAAGGTCATGCTGGCATCGATGGTGCCGTTGCCGTCGATGTCGCAACGAACCGTGGCGCCCTTGTAGCCTTCGGCACCGCCCATTTCCTCCCAGGAAAGCTTCGAGACGCCCTCCTTGTAACCCCACATGGTGGACCACTCACCCTGCTCCAGATCAACGACGGTGGACCAGGTGGTCTGGCCCCCACGCCCGTCGACGAAGAAGGTGTCCTTGCCCGCCCCGCCGATCAGCCAGTTGGAGCCCGCGCCGCCGTCCAGCACGTCGTCGCCGGCCCCGCCCGCCGCCGCGTCGTCGCCGCCCAGCAGGTTGAGGAAGTCGTTGCCGTCGGAGCCGCCCAGAACCTCGCCGCGCTCATCGCCCAGGAAGCTCCATTGCAGACCGGAGACCGGGCCGTCGTAAGCGTAGGCCTTCACGTCCTCCGTCACGCCGCCCACCGTGCGCTGCATCGGCGTGAAGGGCCGATTGTCCACCGGCGGCTCCGTCGTCGGGGGAGTCGTGGTCGGCGGGGTCGAGGGAGTCCCGCTCAGGGTGATCCCGCTGCCGCTGACCTGGAACTGGTCCGCCGTGAAGCCCCCGGCGAAGCGAAGCGTCACGTCGGCGCCCGCCGTGGCGTCGGTGCCGATGCGCAGGTAGGTGACGCCGTTCACCGTCTCCGCCTGCACCTGCCCGGCGCCGAGTTGGCTGCCGTTGCCGGCGGTGGCCGTCCCGGTCATGGCCGTGCCGGTGATGGTGAAGGCGTTGCCCACCATCGCCC
>JAEYPE010000223.1 GCA_023411035.1 Pseudomonadota bacterium
TTGCGGTCACCCCGCTGTCCACGGTGATCGGCGTGGCCGTGACAGCGAAAACGATGGCGTTGGCGATCGTGGTGGTGCCGCTGACCTTGAAGAAGCCGCCGCTGAAGGTCAGGGTCCCGCTGCCCAGGTTGGCGTCGCTGGAGACCGCCAGCGTGCCGGCCGACACGGTGGTGCCGCCGCTGTAGGTGTTGGCGCCCGACAACGTGAGGGTGCCGGTGCCGCTCTTGGTCAGCGAGCCGCTGCCCGACATCGCCCCGGCATAGGTGCCGTCGGTGGTCTGGTCGAAGATCACCGTGCCGTTGTTGATGATGTCGCCTTGCAGGGTCGACGTCGTGCCGGTCTGCGTGCTGCCGGCCGACACGGTGGTGCTGAGGACGCCGCTGTAATTTTCCTGGCCGTTTCCGCTGACCGCGTTGGCGGCTTCCATCGGTCCGGTTGCCGCTTCCAGGACCCAGTTGCCGCCAAGGGCGTTTGCGCCCGTCAGATCGTCCGATCCCGCGACGTCCGCTCCCGTCAGCGCCGCGAGGTGGTTCAGAAAGGCACGCCCTTCGCCCTTGGCGACCTCGCAACCGTAGAGCAGGAGATCGCCTTGCGCCGTGAGCGCCGCCCCGACGGCGGCGAGATCCGCAGCCCGTGCCGTCGCCGTCGCCTGATCGAGGGTCAGTGCACCCAACCGGACCGAGCCTTGCGCCCCGTGGCTGATCACATGAATGGCATCGTAGCCGACATGCGACTGCGCCCACGCGGCCATTTGCGACAAACCGTCGGCCGTTCCATCCAAAAGAACGACCTCGATACCGGCTTTGCTCTCCTCCAGCAGGGCGGACACACCTGAAACACCCGAGTCGACGAACAGCACCTCCTTGCGACCCCTGTTGGATGCCGGGTCAGCAGCACGCAGTATCTGGTATTCGGCGCTTGCCACTGCAGTGTCGGCGGAAGCGGCCATCGTGTCGGCCGAGGTCGGGTCGATACCGTTGATGCTGTCCATGGCTCTCTGTTCCCTAAGGCGGCAAGGCGTTCAAACGTTAAATTTGCTCAACTTTCGGCGGCGGATTATGCAAGGATTCTAGCTAAAAGCACGGCTTCCGATTCGAATGTGTACTACAGAAGGCTGAGGCTGCGCCAGAATAACTCTAAGGAGAATAAACTTTTGTGACTCCTAGTAGGCATTCCGTCCGCGCCAACGCGCTTGCAGAGAAAGCTCATGAGAATTGTGTTCGAGGGGCGCTGGATATGCTGCATCCGGTTGCGGTGCACTCTGCAACTCCTGATTGCTACTACTCCGCAGAGGGCTGGTGCTGCGCGAGTTCAATATTCGCATTCCAGTAATCCGCAGGCTGCGTCCGTCATGGCCTGGAGCGCGCCCAAGTGCGAGTTGGGGTGTTTTCAGCAACTCAGCGAAAATATACTGTAGCGTATTGCGCGTCATATTACCCCCAGAGATCGGCACCCTGGATTCTGGCGCGCCCGAGGGTTCAGGCTTCGACCGGTTCCGGCAGGGTGAAGGCGGGCATGATGCGGTTGACGAAGTAGACGCCGCTGGGCACGTGTCAGCCGAATTGAAAACTGGGCTCTTCCAAGTTTTGTGTGATCAAACAGAAGTTGAGTGGGTGGCGCTGAACAGCCGGAAATAGGTGCAATCTCCTTCGCAGGCCAGGACCGCCATATGAAGGGAAATCTCCTTCATCATGGTCGCGCCCTTGAACATCTCTCTGCCATCGATCGGCTTTCTGCCCAATCTTCAGGTCCTGGATCACATCGATCAAAGCTTCCATCGGATCACCGTGTGTGCGCAGCCAGTTCTTGGCTCGGTATCCTGCACTGGCTGCGGCACACCCTCACGCCTCTCACGGCGCCTACTGGCGCAGTCTCGGTGATGGGGTAGACCCAACAGTGACACCGGTGGCGAATCATTTGAGCGAAATGTCCAGCGCTCTTCTGGGCGGGGTCAGGCCGCTGGTTGCAGGGCGGCGAACCGCGACTGTCGGGTCTTGGCGAGGGGCGTTCCCGCCAGCCACTCGGCGATGCGGACGACGTTGAGGGCGACGGCGGTGAGGATGTGCTGGAGGTAGATCTTGGGCAGCCCCAGATAGCGGCAGTGACGCAGACCGCAGCGCCGAACCGCTTGGCCATGGGTGCCTTCGATGCCGGCCCGTGCGGCATAGCTGTCCCGGAACGCTTCCGAAGTCTGGTTCCGGCGGGCGACCTGAAGCGCTTCGTGGTGCTCGCGCGCCTGCAGCCCGACGACGCGCGCCCCGGTCTTGGCGCGCGTGCACAGCGGACGCAACGGGCAGGGCATGCAGTCCTTGCGGGCAAACAGGGCCTCGATGACCACGCCGTTTTTCGGATGACTGTTGGGCAGCCAGGACGCGCTGCGCTTGCCGGCCGGGCAGGTCACCTCCTGGCGCTCCCAGTCGACCGTGAACCGGGACTTGTCGAGGCCGCCCTCGGTGCGCGCCTGCCAGCTCGGATCGTTGGCCACCGGGCCGACGAGGGTGACGCCGTAGTCGTGTGCGCTGTCGACCAGCGTCTCGGCGTCGGTGTAGCCCTTGTCCACCAAGTGCTCGCCGGGCAGCAAGTCCCGCTGCTTCAGGGAGGCGTGGACCACCGCGGCCATATGGTCGTCCGGCGTCGTGGCCGGAGTGGTTTCGACGTTGACGATGACATGTGGCATCTCCGGATCGCAGGTCTCGGTAAAGTGGACCTTGTAGCCGATCCAGGCGGTGTCGCGTTTGACGCTGTAGCGCGCCTCCGGATCGTAGGGGGAGGAAATCTGCTCGGCCGGCGGCGGCATGGCGGCGGGCAGGCGCCAGGTCAGCCGGTGATCCTCGGTTTCCGTGTACTGGTCGGCCCAGAGTTGGCGCAGCACATCCACCGCCGGCAACTGGCCAAGCCACGCCAAGTCACCAGCCGCGGCGATGCGCTCCAGCAGCAATCGGCCGTCGGCCGATCGTTTCCGCCAGCTTTTGACGTTCCGCCTCCGCCTTGGGCAGGGCGTAATTCTCCACGCGGTCGCCGTAGCGCTCATACCATTCGGTCGGCACCCAGGCGCTCAGCCAGTCGGGGGCGGCCACCGCCAAGCTGTTCAGGGCGGTGCGCAGCGTTTCGCCGACCCGCTCCAGCCGGTTCAGCGCCCGCACGGTGGCCACGACATGAGTGGAATCGGTGCGCTGCCGGTCGCGCGCCTTCAGCCAGCCGTGCGCACGGAGTTGCGCCAGCAGCGTGTCGAGCAGCTGCGCCTCGGCCCGCCCGGCGATCAGGCGCGCGCGGAACTCGCTGAGCACCGTGCGATCGAAGCCGGGATCGGTCAGATCCAAGGCGAGGAGGAATTGCCAGTCGATGCGGCTGCGCACCGCGTCGGCCGCCTGCCGGTCCGACAGCCCTTCGACGAACTGAAGCACGCTGACCAGCGCCAGCCGTGCCGGCGAGGCCGCCGGTTGACCGCGGCGCGGAAACAGATCGGCGAACTGCTGGTCGTGGTAGATGACCCCCAGCGTGTCGGCCAGGCGCAGGCACAGCGTGCCCTTGGGGAAAGCGGCGCGGGCAACCCGGGCGGTTTCCGGCGGAATCGAGGATTCGTCATGCGGATGAAGCGACATCGGCGCACCGGCAAAAGCAGGAGGATGCCGGAGTCAACCCGCCGCTACGCCCGCCATCTCAAGCCGCCTGGACTTCGCCATCGGCATCAAATATTTCCCTCAAATGATTCGCCACCGGTATCAACGGGTCTACCCCATAGGGCAGGGCCGGCTCGTTCACCCCCGTCGCGCGGGGAAACCTTGCGGACCTTCTGCGCGTAGACCGTCGTGTAGCGTTCACCCCCGTCGCACGGGGAAACCCGAGTATGCGATCTGCCAGGGCCTCGACGTCACCGTTCACCCCCGTCGCACGGGGAAACCGGCGCCGAGATGCTGCTGTCCGGCGCCACCGAGCGTTCACCCCCGTCGCACGGGGAAACCGCCCCGTCCGAGAAATCGACGGTCGCCCGGCTGCGTTCACCCCCGTCGCACGGGGAAACCCCGAACAGGCCGGCCTGGACGTCCTGCCACAGCCGTTCACCCCCGTCGCACGGGGAAACCATCGTGCGGGCGCCGTCGCACCACTGGCACTGTCGTTCACCCCCGTCGCACGGGGAAACCGGTTCCCCAGGTCATCACGCCACCATCGAGAGGCGTTCACCCCCGTCGCACGGGGAAACCCCTAAGATCATACATGATCCTACGAAAATCCGCGGGACTTCCTTCTTCTCCCAATTCCGTCCGAAATTCCTACGATCTTTCGCGTGCCGTGTCATCGGCGCGGCTATCCTTCCGGCAACCAAGGGAATCGTACCGGAACGATTTCCCGCCCACCATAAAACGGAGCCATTCCGATCCGTTATCATCCACCACGGTTTCGAGTTCTTCTGGGCGGCATGGATCATCCACGACACCACCCGACAGCCAGGAACGCCGAATGGAAAGGTTGGAGATGGGCCGACCGAACGGTCCAAAAATTCCCCGATGGAACTCCACGGTCACCTCGTCGATGCCGAGACGCGCGGAAACCCGCTCATCGGGCTGACCAACCAACTGCTCATCGAAAGGCAATCGCCAGTCGAGAACCGCCATGCCCGCGGTCTGCACGCGCACGCGCCCTTCCGCGAAGATCCGCTCCCCGAGACGCCGCCAGAGATCGGCCTTGGAGCCAGGCATCCGCGTGTATTCGTCGGCCAGGTCACTCCAGTCCGTGCATGCCTCGACGAGCGTGCGTGCGTCGTCGTAGGGCCTGAACAACCTTCCTTCCGGTCCACCAGCCTGGAAGAACTCTACGGTGCGCCGTACGGCGAGGAGGTTGTCGTAGACCAGGGCGAAGTCCATGCCATCCTGTGCCTGGACGTAACGTGGCGACGCCTCGCGCGGTCTCGGCGGGCGCAGGTAGTTGTCGAAGTTGCCTGGATCGACGATGAAGGCCAGCGGATCGACAAAACCAGGCGGACGCTCGGTCCGGAGATGACGGTGCAGCCGTCCGAGCCTCTGGATCAGGACGTCGGCCGGCGCCGGGTCGGTCACAAGGAGATCGGCGTCGATGTCCAGGCTCTGCTCCGCTGTCTGGGTCGCGATGCAGACCAGCCCTCCAGGCCGGCGACCATCCTCTCCGTCCTCGGACAGACAACGGCCGGGGGCCAGGGCGACTTCGATGGCATGGTCCAACAGCAGGCGGTCTTCGCGGGCGAAGCGGCTGTGATGGAGGGCAGGCTTACCGGCAACCATGAGCACGGGAAGTCCGGCGTCCTGGACAGCCCGGAGCATCCGACGCGCCGACCGCGTTGTGCTCTTGATGACCAGCACGCGGCCACCACCGGCGACGCAGGCCCGCATGGTTTCCAGGATGCGCTCCATGCCGGCTACCGAGACGCGCGGGCTCTTGCGGTCGATCCGACCAATGGGAACCGGCGTGCATCGCAGGGAGAACGCGCCAAATGCTCCGGTGGCGTTCTCCGGTACGACACGCATGGACCGCCGGCGTGACCGCTGGACCGCAGGAGCAACCGCCTGCACATCGCAGGCCGTGGCGAGCGGGTAGGGCGCCGCCACGGCTTCCTCGATCGGCACGGGGGCCTCGCCGGTGTAAAGGCGGCGGGCTGACGCCCCCAGCGTGGCCGACATCAACAGCACGCGGCTGCCCAACGCGATCTGGCGGTTCACCACCTCGGCCGTCAACTGGGCCATGTAGGGATCGCTGGCGTGGACCTCATCGATCACCAGGAGGTGCCGGGCGAGGAACGCCGCGCGCAGATGCGCGTGCCGCACTCGGATTCCCGACAGGAGAACCTGGTCGATGGTACCGACGACAATGGGCGCGGCCAGAAACTTTTTCGAGGACTCGGCTGCCCAGCCAATCGTCCGGCGCGCGCCGCCCTGAGTGTCGACCGCGTCCTCCATGGTGGCGACGCGCTGCGCTTCCTCTTCCGCCTGTTCGTCACCGACCTGCTGGTCGCGAGGATCGTAGCCGGGGATCGCGCAGACGATGTCGCGGTCAGGATCGAGGCCCGGCATCAGTGTCTTGCACAGCGCGCGGATGCGGCTGTAGATCTGGGCCGCAGAGGTCCGCGTTGGCAGGGCGAAGCACAAGCCGGACACCTCGCCGGCGGCCAGCAGACGGACGGCCCAGATGAGCCCCGCTTCTGTCTTGCCAGCACCGGTGGCGTCTTCCAGGAGCAGCAGCCGGGCCGAAAGCGGGAGATCGCGGACGATTTCCTGCAGGGGCCGCGGAGCGCGACCGCCGCACACCGCCTCGGCCACCACCGAGATGTCCGGGAAATCTGGCGAGAGGGCCGGGGCAACGCCGAGCCCGATCTCCAGAACGGCCTGGTCGATCATGGTCGCGATGGCCGCGACGCGGTCCTCGTTGGTGCCCGTGTTGTAAGGGAAGAGGCGTTCGGTAGACGCCCCCCAGTCGGCGGCCATGGTGATGGCTGCCAGCAGGTGGATCATCCCCGTGCCGGCTGGCAGCGGACGCTCGACTGGTCCGAAGGCCAGTGGAAACGCGCCCTCGATGTCGCGCATCAGCCCTTCGAGCGTTTCCAGGGGGCGATGTTCCCGGCCGGAAACCACGACCGGCTCCCAGGCGCTGGCGGCCGAAACGTATACTTCCGGCATTTGCCGCGGCCCGCCGTGATGGTGCACGACCGCGCTGAAGAGGTCCATCAGGGCCTGACCGTCGCCGGTCCAGGCCAGCATGCGTTCAACACCGGCTGCGAGAGCGATGTTCGACCGCGATCCGTCGTAGAGGTGCCGGCGGACCTCCTTCAGGAAGACCAGGTCGTGGTCGGCGCCGGTCTGTTCGAACGCTTTTCGATAGAAGGGCGGCGAGGCTTTTCCGGCGTCATGCAAGGCAATGATGACGACAAGACGCTGCAGGTCGACATCGTCGAGCGACCGCCCGGCCGCGGCCTCAAGACGTTTTCGGAACACTGGCATCGACATGATCGCCAACGCCACCATCGCTACGTCGAGACAGTGGTAGCGCAACGGGTGCCAGGAACGCGGTGGCAATGCGATCCACTTCCCGGTCTTCTCCATCCAGCGGCGCAGTTCCGCCAGAAGACGCTCGTTGGTCTTGCCCCATGCCTCGGAAATTGGATATGCGACCACACGCCTTCCATCTCGACAGGAGAACCAAACGTACTGCGTCCGAATGAACACCGTTGTCGGCAACGGATACACAAATTCTCATATTGTTGAATTTGCGTCTATCTCCGTCGCGCGAAAGACCTTTACGCTACGCTGGCATCAATGGGTGGCTAGTGCCCCCGTCACGCGGGGAAACCGGGTATGGTGCCGATCACGGCGGCGATGGTGGCCGTTCACCCCCGTCACGCGGGGAAACCGTGCGGCGGTCGCCTGTTCCTGAAGCGCGTCGGCGTTCACCCCCGTCACGCGGGGAAACCGAGGATCAGTCCTCCAGAAGCGCCTGGGCCTGCCGTTCACCCCCGTCACGCGGGGAAACCGGCGGCACCTTCCGTGTCGAGGACCCGGATGGGCGTTCACCCCCGTCACGCGGGGAAACCTCGCTCAGCACTCCGCCCTTTTCACGCCAGAACCGTTCACCCCCGTCACGCGGGGAAACCGGTGCAGGCCCGGTACTGGCAACCGGACATCGCCGTTCACCCCCGTCACGCGGGGAAACCTCCAAAATCACATATTATCCTATAAATTTTGTTCACTTATGACCAATGTCCTCCATAACAACCATGATACCATCGATGTCTATGATATTTGTGCATGGTTCGCTGACATGGGCTACTGCCACACCACTGACAGCGCCTTCATCAGTCCAGACGAATGTAACCGATGCTTCGCGATCGTATGATGCGAACTCCGCGACAACATCAATGATCTTTTGCCTGGCTCTGGACGTGATGCGTGGTCCAACATAGCAGGTTGCGGAAACACGCAAGAGAGTGCTCGCAAGAAAACCAGCGATGCGGGGCGAGGCGTTTCGGGTGACGGCAACAAACATCATCCGCCCCCTGTGCGCTCATCACCTTCGCCAACGAGAGAAACGATGACGGAGATCATTCTGTCGACAATTTTCTCCCGCCTGAACCTCTGGTTGGCCATTTTTCTGCACAACCGCTCCAAGGGAGCATCCCGCTCTCCCGGTGTCCTGGCGTACCGTTTCGTGGCGACCGCTTGGAAAGCGATCGGAACCGTCAGCGTGGTCCGGTACAGGTCTGCGATATCCAGAACAAATGCCTTGCTCGAATCTTCGTGAATGAAGCCAAGGGATGGAATTGTCGCCGTGGCAGCGACGGCGACCGTCGCGGCGGCTTCCATGAACGAAGAACAGTGGTTGATGGCCATGTTCGGCTCGTCATCGTTTTCCGGACGCGCTCTGTCGTAGGCTCGCCCGTTCCAATCGATCCGGTGCTGCTTGGCGAGGATGTCATAAGCGGCGCGTGTGCGAGCCCCTTCCATACCGCGAAGCGCATCAAGAGAGCCGGCAGCGGATGGCTCGCCGAATCTCATCGCATACATCTTTCTGGCGATCGTCAACCTGGATTCCTCGTTCGCCCATAGCAAGGCATGGCGGCGGGCCAGGAAACTGTCCCGGTTGACCAGAGGCGGCGCAGAGTAACAGCGGACGCCGTCCTGTCCGACTGCCAACACCGCCACCCCATGCCGGCCCAGGATGCGCAGAGCGTCCTGCGTCACCGACGATCCAGGGCCGAGCAGAAGCGCCCAAAGGGTCTGGTGGGGAACCGCAAGGCGCGAATCCCCATGCTCGGAATCCGGGCCGCATTCGACGCGAACCTGCCCATCCACGACACAGACCCTGGACCGTTCGATCCACAGCGTTCCAGAACGGTCCTCGTAGCGAATACCAGTGCTCTCAAGCCCCAGCCTGCCGTTCAGCATGAAACCTCACGCAGGACCGAGGGTCAGCATGCCGTAGCCGTAGGCCCCATGTGGGCCAACGCCGGTCCGCAGCAGACGGGAGAACGCCTCTCCGTCGGCAATCTGCAACACCCCTCGCATCTCCACCACCGGCAGCGTGCAGCGGCGAAGAGCCCGGTTCTGTTTCGGGCTGTCCGGGCGCCAGACGGTCTCGCGCATCATGCGCGTGACGCGTACCGTGCCGGGCACGATCTCGGCCGCCATGACCAGCCGGTCCGTCTTCGGGCCTGATTTTATACCCGCCGGCGCCATGTTGACCCGCAGGCGGCGCTGGAGGAGACTGGCGTAAGCCTCTTCCCGGGTCAGGATCGCCTGCGCGGCCAGCCGGCAGCGCTCGATCGGCGTCAGCGTGGAGCCCGCGAGGATGTCGTCGCCTCCCCATTCATCTTCCTCATCCGCGAGAGTGGGAACGGCCGCTCCAACACGCGACAGCCCGGCGCCGTTCTGAATGGCTTCGGACATTCGCTCACGCCATCCGGTTCCGAACACAGGCTCGAAGTCGATCGCCTGCAGGTCGGTCTTGCCGGAAACGATCTCGTCGATGCGCCAGCGCAGGAACTGCATCACGTCGATCTCGTCCCCCCGCTTCGGCACATGGCCGCGCACACCGTCCGGCAGAGAAACCGTCGGGGGGGTGGTCACGCGCACAACCGGAGCGAAGGTCGTCTCGAAGCCGACCTTCATGCCCGATCGCCACGCTGTCGGCATGGCGCGCGAGCGCATCTCGCCGGCGAAGATCTCCTCCATGCCGGGCTTCGCCGTCATGGCCAGCGTGTCCCTCAGATCCTCGGCGCTGGCCGTCGTGTAGCCGACGATGAGCGCCGTCGAGCCGCGCATGGTGTGGATGCGGAACGGCCGCGGCGAGCGCGAGCCGAAGGACTCGGTCAGCACCGTCTTGATGAGCAGGCCCTTGTCGGCGCAGGACCGCTCGTGGTTGGCCTTCGGCATCAGCGGCTCCAGGTAGCGGACCGCCTGCCGGACATCGACCTCGATCTGCACCAGGTTCAGCGTCTCCGCCACATCCGACGCGGCGTGGGTGGCAAGATCAAGCATGCTGGGTCCTCCGCACGACGTAGAACTGGGAATCGGGGTGGCGCACGCCAGCGCCGTAACGGGTCCAGGCGCGCCGGCCGGGCTCGACGAGCACGCGGTCGCCAGTCTGCCGCGGGCCGATCTCCGCCAGCGAGGCGAACATCTCCGCATTTGGGGGCAAGTGACGAGCCAGCGCCTCGACAAGGGATTTGCCTTCGACGCCGCCGGCGAGGATCGGCGCAGACGGCGGACAGTTGGTCCGCCCCAGGAAGAGGGGGCGCGCCGGCTCCAGCAGCGCCTTCGCGACCTGCGGCACCGTCGGACGCTCCTGGGCGTCCTCCAGGGTCATGGCCACAAGGATGGAGCGCCCGCACCAGTAGGAGCGGGTGCGCACGTCGGTCCCGGTCTTCGCCTCGCTGGAGCCGCCGCGATAGACCGGCGCAAAGGCTCCGGTCTGCGCCCCCCACATGGGACGCTTCTCGGTGGCCAGCATGTGCGGCTTCGACAACGCCGCCGTCTGATAGTCGGCGACCAGCGCACCAGGCGTCTCGACGCCGGCAACGAACCGCAGCCGATCCTGCAGGCGGTCGTGCGCTTCGCCGTCGAGGTAGGACCAGCCGAGCGCGTTGGCGATCAGCCCGGTCAGGGCGGAGGGGAACGGAAAACCGAACGGACCGTCGCTGTCCGGTCCAGAGAACGCGCCAGCGAAGGCCATCATGGCCCCCTCCAGGCGCAACAGAAGAATGTCCACGGAGCGCATCCTTGAGATCGTGGCGGCCGATCACTCGGCGGCAATCGTGGCCACGGCCGCGTCGACCTCCGCACCCGTGCGGGGCGGCGCCCACTCCGTCGTGATCCAGGAGCGCAGGGCGGCACAGATCTCGGGGACCGCCCCCTTCTGCGCGCCGTCCAACGGCATGCTGGTGGAGGCGTAACGCCGCTCCGGCGCGCCGTTCTCGGCGTCCTTCTCGGTGATGTAGGCGGCGAGCCGCTGGCGGGCGATCTCGTAAAGATTCTCGCCGCGCTTGGGCTGGATGGCCGTCACGAAGGCGCCGACATGCGAGCGCGGCATGTGGCGGCCGATTTCCACGACCAGCCCTTCGGCCGCTTGGTACGGCGCGGTGCCGCCGACCTTGGCACCCGGCACGCCGCTGGCCGTCACGCCCACCAACCAACACACGAGGTCGGCGACCGCGTCCTTCGATGCGGACGGACCGAGGTTCGCCCACATCTGGTCGAGATCGACCACCAGGTGCTGGTGGCGCAGAGTCGACGACACCTCTGTGTTGTTGATGTGCGCGGTTCCTTCGTCGTTGATCTGATCGCGGACGGAGAAGAAATCGATGGTCTTCGCCAGCGGGGTGACACCGATGCCGTGCGCGACGTGCACCGCCGGATCGAGCCGGGTGACCAGGTCCGAGGTGGCGAAGCGCCCATAGAGGACAGCGTCGATGCCGGCCCACGAGCCCATGGACCGCAGAGACGCCACCGCGTTGTAGATCGTCTTCGTCGAATCGCCCAGGCGCTCGCCGTATTTGGCGGTGAACGCTTTCTCGCTCTTGGTCGCCTCGTCGATCACAGCCCGGAGGTCCTCCGGCTTGATGCCGCTCTCGTGCATGGCCTCGGCGATCTGGGCGGCCACCTCAATCTCCTTGTCACCGAGCACGATCGGCTGCGACAGGAAACCCTCGCCATGCTCCTCGATGCCCTGGTCCCGCTTGGCCTCGCTGCGCGACTTGCCGCCCTTCTTGCCAGCGGCCTTCGAATCTTCGGCTTTGACCGGATCGGCGTTTCCAGCCTCGGGAGCGGCGGCCGGGGAGGCGGCCTTGTTTTCCTCAGGTTTCTCGGCGACGAACAGATCGCTGAGGGCCTGGGACCAAGCGCCGGCGGCCTCGCCGATCTTCTTGGCGAGACGGGCCTTCACCAGCACGGGGAAGATGTGGCGCGAGCGGACCGAGCGGCCGAGGCCGTGCGCGGCGGCGATGGTCGACAGCGACGCGCCGCCGTAGGCGAGATCTCGCGTGCGGGCTTTGAACCACTGGCTCGACGTCCGCTCGCGGATCGCGTCGCCATGGAGGATCTGCTTGACCATTCCGGCCAAATCACGGTTCAGCAGCGTCGCGACATTGGGAAGGAGGGCGGTGATGATGATGCGGTGGCGGCCGCAACCGACAGCCTCGGCGATCGCCTTTTCCAGAGCCTCGGAGAAAACCTGATTTCGCTGCGTGACGGTGCTGGTCATGTTGATGTCCCCATGCGTGGGCAGTTCAGATAAACGGGCGCCTGGGCGGCACCGATCAAGCGGTCTTGGCCTGCTTGGCGGCTTTGCGCTTCGCGTACACGCCGGCATCAGCCAGGGCGTAGTCGCGGACGATGTGGTCGCGGACGGCTTCGATGGCATCGAGGTCGCTTTCGGCCACCGCGATGCCGAGCGCCAGAACAGCCGTCCAGTCGGCGAACTGGCGCCGTTCGGCCTTCAGGAAACTGGTCACCGCCTCGACTTCGCCGGCCATGCGCGCGGCGTCGCCGCCGACCAGCGCATCGATGCGGGCGGCCGGGTATTTGGCGAAGCAGAGCGCGGCGCCGAAGCCGGGACCGGTATTGTCCTGAGACGCGGCATGGCGGACGGCGGCCATGCCGCGCATGATGGCCAGCCAGAGCGGCACGACCGCCTCATCGTCGTCGGCCGGCAGGTCGGCGAGAGCCGCCAAGCGCCAGTAGGCCATCGGCAGATCCTCGGGCGAGGCCCGCAGGATCTCGTGGCGAGTCTGGTTGTCGAACACCACGCCGCCGCCCATGTCGTTGAGCGCCCGGCTGAGGACGGAGGTGGATTTCGCGGCGCGCTCCAGCGCGGCGGTGGCGGTCTGATTCACCGTGGACCTCGCAGTGGTCAGAATGACGTCGATGGACGGGTTGCTGTTGAGCGCCGCGACCTTCAGGCGGCTGCGCGCGAAGGCGATCAAGGCCATCGCCGCCGCGGTGCGGGCGCGCGTGCCGTTGCGGACGGCCAATTCGGCAGCGGCCTTCTCGAGAACGGATTGGGCAACATCGAACATGCGCACCGTCCAGACCCGGATCAGGTCGTCTTTCCACCGCGCGGCATCGCCGGACAACGGCGTGGAAGCCACGGCATCGCCGAGCATCAGGATGGCCTGCTCGTCGACCATGGCCACCAGGGACGAACGCCGGGCGAGCAGAGGCTTCGGGATGTCGACGTCCTTCGTTCGGTCGGCGGCTTCGCCTCGGACGCTCTCGCGCAGCAGGATGGTCAGTGCCTTCCTGAGTTCGTCCTGAACCCTCGTCACGACGGTGGTCATGGTGTGGACGGCTTCGGCCAGCAGACGCAGCCGGATACCCTCGTCGACCTCCGCTCCGTCAAGATAGACCTGCCCGCCGGGAACCGGCGCCGGAACCATCAGCGCGTGCTCCGACAGCGTCTTTCCTTTGTCGGTCCGCATGCCGAAGAAATAGAGGTGGCTCGGGCTCCCGAGGTCGCCAAACAGGTCCCGCCGGCGTCCCATGGTCATGGCGGCCGCGGGGGAGGGGTGGACAAGGAAGGCGTTTCCGTCATGGGAGCCGTAGATCATCTCACCGGCCCGGCCGACCGAGAAGGCCGAGGTCCCCAGCGTCACGGCCGACCCGGGTCGGGACACGCCCTCCTTGATCGTCGCCGAGCGGAAGGGCAGGCCGGGATCACCCGTCAGCATGCCGGCTTCCTTGAAGTCTGCGATGATCGCCTTGGCCAGCACGGCGCCGCGGACGGCGAGGGCGCCGCCTTCATCGAACACGCGGTCCGGGCGGGCCTGGTCGTCGACGGGCCAGCGCAACGCGAGGCGCGATATGCCCTTGGCGTTTTCCTCCAGAGGGATCAGCCATGTGACGTGCCGCTGGATCTCGGAAAGACTGAGGGACATCTTGGGCAAGTCGCCGTACATGCCGAAGGAAGTCTGGCCATACGGCTGCTCCGGAGCATCGGCCGCGTACCAGTCGAACAGGCAGCGGAAAAGGGCCGACAGATTGTCATCCCACAGGGGCAGGACGGTCGGGTGCGTCATGCGGGCGCCGCCGGCGTTCCTGGCCAGGTATTGGCGGTAGGGGCTGTCGCACAGGGCGTGGATCAGGAGAACGATGGTGTTTGGATCATCCCGGCGCAGCAACTCGACGGACGTCTTGACGGCCATGTTGCGGCTGGCCACGACGACGCCCAGGTCTTCCAGAGTGCGCTCGTTGGTCAGCGTGGAAACACCGAGCACTGGCATCTGCAGATAGGCCGGCTGGTCGATCGGAGCGACCAGGCACGCGGTCGTCGGCCCGAGCGTGTCTCGCCACAAACGCCGGATGGTGTCGGCGATCGCCGCCAGGCTGCGCTCGTCTCCGAAGCCGGCTTCATGCTCACCAAGGATCGATTCGCCCGAAACCCGTTCGATGACGCACAGCAGAGCGGCGTGCTTCATCAGGAAACGGAGTTTCTGGTGAAGGCGGCCCGGGCCGTAGTCGACGATCTGCCCCATCAGGAAACCGGCCAGCAAGGTGGCGAGATCAACCCGTCGTTTCTCACCGTTGCTGAATCGGGCTAGAAACAGAGGCTCGGAGAGGACGTCGATGCCACATCTGGAAGGTAAGGTCGATTGTATCGAAGCGGAAACAGCGGGCACCTGGCTTCTCCTGTATCAGCCTTTCTGCTCCTATGATGAGAAATGTAACAAGGAACGCACAACCCTTGAGTAGGGGTGCGTCCAGCGCTGCTGCGAAAATATACGCTAGCGCATTGCACGCCATCTTAACCGTGGCCATAGGAAACCAGGAACCGGTCTTGGATGAGGTGGCTTCGACGCATTGCACGCAGTCCTGACCCTCCGGATAAAGGGGCGGTTTATGGCGTGAAATGTTGGAGGCCCGCTAGAGATATGGCGTGGAAATCGGATTGCACGCCATCATTACGCGCCATATCCGCCGCCCAAGGCTAAAACCGACCCGAAACCTGCCGAAATCAGGCCGAAAAGGCCGTCCTTACGGTATATTTTCGCAGCGCCGCTGGATGCACCCC
>JAEYPE010000228.1 GCA_023411035.1 Pseudomonadota bacterium
GTCCAGCACGGCCAGCGCCTCCGCACCGCGCCCGGCGTCCAGCAGCACGCGGGCCAACTCCAGCCCGATGTCCGTGCGCCGCGCGCCGCGCGCGTCCTCGGCGAGTGCATGCAGCAGGCGGGCGGCCTCCAGCGTGAAGCCGCCGCGGGCCAGCAGCCGGGCCAGCCGGCGCTGCCGCGTGCCCGAGCCGTCGTCCGTCAGCGCCACCGTGCGGCCATGGCGCACCTGGAGGGACAGCGCGTCCAGCGTGGTGCCCGGCGTGGCCTCCAGATGGCCGATCACCGCGTCGAGCAGCCCGCGCCCGGTGGTCAGGGCCGCGCGCCCGCGCGCCGTCGCGCCGAAGCGGCGGCCCAGCAGGCCGAAGATGTCCAGCGCCGCATCGATGCGCCCGACGCGGGTGTAGGCGGCGCCGAGCGCCGCCAGCGCGTCCGTTTCCACATCGCCGCCGCGCCAGGCGTAGCGCAGGCTTTCCAGCTCCGCGATGGCGCCGGGATCGTCCAGCGCGCCGCTGGCGAGCCGCAACTCGATGGAGCGGACCTGCGCCCGGTGGCCGTAGAGGTTCGGCAGGGCGGCGGCCCGCTTGTAGTGGGTCAGCGCGTCCGCCGTTTCCCGGTTCAACTCCGCCAGACGCCCTCGGAAATAGTCGAGCCGTCCGTCCGCGGACCCCACCCCGTCGAGCGTGATCATCTCCAGCACGATCAGGTTCAGCGCCGCCCCGTCCGCCGCCTCTCCAGCGGATTCGGCCAGCAGGGTCAGCAGCCGCCCGCGCAGGTCGGCGGGATAGGACAGAAGCCGTTTCAGCGCGTAGGGCAGGCCCGTCTTCGCATCGGCCCAGCGGGTGGGGGCCAGGGTGACACTGCGCCAGACGTGATGGTCGGCGGCGGCGGGCGTCGGCTGGGCGCGCACGAATTGGCTGTCGTCCGGGTCGGCGGTGCCGTCCAGCGCGCGGAAGGCGTCACGCAGCAGGCGAAGCTCATAGCGCTGGTCCGGTCCCGGCGTCAGGCTTTCGGCGGCGTCCAGCGCGGCGCGGCCTTCCTCCGGCATGGCGCGGGCCAGCGTGAAGCGGGCCATGGCGATCAGCGCCTCCACCCGCGCGCGGCCCTGGCTTTCGGCGATGCGCTGTTCCAGATGCTGCTTGCGCGAGGGGTAGTCGTCGCCCGCCCAGGCGTCCAAATCGAAGGCGCGGATCGGCGGGTCGGCCTGGACGGGAGGAGCCGCAGGAGGAGCCAGGGGAGCAGCCGGTGGCGGCGGCACGGCAGCCACCGCTTTGGCGGGTTCCGGCTTCGATTGCGGCGGGGCCGGCTTCGGCGCGGGGTGCGGGGCGGGGGGCGGCGCCTGCACCATGGGCTGCGCCTGGGCGCTGGCGACCGGATTCAGCCGCTCGGCGAGACTGACGGAGGCGAGGCTGACGGGTGCCGGCTCCGGCTCCGGCTCCTGTGGCGGTGCGATCACCGGGAACACCGACGCGCCGGGCGCCTCGGCCAGCAGGGTGCTTTCGGTGGTTGCCGGAACCGGGCTGCCGGGCTTGCGCGCGGGGCGCGGCGGGTCGGCCACGTCGATGAAGGTGATCCGCCGCTCCCGGCGCACGGTGACGCGGGCGCCGCAGGGCCAATCCACGGTCAGGCTGCGCCCCTCGTCCGCCGCCTGGAAGCCGGTCAGCCGCCGCGAATAGGTGCCGTTCAGCGCCTCCAACGGCCAGGCCGCGGCCTGTGGGAAGGCGATGCGTCCGCCGCAGCTTCCCACATCCACCGCCGGCGCGCCCTGCGCGTTGACGAGCGCCAGACGCGAGAAATCGGCGTGGTCGCCCGTCTGCACGTTCAGCGCCGCAGGCTCCCCGGCGGTGGCCCCGGCGGCGGATTGCGCCGTCAGGGCGGTGGTGACCAGCAGCAGAGCCAAGGCGGCGGAAAAGGACCGGCAGGGATGCATCGCGACTGCCCCAAATTTTATCTAAATCGGATTCGAATCCCGTAAGACACCGGTCGGTTTCCGTCGCGGTGCCTCATGTTGAAACCCGGCTTTAAACTGCATCACCTAGGTTAAGGCGGCGTTCAAACTGAAGGTGTCCGGCGATGGAGAATCCCCTTTACATCGGATTGTCGCGGCAGGTGGCGCTGCGCCGGCAGCTCGATGTCGTGGCGAACAACATCGCCAACATGAACACTGCCGGATTCCGCGGCGAACGCATGCTGTTCGAAGCGGCGATGGAGCGCGGCGGCATGAAGCCGTCCGACAAGATCGCCTTCACCATCGATCGCGCCACCTACACCGACTTCACCGCCGGGGGGCTGAAGCCGACCGACAACCCCTACGACGTGGCGCTGGACGGCGACGGCTGGTTCCAGGTGCAGACGCCGGACGGCCCGCGCTACACCCGCGACGGGCGGATGCGGCGCGACGTGGACGGGCAGCTCGTGAACGCCGGGGGCTTCCCCTATCTCGACGACAACCAGCAGCCCATCGTCATCCCGGCGGACCGCAGCCGGATGGAGATCGGCACCGACGGGCTGGTGTCCGCCGACAACGAAATGATCGCCCGGCTGCGCGTCGTCCGCTTCGAGACTCCGCAGGAACTGGCCCAGACCGGCGACGTGCTGTTCGACGCCGGGGACGCCCAGCCGCTGCCGGCCCCGGAAGTCCGCTTCGTCCAGGGCAAGCTGGAGCAGTCCAACGTCCAGGCCATCGCCGAGATGTCGCGGATGATGGAGCTGACGCGCGACTACCAGTCGGTCACCCGCATGATGGACGACGGGCAGGAACTGCTGCGCTCCGCCATCAACCGCCTCGGCAAATCCGCTTAATCAGGAGATTGCGTCCATGCGCGTGCTCAGCATCGCTTCGACCGGCATGATGGCCCAGCAGTTGAACGTCGAGGTCATCTCCAACAACATCGCCAACATCAACACCACCGCCTTCAAGCGCGGGCGCGCCGAGTTCCAGGACCTGATGTACCAGTCCGAGCGGCGCCAGGGCAGCCAGTCCACCGACGCCGGCACCATCATCCCGACCGGCATCGAGGTGGGCCTCGGCGTGCGTCCGGGGGCGGTGAACCGCATCAACACGACCGGCAACCTGACCTCCACCGGGAACGAGCTGGATCTCGCCATCGAGGGGCGCGGCTACTTCAACGTCCGCATGCCGGCGGGCGAAACCGCCTACACCCGCGCCGGCGGCTTCAAGCTGTCGCCGGAGGGCACCATCGTGACCAGCGACGGCCACCCGGTGATGCCGGAAATCACCGTGCCGCAGGGCACGCGGGAAATCGCCGTGAACAGCTCCGGCGAGGTGCAGGCCTTCGTGGACGGGCAGACCCGCCCGCGCGTGCTGGGGCAGCTCGTGATGACGGTGTTCGTCAACGAATCCGGGCTGGAGGCGATGGGCGACAATCTGTTCCGCTCCACCCCCGCCTCGGGCGAGCCGCAGGACGGCACCGGCGGGCAGGCCGGCTTCGGCACCATCCGGCAGAAGTACCTGGAATCCTCCAACGTCAACGTTGTGCAGGAGATCACCGAACTCATCTCGGCCCAGCGCGCCTACGAGATGAACGCGAAGGTGGTCGAGGCCGGCGACCAGATGGCCTCCACGCTCTCCAACATGCGATGACCGCCATGCGGCGTTCCGTCCTCCATCCGGCGGCCCTCGCGGTCGTCCTGCACCTGCTGTGGGCACCCGCCCAGGCGGCTTACCCGTCCGATGGCGAGGGCGCCGTGGAGGCGCTGCTGGCGCAGGAGCTGGCGGCCTCGCTCGGCCCGGCGGTGCCGCCGGACGCGCGGGTGTCGGTGGTGCTGACCGTGCCCTTCTCCGGCCCGGTGGAGGCGGTGCGCGACCTGTCCTACGACCCGCGCGGCGGCCTGATCCGCGCGCTGGTCAGCAGCGACGGGCGCATCGTCGAGGTGAAGGCCAAGGCCGAGATCATGGTGGAGGTGCCGGTGCCGACCCGCCGCATCCTGCCCGGCGAGGTGATCGCCGACACCGACCTGACCACCATCCCGATGCCGCTGGAGCGGCTGAACGGCGCCGTCGTCACCTCCCGCGACAGTCTGGCCGGGCTGGCCAGCCGCCGCCAGTTGTCCGCCGGGCGGCTGATCCAGACCTCCGCGGTCGGCGCCCCGCTGGTGGTCCAGCGCAACAAGCCGGTCAGCCTCGTCTACGAGGACGGGCCGCTGCAACTGATGGCGCGGGGCCGCGCCCTTCAGGACGGCGGGGTGGGGGATCTGGTGCGCGTGATGAACGTCGCCAGCAGCATCGTCGTCACCGGCACCATCACCGGTCCGCAGACGGTCACCGTCGCCGGTCCGCCCGACGCCGCCCCAGCGAAATTCTGAGTCCAGTCACCTGGGTCCAATCAAGGACACGCCCATGCGCACGCTCCAGCCCCGCATCCTGTTTCCGTTCCTCGCCCTGACGGTGGCGCTCGCCGGCTGCGGGCGGCTGGCCGAGGTGGGGCAGGCGCCGCGCCTGTCGGAGATCTCCAACCCCGCCATGGCGCCGGAGGCGCGCGTCATCTCCATGCCCATGCCGCGCCCCAACACCAACGAGCAGGTGCCGAGTTCGCTGTGGCGCACCGGGTCCCGCGACTTCTTCCGCGACCCGCGGGCCAAGCAGGTGGGCGACCTGCTGACCGTCATCATCAACATCGCCGATCAGGCGCAGTTGCAGAACCAGACGCAGCGCCAGCGTTCCAACGCCGAATCGGCGGGCGCGTCGAGCTTCTTCGGGCTGGAGTCGCGGCTGCCCGCGGTGCTGCCCGATGCGGTGAACCCATCCGGCCTCGTCGATCTGGACAGCTCCTCCTCCTCCTCCGGGACCGGGACCATCCAGCGCAACGAGCGCATCGCCATGCGCGCCGCGGCGGTGGTGACCGAGGTGCTGCCCAACGGCAACTTCGTGATCGCCGGGCGGCAGGAGGTGCGCGTGAACTACGAACTGCGCGAGATGCGGATCGCCGGCGTCATCCGGCCCGAGGACATCACCAACGTGAACACCATCGACTACGACAAGATCGCCGAGGCCCGCATCACCTACGGCGGGCGCGGCCAGATCACGGACGTCCAGCAGCCGCGCTACGGCCAGCAGGTGTTCGACATCATCATGCCCTTCTGAATCATGCCCTTCTGACTGCCGGGGAGCCGCGACCATGCCGCAACGACCGGGGGCTGCCCGCCTGTCCGTCTTCGTGCTCTGCGCCGCCCTGGCGGGAGCCGCCGGCTACGGCGCCGGGCGCCTGCAATTGATGCTCGGCGCCGAAGAGAAGGCTCCCGCGGAGCCGCAGGCCGAAGCCGTGGCGGAGATGACCGCCGACGGCCCCGGCCCCTTCTATGTGGAGGTCGGGCAACTGATGGTGCCGGTGCTGGTGGAAGGCCGCACCAACGCCTTCATCCTGACCCAGATCACCCTGCAGGCGGGCAGCGCCGATCAGGCCAATGTGCTGCGCCGCCATCTGCCCCACGCGCGCAACGCCCTGTTGCAGGCCCTGTTCGGGATGGCCGGGGCGGGCGCCTTCGACGGACCGGCGGTCGATCCCGCCGCCGTCGCCCGATCGCTGAAGCAGGCCACCGCCGAGCAACTCGGCCCCGAATTGGTCCGCGCCGTGCTGATCGACCGCCTGATGCGCCAGGAAAACACCCGCTTGTGACCTTTGCATTCCTCTCTCCCGGAGCGCGAAAGGGGGGGAGGTGGCCTGCGGCAAAACAGCCACAGCGACGAAGGTGCTGGTACCAAAGAATGACATATGTGCCGCCGCTTGACTTGGATCAAGCCACTCCAGGCGCGAAAGGATGAAGCTCCATCGCGACACCGTTTCGTTCAAGCTATGGGATCGCCATGAACGCGCCGCCCGCCCGCACCGCCGACACAGCCGCTCCGACCCGCCGTTTCGAAGGGCTGGTCTTCTTCGTCCTGTCCATCCTGATCTGGCCCTTCCTGGCCATCGGCGTGGTCGGGGCCTACGGCTTCTCCGTCTGGATCTACCAGATCCTGTCCCACTCCGGCGGGATGTGAGGCGGCCATGCCCGAACTCCATATCTCCAGTCTGGTCATCCAGCACGCGCCGGACCGCACCGCCGCCCTGAAGGAGGCCGTGTCCGCCCTGGCCGGCACCGACTGGCACGCCTCGGAAAACGGCAAGGCCATCGTCACGCTGGAAACCGCGTCGGCGGCCGAGGTTCTGGACCGCATCGCCGACATCAACGCCATGGCGGGCGTCCACACCGCCACGCTGGTCTACCACCACTACGAGGACGCCGAGCGCTGCGCGGAGCCGATGCCCGCCGACACCGCTCTGGTTCCGCCCGCCCATTGACGTTCGTCCAGGAAAAGACGACCTGCCCCAGGAGGCACCCCCTATGTCCCTGACCCGCCGTGATTATATGAAGGTCCAGGCCGCCGTGACCGCGGCGGCGGCGGCTGGCGTGAGCCTGCCGTCCGTGCTCCAGCCCGCCGAGGCCGGCACCCTGTCGGCCGGCGCCGACGCCAAGCTCGCATGGTCGAAGGCCCCCTGCCGCTTCTGCGGCACCGGCTGCGGCGTCATGGTCGGGGTGAAGGAGGGGCGCATCGTCGCCACCCACGGCGACGTGAAGTCGGAGGTCAACCGCGGCCTGAACTGCGTGAAGGGCTATTTCCTGTCCAAGATCATGTACGGCGAGGACCGGCTGACCCAGCCGCTGCTGCGCATGAAGGACGGCAAGTATCACAAGGAAGGCGAATTCACCCCAGTCACCTGGGACCAGGCCTTCGACATCATGGCCACCAAGTGGAAGGAGGCCCTGAAGAAGAAGGGTCCGAGCGCCGTGGGCATGTTCGGCTCCGGCCAGTGGACGATCTGGGAGGGCTATGCGGCCTCCAAGTTCATGAAGGGGGGCCTGCGCTCCAACAACCTGGACCCCAACGCCCGCCACTGCATGGCGTCGGCGGTGGTCGGCTTCATGCGCACCTTCGGCATGGACGAGCCGATGGGCTGCTACGACGACATGGAGGAGGCCGACGCCTTCGTGCTCTGGGGCTCCAACATGGCGGAGATGCACCCCATCCTGTGGACCCGCGTCACCGACCGCCGGCTGACCCATGAGGCTTGCAAGGTCGCGGTGCTGTCCACCTACGAGCACCGCAGCTTCGACCTCGCCGACATCGGGCTGGTGTTCAAGCCGCAGTCCGATCTGGCGATCCTGAACTACATCGCCAACCACATCATCAAGACCGGGCGGGTGAACAAGGAGTTCATCGCCAAGCACGTCAACTTCAAGCGCGGGCGCGACGACATCGGCTACGGCCTGCGGCCCGAACACCCGCTGGAGCAGCAGGCGAAGAACGCCGCCAAGGCCAACGAGTCCGACCCGATCTCCTTCGAGGAGTTCGCCAAGTTCGTCGAGCCCTACACGCTGGACAAGACGCACGAACTGTCGGGTGTGCCGAAGAACCGGCTGGAGGCGCTGGCGGAGCTGTACGCCGACCCGAAGGTGAAGGTCGTGTCCTTCTGGACCATGGGCTTCAACCAGCACAGCCGCGGCGTCTGGGCGAACAACCTCGTCTACAACATCCATCTGCTGACCGGGAAGATCAGCCAGCCGGGCTGCGGCCCCTTCTCGCTGACCGGCCAGCCCTCGGCCTGCGGCACGGCGCGCGAGGTCGGCACCTTCGCCCACCGGCTGCCCGCCGACATGGTGGTCACCAATCCGGAACACCGGCGCCTGACCGAAGAGGTCTGGAAGCTGCCGGAGGGCACGATCCCGGACAAGATCGGTTATCACGCCGTCCAGCAGGACCGCATGCTGAAGGACGGCAAGCTCAACGCCTACTGGATTCAGTGCACCAACAACCTGCAAACGGCCCCGAACACGGCGAACGAGACCTACCTGGGCTACCGGAACCCGGAAAACTTCATCGTCGTGTCGGAAGCCTATCCCACGGTGACGGCTCTGGCCGCCGACCTGATCCTGCCGACCGCCATGTGGGTCGAGAAGGAAGGCGGTTACGGCAACGCCGAGCGCCGGACGCAGCTCTGGCACCAGCTCGTCACCGCGCCGGGCGAGTCGCGCTCCGACGTCTGGCAGGTCATGGAGTTTTCCAAGCGCTTCAAGATCGAGGAGGTGTGGCCGGAGGAACTGATCGCCAAGAAGCCGGAGGTGCGCGGCAAGACCCTGTTCGACGTGCTGTTCTTCAACGGTCAGGTCAACGCCTTCCCGCTGTCGGACTGTGACCCGGCCTATGAGAACCAGGAGTCGAAGCATTTCGGCTTCTACGTCCAGAAGGGCCTGTTCGAGGAATACGCCACCTTCGGCCGCGGCCACGCCCACGACCTCGGTCCCTTCGACCTGTACCACCAGGAGCGCGGCCTGCGCTGGCCGGTGGTGAACGGCAAGGAGACGAAGTGGCGCTACCGCGAGGGCTTCGACCCCTACGTTCCGGCGGGCGAGGGTGTGCGCTTCTACGGCAACAAGGACGGCAAGGCGAACATCTTCGCGCTGCCCTACGAGCCGGCGGCGGAGTCGCCGGACGCCGAATATCCCTTCTGGCTCTCCACGGGCCGCGTGGTTGAGCATTGGCACTCCGGTTCCATGACTCTGCGCGTGCCGGAGCTGCGCAAGGCGTTCCCCAGCGCCGTCGTCTTCATCCATCCGGACGACGCCAAGGATCTGAACCTGCGGCGCGGGCAGGAGGTGCGCGTGGCCTCCCGCCGGGGCGAGGTGCGTGTGCGTGTGGAGACGCGGGGCCGCAACAAGCCGCCGCGGGGCCTCGTCTTCGTGCCCTTCTTCGACCACACGGTGCTCATCAACAAGGTGACCCTGGACGCCACCGACCCGCTGAGCAAGCAGACCGACTTCAAGAAGTGTGCGGTCAAGATCATCCCCGTCGCGTGAGGAGCCCGTCCATGAAGACCCGCATCACCTTTGCCGCCCTCGCGCTGGCCGCGGCCATGCCGCTCCTGGTGTCCGGCGTGTTCGCCGCGGACGGGACCGCCCCTGTGAAGGTTCCCTCCGGTCCGCACCCGATCACCCAGGACATCCCCGCCGCCCCGATGGCGAAGGAAATCACCGACGATCACAAGCGGGCGCGGAACTACGCCGACCAGCCTCCGCTGATCCCGCACGCGATCCGCGACTATCAGATCGACCTGAACATCAACAAGTGCATGACCTGCCATGACCGCAAGAACACCGAGGGCTCGCAGGCCCCGATGATCTCGGTCACCCACTTCCAGGACCGTGACGGCCAGACGCTGGGCGCGGTCAGCCCGCGGCGCTACTTCTGCACCCAGTGCCATGTGCAGCAGACCGACGCCCAGCCGATCGTCGGCAACCGCTTCCGCGACATCGACAGCATCCTGAAGGGTGGAAAGGAAGGCGCCAAATGAAGGGCCTTCTGAGTTTCGCCGGACGCTTCTGGCGCGTCTTCTCGCGGCCCAGCGTGCATTTCAGCCTGGGATTCCTGACGCTGGGCGGTTTCCTGGCCGGCGTGATGTTCTGGGGCGGTTTCAACACCGCCCTGGAGGTCACCAACACGGAAGCCTTCTGCATCTCCTGCCACGAGATGAAGGACAATCCCTATGAGGAGCTGAAGCAGACCATCCACTTCACCAACCGCTCCGGCGTGCGCGCCACCTGCCCGGACTGCCACGTCCCGCACGACTGGACGCACAAGATCGGCCGCAAGATGCAGGCGTCGAAGGAGGTCTGGGGCAAGATCTTCGGCACCATCGACACCCCCGAGAAGTTCCTCGACAAGCGTCTGGAACTCGCCACCCACGAATGGGACCGGCTGAAGGCCAACAACTCCCTGGAATGCCGCAACTGCCACAGCGCGGAATCCATGGACATCACCCGCCAGAACCCGCGGGCGGCCAAGATGCACGAAACCTACCTGTTCACCGGCGAGCGGACCTGCATCGACTGCCACAAGGGCATCGCCCACCGCCTGCCCGACATGAAGGGCGTGCAGCCCGGCTGGACCGGAGCGGTGTCGGCGAACTGAAGCACCAGGACTGAACCTTGACCACCGGCCCCTCCGCCCCTTGGCGGAGGGGCCGGTGGCGTTTTTGTGGTTATCATTCAAGATAACAAAATATGTGGTCTTCCCCGCTGCCTTCTTGACTTGGTTTTTTTCATCGATCGCATTGGCTTGTCCTTTGCGCCCACTCTCATTTGTCTGCAAGTCAAACCACCTCGGGCGCGAGAAGCGGTGATTTGTCATGCGGGGGTATGGAATTTTCCAACCGCTTGTTTTTGCTTGAATATTAGTGCGGCATAACGTCGCATAAGCTGCGAAGGATGCGATGGATATTAATGTTTGGTTCATAGAAAAGCTTTATTGCAACTCGATTAGACGTCTCCATATCAAATTTGACTTCTTGGTTTAATTTCTTTTGCATAAAGCGTCTTAAAAGATACTTCATATCACACAAAATAACCGGTAGTTGAAGAAATGCCATAGTCGCGGTAGGAGGAAAGTCGAGTCAATCTCTCCAAAGGGGTATTCGATGTCCGAGCTGACTGGCACTTCGGGAAACGACACGCTGACGGGTGGTGACGGCAACGACATCCTGTCCGGCGGCGCGGGCAACGACAGTCTGGTGGGCGGCGCGGGCAACGACACGCTGGACGGCGGCGCCGGTTACGACACGCTGACCGGCGGGGCCGGAAACGACACCTTCCTCTTCACTCCCATCTCCACCGCGTCCGGCTACACCAGCACCCGGATCACCGACCTGGAACTGGGCGACCGCGTCGACCTGTCGGCCCTGAACGCCACCTATGTCGGCACCGGCTTCTTCACCGGAAGCTACACCAACAAGGGGCCGGCGCAGATCCGCCTGAACACGGGCTACAGCACCTCGCTGGAGGTGGACAGCGACGGCGACGGCATGGTCGACCGCTACGTCTCCTTTGACGGTGCTCCAGTCTTGCAGGAGGTCGCCGGCTCGCCCGGCGTGTTCGAGCGGGTGCCCGACCTGACGCTCACCGGCACGGACGCGACCGACACGCTGGAGGGCGGCCTCGGGCGCGACACCATCAGCGGCGGGGCCGGCAACGACCTGCTGCGCGGCCTGTCCGGCAACGACAGCCTGTCCGGAGGCGCGGGCGACGACAGTCTGGAGGGCGGCGCGGGCGACGACAGCCTGGACGGCGGCGCGGGCAACGACACGCTGGACGGCGGCGCCGGTTACGACACGCTGACCGGCGGGGCCGGCAACGACACCTTCCTCCTCACCGCCGTGTCCGGCTCCGGCTCCAACAACACCCGGATCACCGACCTGGAACAGGGCGACCGCATCGACCTGTCGGCCCTGAACGCCACCTACGTCGGCACCGGCTCCTTCACCGGAAGCTACAGCAACAAGGGGCCGGCGCAGATCCGCCTGGGCACGGGCTACGGCTATGGCCCCTCGCTGGAGATTGACAGCGACGGCGACGGCTCGGTCGACCGCTCCATCTACATTGACGGTGCTCCGGCCTTGCAGGAGGTCGCCGGCTCGCCCGGTGTGTTCGAGCGGGTGCCCGACCTGACGCTCACCGGCACGGACGCGGCCGACACGCTGACCGGTGGCGGCGGCGCCGACACCATCAGCGGCGGGGCCGGCAACGACCTGCTGCGCGGCCTGTCCAGCCACGACAGCCTGTCCGGCGGCGCGGGCGACGACAGCCTGGAGGGCGGTGAGGGCAACGACAGCCTGTCCGGCGGCACCGGGGACGACACGCTCGACGGCGGCGCCGGTTACGACACGCTGACCGGCGGCGCCGGCAACGACACCTTCCTCCTCACCGCCGTGTCCGGCTCCGGCTCCAACAACACCTGGATCACCGACCTGGAACAGGGCGACCGCATCGACCTGTCGGCCCTGAACGCCACCTACGTCGGCACCGGCTTCTTCACCGGAAGCTACAGCAGCAAGGGGCCGGCGCAGATCCGCCTGAACACGGGCTACAGCACCTCGCTGGAGGTGGACAGCGACGGCGACGGCATGGTCGACCGCTACGTCTACATTGACGGCGCTCCGGCCTTGCAGGAAGTTGCCGGCTCGCCCGGCGTGTTCGAGCGGGTGCCCGACCTGACGCTCACCGGCACGGACGCGGCCGACACGCTGGAGGGCGGTGGCGGGGCCGACACCATCAGCGGCGGGGCCGGCAACGACCTGCTGCGCGGCCTGTCCGGCCCCGACAGCCTGGTGGGCGGCGAGGGCGACGACACGCTGGACGGCGGCACCGGTTACGACACGCTGACCGGCGGGGCCGGCAACGACACCTTCCTCTTCACCGCCTTGCCCGGTTCCTCTGGCTACACCAGCACCCGGATCACCGACCTGGGACAGGGCGACCGCATCGACCTGTCGGCCCTGAACGCCACCTACATCGGCACCGGCTCCTTCACCGGAAGCTACAGCAACAAGGGACCGGCGCAGATCCGCCTGAACTACAGCGCCTCGCTGGAGGTGGACAGCGACGGCGACGGCTACGCCGACCGCTACGTCACCTTTGACGGTACTCCGGCCTTGCAGGAGGTTGCCGGCTCGCCCGGCGTGTTCGAGCGGGTGCCGGACCTGACGCTCACCGGCACGGACGCGGACGAAACGCTGGAGGGTGGTCGCGGGGCCGACACCATCAGCGGCGGGGCCGGCAACGACCTGCTGCGCGGCCTTTCCGGCAACGACAGCCTGTCCGGCGGCGCGGGCGACGACACGCTGGATGGCGGGACCGGAAACGACAAGCTGACCGGCGGCGCCGGCAACGACACCTTCCTCCTCACCGCCGTGTCCGGCACCCCTGGTTATAACAGCACCCAGATCACCGACCTGGAGCAGGGCGACCGCATCGACCTGTCGGCCTTGAACGCCACCTACATCGGCACCGGCTCCTTCACCGGAAGCTACGGTAACGAGGGGCCGGCGCAGATCCGCCTGAACGGCTCCTCGCTGGAGGTGGACAGCGACGGCGACGGCTACGGCGACCGCTACATCTATATTGACGGCGCCCCGGCCTTGCAGGAGGTCGAGGGCTCGCCCGGCGTGTTCGAGCGGGTGCCCGACCTGACGCTCACCGGCACGGACGCGGCCGACACGCTGATCGGCGGCGGCGGGCGCGACACCATCAGCGGCGGAGCCGGCAACGATCTGCTGCGCGGCATGGCCGGCAACGACAGTCTGTCCGGCGGCGCAGGCGACGACACGCTGGACGGCGGCGACGGGCACGACACGCTGACCGGCGGCGCCGGCAACGACACCTTCCTCCTCACCGGCGTGTCCGGCTCCTCCAACATCAACAGCGCCCAGATCACCGACCTGGGGCATGGCGACCGCATCGACCTGTCGGCCCTGAACGCCGCCTACATCGGCACCGGCTCCTTCACCGGAAGCTACGGCAACGCGGGGCCGGCGCAGATCCGCCTGAACACGAATTACGGCACCTCGCTGGAGGTGGACAGCGACGGCGACGGCTATGCCGACCGCTACGTCTACATCAGCGGTTCCCCCGGATTGCAGGAGGTCGCCGGCTCGCCCGGCGTGTTCGAGCAGGCGCCCGACCTGACGCTCACCGGCACGGACGCGGACGACACGCTGGAGGGCGGCGGCGGCGCCGACACCATCAGCGGCGGGGCCGGTAACGACCTGCTGATCGGCAACGGCGGCAGCGACAGCCTGGAGGGCGGCGACGGCGACGACACGCTGGACGGCGGCGCCGGTTACGACACGCTGCGCGGCAGGGCCGGCAACGACACCTACCGATTCTCCAGCCTGAACGACATCAACGGCGACACGA
This sequence comes from Pseudomonadota bacterium, assembly GCA_023411035.1. Classification (GTDB taxonomy): domain Bacteria; phylum Pseudomonadota; class Alphaproteobacteria; order Azospirillales; family Azospirillaceae; genus Azospirillum. The sequence goes on from JAEYPE010000228.1 coordinate 13,743, forward strand.
TCACCGACTTCGCGTCGGGCGACCGCATCGATCTGACCGGCACCGGCGCCACCTTCATCGGCGACGCCCCCTTCACCGGCAGCTACTCCAACAACGGTCCGGCGCAGATCCGCGTCCGCATGTATGGGGGCCAGACGTCCCTGGAGGTGGACAGCAACGGCGACGGCTACGCCGACCGCTACATCTACATCAACGGCGCCCCGGCCTTGCGGGAGGTCGACGGCTCGCCCGGCGTGCTGGAGCGGGTGCCCGACCAGACGCTCACCGGCACGGACGCGGCCGAGACGCTGGACGGCGGCGCCGGGCGCGACACCATCAGCGGCGGGGCCGGCAACGACCTGCTGCGCGGCCTGTCGGGCAACGACAGCCTGGCGGGCGGCGAGGGCGACGACACGCTGGAGGGCGGTGTCGGGGCGGACACGCTGACCGGCGGGGCCGGCAACGACACCTACCGTTTCGCGCTCGCGGACATCGACGGCGACATCATTACCGACTTCGCCTCAGGCGACCGGTTGGAAATCACCGGGTTGAACGCCACCTTCATCGGCGAATCCCCCTTCACCGGCAGCTATTCCCAAAACGGTCCGGCGCAAGTCCGCGTCCGCGCCGAAGCCGGTGCGACCGTTCTGGAGATCGACACCAACGGCGACGGGTGGGTCGATCACAGCATCACTCTGGCCGGTGGTCCGGCGTTGCAGGAGGTCACCGGTTCCCCCGGCGTCTTCGAGCCCATTCCCGACCAGACCCTGGACGGCACGGACGCGGCCGACACGCTGACCGGCGGCATCGGGCGCGACACCATCAACGGCGGCAACGGCAATGACCTGCTGCTTGGTCTGGGCGGCAACGACAGCCTGTCCGGCGGATTCGGCGACGACACGCTGGACGGCGGGGCCGGAGGCGACAGCCTGACCGGCGGGGCCGGCAACGACCTCTTCCGCTTCTCCAGCCTGACCGACGCCGCGGGGGACGTCATCACCGACTTCGCGGACGGCGACCGCATCGATCTGACCGGGCTGGGCGCCGTCTTCATCGGCGACGGCCCCTTTACCGGGACCTATGCCAACAATGGACCGGCCCAGTTGCGGGTCCGTCAGGACTACGGCGCCACCGTCCTGGAGATCGACAGCAACGGCGACGGCTATTCCGACCGCACCATCTCCCTGACCGGCCTGCACTCGCTGCAGGAGGTGACCGGCTCGCCCGGCGTGCTGGAGCGGGTGCCCAACCTGACGCTCACCGGCACGGCGGCGGACGACACGCTGACCGGCGGCGTCGCCGGGGACACCATCAGCGGCGGCGGCGGCAACGACCTGCTGCGCGGTCTGGGCGGCAACGACAGCCTGACCGGCGGCGACGGCGACGATACGCTGGAGGGCGGCGAGGGCAACGACAGCCTGACCGGCGGGGCCGGGAACGACACCTTCCGCTTCGCCGCAGGTCCGATCAACAACGGCTACGTCACATACAACTTCGACGTCATCACCGACTTCGCGATGGGCGACCGCATCGACCTGACCGGTCTGAACGCCACCTTCATCGGCAGCGGTGCCTTCACCGGAAGTTATGACAATCGGGGGCTGGCCCAGGTGCGCCTGCGTCAGGACTCCGGTACCATGCTGGAGATCGACAGCAACGGCGACGGCAGCGCCGATCGCTACATCCAGTTGTCCAACGGAGCGGCGCTGGAGGAACTGACGGGCTCGCCCGGTATCCTGGTGCGCGTGCCCGACCGTTCGCTGACCGGCACGGCGGGCGACGACGCGCTGGACGGTGCGGCGGGACGCGATACTCTGTCCGGCGGGGCCGGCAACGACACGCTGCGCGGCTTCGCCGGCAACGACAGCCTGTCCGGCGGTGCCGGCGACGACGTTTTGGAAGACGGTATCGGCTTCGACACGCTGTCCGGCGGTGCCGGCAACGACACCTTCCGCATCGCCGCCGCGCCGGCCGGAACCGCTTTTTCCAGCTACTACACCTATTCCAGCACCTACATCAGCGATTTCGCGCAGGGCGACCGCATCGACCTGTCGGCCCTGAACGCCGTCTTCGTGGGTGACGAAGGCTTCCCGGGGAGCGGCACCGCGGCGGTCCGCCTCCGCACCGATCTCAGCAACAGCACGATGCTGGAGATCGACAGCAACGGCGACGGCTTCACCGACCGCGTGGTCCAGCTGTCCGGTGCCCATGCGCTGGAGGAACTGGGGGGCTCGCCGGGCATCCTGGTGCGCGTGCCCGACCGGTCGCTGACCGGCACGGCGGGCAACGACGAACTGAACGGCGGGGCCGGTCTGGACACCATTTCCGGCGGCGCGGGCAACGACCTGCTGCGCGGGATGGGCGGTGCCGACAGCCTGTCCGGCGGCGACGGCGACGACACGCTGGACGGTGGCATCGGGCGTGACATCCTGACCGGTGGGGCGGGCAACGACAGCTTCCGGTTCGACGGCATCGGCGACGTCGGGAACGACGTCATCACCGACTTCGGTCAGGGCGACAGCATCGACCTGTCGGAGATGAACGTCCAGTTCATCGGCGAACAGGCTTTCACCGGCAACTATCTCAACCTTGGTCCGGCGCAGGTGCGCTATCGGGCGGACGTCACCGGCACCACGCTGGAGTTCGACAGCAACGGCGACGGTACCGCCGATCGCTGGATCACGCTGAACGGCGGCCATGCGCTGGAGGAACTGGAAGGCTCGCCGGGCGTGCTGGTGCGCGCCGCCGACCGGGCCGCCGTCGGGACCGAGGGCGCGGACACGCTGACCGGCGGTCCGGGCTTCGACAGCCTGTGGGGCGGCGGCGGCAACGATCTGCTGAGCGGGCTGGGCGGCGGCGACGTGCTGGACGGCGGAGCGGGGGACGACACGCTGGTCGGCGGTGACGGTGCCGATCTGTTGATCGGCGGCGAGGGCAACGACACCTTCCGCTTCACCGAGGCCAGCCAGCTTGCCGGTGACCGCATCGTCGACTTCACCATCGGCGACCGCATCGACCTGTCCGCCCTGAACGTCTCCTATATCGGCGAACAGCCCTTCACCGGCACGTTCATGCAGAGCGGACCGGCGCAGGTCCGCCTGACCACCGTCGGGGACGACACCCAGCTCGAGTTCGACCTGACCGGCGATGGCACGGTCGATGGCCGGATCATCCTATCGGGCGCGCACGCCCTGCTCGTCGATCCGAACGCGCCGGGCGTGCTGATCCGGGCGCCGGAGATGGTCCGGAGCGGGACCGACGGCAGCGACACGCTGGAAGGCGGGGCCGGCAGCGATACGCTGTCCGGTGGCGCCGGCGACGACACTCTGTCCGGCATGGGCGGCAGCGACAGCCTGGACGGCGGGGCCGGCAACGACCTGCTCCTCGGCGGAACGGGTGCGGATCTGCTGCGCGGCGGCGCTGGCGACGATACGCTGGAGGGCGGGGCAGGATCCGACCAGCTCTTCGGTGGTGAGGGCAACGACACCTTCCGTTACTTCAGCGTCAACGATCTGCAGGGCGACCGCATCGCCGACTTCGGGGACGGGGACCGCATCGACCTCTCGGCGCTGAACCCGGTCTACATCGGCTCGGAACCGTTCACCTTCTACTCCGGCGGCAACGGGCCGACCCAGGTGCGCTCGGTCATCACCAATGGCGCAACCCGCGTGGAGATCTCCTCCAACTACGGCTTCAGCAACACCTTCTTCACGCTGGCCGGCGAGCATGATTTCCGGGCCGATCCGGACGCGCCCGGCGTGCTCGTTCGTGTCCCGACACAGGCCCTGACCGGCACCGACGGGAACGATTCCCTGACGGGCGGCCCCAGCCGCGACACTCTGTCGGGCGGTGCGGGCAACGACACGCTGGCAGGCCTGGGCGGCAACGACCTGCTCCAGGGCGGTACGGGTGACGACGTTCTGATCGGCGGCGACGGGGCGGACACGCTGGAAGGCGGCACCGGCGACGACCGGTTCGTCTTCGGCACGGCGTCGGCGATGAACTACGACCGCATCCTCGACTTCGGTCCCGGCGACCGGCTCAACCTGTCGGCGCTGAATGCGCGCTTCCTCGGGGAAGGTGCGTTCACCGGCAGCACGTCCGTTCCGGGCGGCGCCGAACTGCGCGTCTACTACAGCGCGGACACCACGACGGTCGTTCTCGACGCCAACGGCGACGGCATCGGCGACGCGGGAATGTTTATCAACGGTGTCGTGCCTCTGGTCGAACTGGCGGGGTCGCCGGGCGTCCTCATCACGGAGCATGGGCAGGCCCTGACCGGCACGGACGGCAACGACAGCCTGACCGGCGCCTCCGGTCCGGACACGCTGACCGGCGGTGCGGGCGACGACTCGCTGAGCGGCGATTACGGAAACGACCTGATCGTCGGCGGGGCTGGCAACGACACCCTCATCGGCGGCGACGGCATCGACACGCTGGAGGGCGGCGACGGCGACGACACGCTGAACGGCGGCCCCGGCGGCGATCTGATGACCGGCGGCGCCGGGCGGGATTCCTTCCGCTTCAACCGGGCCGGCCACATCGACGGCGACCGCATCACCGATTTCGGTCCCAACGACCGCATCGACCTGCGCGACGTGAACGTCACCTTCATCGGCTCCGCCGCCTTCACGGGCAGCGTCGCGCAGCCCGGCCCGGCCCAGGTGAACGCCGTCATCGTCGGCAGCGGCCCGCTGGCCGAAACCCGGCTGGTCTTCGACATGAACGGCGACGGCGTCGGCGAGCGGATGCTGATCCTGTCCGGCGCGCACACCCTGATGGCGAGGCCGGACAACGCCGCCATCCTGATCCGCGTGGACGATCTCGTCCTCACCGGAACGGACGCGGGCGAGACGCTGGAGGGCGGCGCCGGGCGCGACAGCCTGTCCGGCGGCGGCGGCAACGACAGCCTGACCGGCGGCGTCGGCAACGACACGCTGTCCGGCGATGCCGGCGACGACACGCTGGTCGGCGGGGCGGGCACCGACCGCCTGACCGGCGGGACCGGCAACGACACCTTCGTCTTCGCCGCGGACGACATCGCGGGCGACCGCATCACCGACTTCACGGACGGCGACCGCATCGACCTGTCGGCGCTCAACGCCGACTTCATCGGCACCGACGCCTTCAGCGGCACGGGCCGCGCGCAGATCCGCGTGTCCGCGGTGGGCGAACCGGGCTTCCGGAACACGCTGCTCGACATCGACCTGAACGGCGACGGCGTGACCGACCGCAGCATCGAGATCACCGGAGAGCATGTCCTTCAGGTCGATCCGCAGGCGCCGGGCGTCCTGTTCCGCGCCGCCGGCCAGCGCTTCGAGGGCACCGGCGACTCCGACAGCCTGACCGGCGGGGCCGGAGACGACACGCTGTCCGGCGCGGCCGGCGGCGACCTTCTGGACGGCGGATCGGGCCGCGACCGGCTGGACGGCGGCGACGGCGACGACACGCTGCTCGGCGGCGACGGGGCCGATACGCTGACCGGCGGGGCCGGCAACGACACCTTCCGCGTGCTGACCGCGGGCGACGCCGCGGGCGACCGCATCCAGGACTTCGCGGACGGCGACCGTCTCGACCTGTCGGCGCTCAACGCCGCCTTCATCGGCGGCGGGGCCTTTACCGGCTCGTCCGTCAATCTCGGCCCGGCCCAGGTCCGCTTCGCGGTAACCGGCGCGGAGGGCCAGCAGCGCACCCGCGTCGAGATCGACGGCAACGGCGACGGCATTGCGGACTCCGTGATCGAGCTGGCCGGCGGCCATGCCCTGCGGGAAGACGGGGCGGGCATCCTGGTCCGTGTCTCCAACAAGGCCCTGACGGGCACCAGTGCGGCAGAGACGCTGACCGGCGGCGAGGGCGCCGACAGCCTGTCCGGCCTGGGCGGCGACGACCGGCTCGAGGGGCTTGGCGGCGACGACCGGCTGGACGGCGGCGACGGCAACGACACGCTGGACGGCGGCGAGGGCAGCGACGGACTGACCGGCGGGGCCGGCAACGACAGCCTGACCGGCGGGGCCGGCAACGACACGCTGGCGGGCGGCGACGGCGACGACACGCTGGTTGGGTCGGAAGGCCGCGACGAGCTGACCGGCGGCGCCGGCAACGACACCTTCGTCTTCGCTCGCGCCACCGACATCGACGGCGACCTGATAACCGACTTCGCCACGGGCGACCGCATCGACATCTCCGGTCTGTCGGCCA
>JAEYPE010000033.1 GCA_023411035.1 Pseudomonadota bacterium
GCGCGCTTCCCAGCGCCTCCGCCCAGCCGGTCCCCGTCAGCGCGGCCACGGCGGCGGCGGCGAGCGCGAGGCCCAGCAGGGCCGGTACCACGGCGGCGACCCGGCGCAGGACGAGGCTCAGCATCGACCCTGCCGCGGAATCGCGGAGAGGATCGCCTTCAGGGGTGCCGTGACCGGCGGGATCGGTGGGGCGACGGACGAGCGGGACACGAGGACGATGGTTGGGGCAATGGCGGACACGAATGAAGTCATCCTGACGGTACCCAGGACCCTGCCGGTCGGGCAATGGAATTTCGCCTCACGGCGGGCGGCGGAGAGGGAAGGGCGGCTGCGGTGTTGTTCCGGCATCCGCCTTCCTGGCGGTCGCAGCCCGCACGGGACGCACCATATGTGAAGCCCCCATATGTGAAGCCTCTATGCCGATCCCCGCAGGAATTCCGGTCCCGCCCCGTCCGATGCCCGACCAGCCGTCCTTTCCAGTCCCATCGCATCCGGCGCCTTCCGTGGCGGCGGCGGAACCGCTGCTGGTGCCGGGCCGCACCTGCTGGCGGGTGGAGCGGGCGGAGCGCGTCGGCGTGATCGTCGACGCCGAGGATTACTTCGCGCACGCCAAGGCGGCGATGCGGCAGGCGCGGCGCAGCATCTACCTGACCGCCTGGGATTTCGACGCACGCATCCGGCTGACCCCGCAGATGCGCCGCCCGCGCCGCCCGGACAAGCTGGGCAACCTGCTGAGCTGGCTGGCGGCGACCCGCCCGGACCTGACCATCCATGTGCTGAAGTGGGACTATGCGGAGCTGTTCGATCTGGCCCGCTGGTCGCAGCCGCTGTTCCTGCGGAGCTGGCTCAGCCATTCGCGGCTCCAGTACCGGCTGGACGGCGATCATCCCGCGGGGGCCTGCCACCATCAGAAGATGCTGGTGATCGACGACCGCGTGGCCTTCTGCGGCGGGCTGGACATCACCGCCAACCGCTGGGACACCCGCGCCCACCGCCCCGACGAGCCGCTGCGCCGCCAGCCGGACGGCAACCCCTACGAGCCCTTCCACGACGTGATGATGGCGGTGGACGGCGACGCTGCCCGCGCATTGGGCGACCTGTTCCGGGAGCGCTGGCGCCGCGCCACCGGCTGCACCCTCTCCCCGCCCGCCATGGATGTCCCCGGCGGCGGCCTGCGCCCCCGGCGCCGGCTGCGGCTGAAGGCGCGCCGGGCCGGGCCGGACAGTCCCGACCCCTGGCCGTCCCAGCTCGTCCCGCTTCTGAAGGGCATGCCCATCGGCATCGCCCGCACCGAACCCGCCTACAACGGGCGCGGCGAGGTGCGGGAGGTGGAGGCGCTCTACGCCGCCGCCATCGCCTCGGCCAGACGCTTCATCTACATGGAAAGCCAGTATTTTGCCTCCGTCGCCGTGGCCGACGCGCTGAAGGCGCGGCTGGCCGAGCCGGACGGGCCGGAGGTGGTGATCGTCAACCCCACCCGCACGACGAGCTGGCTGGAGAACGCCGTGATGCTCGGCGCCCGCGCCCGGCTGGTGCGGGAACTGCGGGAGGCCGACCGGAACGGGCGATTCCACCTCTACATCGCCAGGACCGGCGGCATCGGCATCACCGTCCACGCCAAGGTGATGGTGGTGGACGACCGCCTGTTGCGCATCGGCTCGGCCAATCTGAACAACCGGTCGATGGGGCTGGACACCGAATGCGATCTGGCGCTGGAGGCGCCGCCGGGACGGGTGGAGGGGCGCGAGGCCCGGCAGGCCATCGCCGGGGTGCGCGACGGCCTGATCGCGGAGCATCTGGGGGTCGCGCCGGAAAGCGTGGCGGCGGAGCTGCGCCGGTCCGGCTCCCTCGTCCACACGGTGGAGGCGCTGCGCCGGCCCGGCGGGCGCACGCTGGAACCGTTGGAGGACGCCGACCCCGGCCTGCTGGCCGCCGCCGTCGCCGACTCCAGGGTCTTCGACCCCGAACGCCCGGTCGGCGCGGTGGAGATCGTGCGGCGCGTCCTGCCGTCCCGCATCCCGCGGCGGCACCACTGGCTGGCGCTGGCGGTCATCCTGGCGGTGGTGGGCGGGGTCTGGGGGCTGTGGAACCACACGCCGCTGCGCGACTGGGCGACGCTGGACGCCGTTCTCGGCGGCTTCGGGCGGCTGCGCGAATCGGCGCTGGGGCCGCTCTGGGTGATCCTGCTCTATGTGGCGGGGGGCTTCGTGCTGTTTCCGGTGCTGTTGCTGATCGCGGCGACGGCCATCGCGCTGGGGCCGTGGCTGGGTTTCCCGACCGCGCTGGCCGGGGTGCTGGCCTCCGCCACGGCGCTGTTCTGGGTGGGCCGCCTCGCCGGCCAGCGCCCCATCGAACGGTACGGCGGGACGGTGGTGCGGCGGGCCAGCGAGGCGCTCGGCGAAAGCGGCGTTCTGGCCATGGCCGCCCTGCGGGTGGTTCCGGTGGCGCCCTTCACGGTGGTGAACCTCGTCGCGGGGGCTTCCCGCATCCGTTTTCTCGACTATCTGTTCGGGACGGTCCTGGGGATGGCGCCGGGAATTCTCGTCTTCAACCTGCTCGGGCACCAGCTTGAGCGTGTGCTGACGGAGCCGACGCCCGCCGACATGACCCTTCTTGGGCTGGCCGCGGCGGTGGCGCTGGGGCTTGGCTGGGCCGGCAACCGGCTGGTAAGGGTCCTGGGAACGAGACGGACGGACAAGGGAGATCAACAGCGGTGATCCGATTCAGCCAGGAGCGCGTGGAGCGGATCACCTCCGCGTTGCGCGCCGCCCGATTGGGCCGCACGAAACGCCGCGTGGACGGGCGCAGCGGCACGGTTCCGGAGGGCATGGCGCCGCTGCGCGTGGCGACCTGGAACATTCACAGCTGCGTCGGGCTGGACGCGCGCTTCGCACCGGACCGCATCGCCGAGGTCATCAAGGAACTGGACGTCGATCTGGTCGGCCTCCAGGAGGTCGGCTGGCATCACCGCGGCGAATCCGGGCTGGACCAGTTCGACTTCCTGGAGCGGGCGACCGGCCTGAAGGCCCATGCCGGCCCGACCAAGCACAACGCCCACGCCCATTACGGCAACGCCATCCTGACGCGGCTGCCGGTGCTGAAATGCGCCCCCGTCGACCTCAGCGTCGGACGCCGGGAGCCGCGCGGCGGCATCGATGTGATCGTCGAGGTGCAGGGACGCCCGGTGCGCATCATCGTCGCCCATCTCGGCCTCGACCCGTGGGAGCGGGCGCGGCAGGTGGGCGTCATCGTGGGGTTGCTGGAGGAGCATCCGGCCCTGCCGACCCTGTTCATGGGCGACCTCAACGAATGGGCGCCCAATTCCCCCCGGCTGCGCAAGCTGGCGGAGGCGTTTCCCGACTGGGCCTGCCCGCGCAGCTTCCACGCACGCATGCCCACGCTGCGGCTCGACCGCATCTATGTGAACAACGGGCTGACCATCCCCTCCTATGAGGTGGTGCGCACGGTGCTGACGCGGCGTGCGTCCGACCATCTCCCGGTGCGCGCCACCGTGGCAGTACCATAACTGACTTCGCTACTCGGACAATGTTGCGGTGCGATGTTTCCCGGCGCGTGTGCGGTTCCGCGTGCGCGCCTTTTCTTTCGTCTTGACTCTGGTGCCCTGATCCATGGGCAGCGCAGCGATGCATGGCTTTTTCGCGTTGCGAACTGTTTCCAATGAAAATTCTTTCCCGAGATAGGGTGTCGGCTATTGACCTTTCGGCTGAGGGTTGGCCAATTTGTTGGTTGGTCATACGACTAATGACAGCACCCCCAGACGACCGGGCGTGGGATCAACCGCCGAAGCGAGGACCTGTTGCTTTACCATCTCTACGATCTGCAGCACGCCGCCCTGCGCCCGATGCGTCTGCTGGCCGAGGCCACACAGCACACCTTCCAGAACCCCTTCAGCCCGGTTTCCTACACCCGCGTCGGGCGCGCCATGGCCGCCAGCGCCGAACTTGTGGAGCGCACCACCCGCCGCTTCCCGAAGCCGGAATTCGGTCTGAAGACCGCCCTGGTGAACGGCGAAACCGTTGCGGTCACAGAGCGCATCGTCCATCGCGAGCCCTTCTGCAACCTGCTGCACTTCGCCAAGCCGGAAGGCACGCCGGCGCAGCCGCGCGTCCTGCTGGTCGCCCCGATGTCGGGCCACCACGCGACCCTGCTGCGCGGCACGGTGGCGGCGCTGCTGGCCGACCATGATGTCTTCATCACCGACTGGATCGACGCCCGGCTGGTGCCGCTGGCGCGCGGGCGGTTCGACCTGGACGACTACATCGACACGGTGGCCGGGCTGATCCGCCTCCTGGGACCGCAGACCCACGTCATCGCGGTGTGCCAGCCGGTGGTTCCGGTCCTGGCCGCGGTGTCGCTGATGGCGGCGGCGGACGAGGCGGTGCAGCCGCGCTCCATGACGCTGATGGGCGGCCCCATCGACCCGACGGCGAACCCGACCGTTCCGGTGAAGCTGGCCGCGACCCGTTCGCTGAAGTGGTTCGAGCGCAACGTCATCGCCACGGTCCCGGCCTATTATCCGGGCGGCTTCCGCCGGGTCTATCCCGGCTTCATCCAGCTTTCGGGCTTCATGTCCATGCATCTGGACCGCCACATCGGGGAGCATCTCGGCCTGTTCCGCCACCTCGTCCGCGGCGACGGCGACTCCGCGGAGCAGCACCGCCGCTTCTACGACGAGTATCTGTCGGTGATGGACCTGTCGGCGGAATTCTACCTGCAAACCATCGAGACGGTGTTCCAGAAGCACGCGCTGGCCAACGGCACCATGGAGTCCCGCGGGCGCCGGGTGGAACCGGCGGCGATCCGCAAGACCGCCGTGATGACCGTGGAAGGCGAGTTGGACGACATCTCCGCCCCCGGCCAGACCGAGGCCGCGCACCGCCTCTGCGCCTCCCTGCCGGAGGGGATGCGCGCCCGCCATCATCAGAACGGCGTCGGTCACTACGGCATCTTCAACGGCCGCCGCTGGCGCGAAAGCATCATGCCGGCGGTGCGGGACTTCATCCGCAAGCACGATTGAAGCACATCCCCCGCCCGCCGCCCTGCGGCGCGGCGGGGGTTGCTTCCTTGGTCAGCGCTTCGGAGCGCCCACCGGGCGCAACTCGTGCAGCAGCCAGACCAGCCCGGAAACCAGCAGGAGCGCCCCGGCCTGATGGGCGGCGCCGAGCGGAATCCACACGAAGCTCAGCAGCGTGGCGATGCCCAGACCGATCTGAACCAGCACCATCGCCGCGGTCAGCAGCGCCACCCGCCCGGCCCGGCCCGGCAGATGGGCGACCCACACCCGCAGGGCCAGCCCCAGGACCACGACGCCGGTCAGCAGGGCCAGCGTCCGGTGCGTCAACTGGATCGCCGCGGTGTTCTCGACAAAATTGATCCACCAGGGCGTCAGGTTCGCGACCTCCGGCGGGACGATGTGACCGTTCATCAGCGGGAAGCTGTTGTAGGCCAGCCCGGCGTCCGTCCCGGCGACGAAGGCGCCCCACACGATGGTGACGCCGGTCAGCCCCAGCGCCCAGCGCGCGTGCTTGCGCAGCCGATGCGATTCCGTCGCCCAGCCCGCCAGCGGCAGCGGGTCGAGCAGCCCCAGCGCCGTGCGCAGCAGCAGCCCGTAGATCAGGATCGCCATGCCGAGATGCAGCGCCAGCCGGTAGTGGCTGACCTCGGGCCGGTCCACCAGCCCGCTCTTGACCATGTACCAGCCGATCACCCCCTGGAGCCCGCCCAGCAGGAACAGCCCGGCCAGCTTCGGCCACAGGTCGGCGGGGATGCGCCCGTTGATCCAGAAGCGCAGGAAGGGGATCAGGAAGACGAAGCCGATCAACTGGCCCCACAGCCGGTGGAACCACTCCCACCAGAAGATCTGCTTGAAGGCGGCCAGATCCATGGCGAAGTTGTGGATGCGGAACTCCGGCGTGGCCTTGTAGAGGGTGAACACGCGGTTCCATTCCGCTTCCGACAAGGGCGGAAGGATGCCGATCAGCGGTTTCCACTCCACCATCGAGAGGCCGGACTCGGTCAGGCGCGTGATGGCGCCGATCACGGCCATGGCGAAGACCATCGCGCAGCAGATCAACAGCCAATAGGCGATGGGGCGGGTGGAGTCGGAGGAGCGGACGTCTTTGCCGGCGATGGCGGCGGTCATGGCGGTCACGGACAGGCGGCTCCGGATGATGGGGAAGGGGTCCGGGAGAGAGGGCTTCCGGGTCATGTGGGGTGCGGCACCGGATGCGTCAAACGGACACGGGTTACCCCGCCGCACCGGGGGCGGGTTTCGGGTGAAGGCAGCGCTTGCCGGATGTTACAAATATCAGTCTTACCAACGGTTTCGGATGCGGGGCGGCGATGGCGGACCTCACCCTCGGCTTCGGCTTGGCGTTCCACGAGCTTTACGGGCAGGACGGGCTGGCCCGGCTCGACCGCGCCTTTCTTACCCAGCTCTCCGACACCGATCCGCCGCTCGCCAACCGGCTGCTGTCCGCCCGCGCCCAGCCCGACACCCTGGACGCCAAGGCGGAAAGCGAGCTTCTGATCGCGCTCGCCCCCCATCTGGAGGACTTTATCGGCGATCTGTTCGGCATCCGCGCCGCTCTGGACGAACTGCGCGCCCGCCATACGGAACTGGCGCCGCTCTACACCGCCAAGCGTCTGTTCGTGCAGCGCCGCGCCGCCAAGGCGGTGAAGCCGGAGGATGTCGCGGCGCTCGATGGGGCGGAACTGGCCGCGCGTCTGGAGGACTGGCTGGGCGACCCGCTGACCGAGGCCGGCTTCGCCCGGCAGGTGCTGTCCTGGATGGAGGACGAAGCTGCCCACGCCGAACAGTTGGACAGCGCCGCCCGATACGCCGCCTGGGCTGTCTTCAGCGAGGCCGGGCGCGCCCGGCACGGCGGCGGCGTGCTGTTCCAGGTGCCGCACCGGACCGACCCGGAGCATCTCGTTCCCGTGGAGACGGTGGAACGGCACGGCGTCACCATGATGCGCCTGCCCGACGGGGTGCTGCGCGAGCGGCGGGGCTTCCACCTGACCGACCCCGGCACCGATCTGGCCGGCGCGCTGGATGAGGCCAACTACTGCATCTGGTGCCACAACCAGGGCAAGGACAGTTGTTCCAAGGGCTTGCGCGACCGCAAGAGCGGAGCGTTCCAGAAAAGCGCCTTCGGCGTCACGCTGGCCGGCTGTCCGCTGGAGGAAAAGATTTCCGAGATGCACGCGCTGAAGGCGGAGGGCGTGCCCATCGGAGCGCTGGCCATGGTGGTGGTGGACAACCCCATGTGCGCGGCCACCGGCCACCGCATCTGCAACGACTGCATGAAGGCCTGCATCTACCAGAAGCAGGAGCCCGTGGACATCCCGCAGGCGGAAACCCGCACGCTGAAGGACGTGCTGGAACTGCCCTGGGGCTTCGAGATCTACAGCCTGCTGACGCGCTGGAACCCGCTGGACCTGCGCCGGCCGCTGATGATGCCGAACAGCGGCTACAAGGTGCTGGTGGCCGGGCTGGGGCCGGCGGGCTTCACGCTGGCGCACCACCTGATGAACGACGGCCATACTGTGGTCGGCATCGACGGGCTGAAGATCGAACCGCTGCCCGCCGACCTCTCCGGCGTTCTGCCCAGCGGCAGGCGGGTGCCCTTCCGGCCCATCCGCGACGTGCGCGATCTCTACGACCGGCTGGACGAGCGCGTCATGGCCGGCTTCGGCGGGGTGGCCGAATACGGCATCACCGTGCGCTGGAACAAGAATTTCCTGAAGGTGATCCGGCTGCTGCTGGAACGCCGGTCGCGCATGACGATCATCGGCGGGGTGCGCTTCGGCGGCACGATGACCATCGACGGAGCGTTGGACCTCGGCTTCGACCACATCGCGCTGTGCATGGGGGCGGGCAAGCCGACCGTCGTGCCGATGGCGAACGGTCTGGCGCGCGGGGTGCGGCAGGCGTCGGACTTCCTGATGGCCCTGCAACTGACCGGGGCGGCCAAGGCGGACAGCATCGCCAACCTTCAAGTCCGGCTGCCCATCGTGGTGATCGGCGGCGGTCTGACCGCCATCGACACGGCGACGGAGGCGCTGGCCTACTACCCCGTCCAGGTCGAGAAGTTCCTGTCCCGCTACGAGATCCTGGCCGCCGAGCGGGGGGCGGCGGCGGTGCGCGCCCGCTGGACGCCCGACGAGGCCGCCCTCGCCGACGAGTTCCTGGCCCACGCCCGCGCCATCCGGGCGGAGCGTCTCGAAGCCGGGGAGGAGGGGCGGGAGCCGCGCGTCGCGGCGCTGCTCCAGTCCTGGGGCGGCTCGACCATCGCCTACCGGCGGCGGCTGATCGACAGCCCCAGCTACACCCTGAACCACGAGGAGGTGGCGCATGGGCTGGCCGAGGGCATCCGCTTCCTGGAATGCGCCGCTCCGCGGGGGGTGGAGATCGACGACTCGGGCGCGGCGCAGGCGATCCGTCTGGCGGTCAGCCCGGTCGGGCCGGATGGTGTGGTGGCGCCCGCCGCGGAGGAGGTGCGAATCCCCGCCCGCACCATCCTGGTCGCCGCCGGCACCCAGCCGAACACCGTTCTGGCCCGCGAGGAGCCGGAGTGGGTGGAACTGGACGGGCGCTGCTTCCGCGCCATCGACGAGGACGGCCAGCCGGTGACCCCGGAACGGCTGAGCAAGCCCGCGCAGGCCCATGTGCTGATGGCGCGCGGGCCGGACGGGCGGTTCCTCAGCTTCTTCGGCGACCTGCACCCCTCCTTCTCCGGCAATGTGGTGAAGGCGATGGGCGGGGCAAAGCGCGGCTATCCGGTGGTCAGCCGCGCGTTGGCCCGCCGCGCGCCCACCGCCGTGACGCCGGACGCGCTGGTGCGGCGCCTGAACGCCGATCTGCGCCCCCTGGTGCACAGCGTCACCCGCCTGACCCCGACCATCGTGGAGGTGGTGGTGAAGGCCCCCGCCGCGGCGCGCCGTTTCGAACCCGGACAGTTCTACCGGCTTCAGAATTTCGAAACGCTGGCGCAACGGATTGGCAAGACCACGCTGGCGATGGAAGGGGTGGCCCTGACCGGCGCCTGGGTGGACAAGGGGGCCGGGCTGCTCTCCATGATCGTGCTGGAGATGGGCGGCTCGTCCGACCTCTGCGCCCTGCTGAAGCCGGGCGACCCGGTGGTGGTGATGGGGCCGACCGGCGCCCCGACCGAGATTCCGGAGGGCGAGACGGTGGCGCTGGTCGGCGGCGGGCTGGGCAACGCGGTGCTCTTTTCCATCGGGCAAGCCTGCCGGGCGCGCGGCTGCACGGTCGTCTATTTCGCCGGCTACAAGCGGATGGAGGATCGTTACAAGACCGAACAGATCGAGGCCGCCGCCGACCGCGTCGTCTGGTGCTGCGACGAGGCGCCGGGCTTCACCCCTTCGCGCCCCGGCGACCTGACCTTTGTCGGCAACATCGTGGAGGCCATGCGCGCCTATGCGGCGGGCGAACTGGGGCCGGTGGACATTCCGCTGGAGACGGTGGACCGGATCGTCGCCATCGGCTCCGACCGGATGATGGCGGCGGTGGGCGCGGCCCGGCACGGCGTGCTGAAACCCTGGCTGAAGCCGGGCCACGCGGGCATCGGCTCCATCAACTCCCCCATGCAATGCATGATGAAGGAAATCTGCGCCCAGTGCCTGCAACGGCACATCGATCCGGTGACGGGGCAGGAGACGGTGGTATTTTCCTGCTTCAACCAGGACCAGAGCCTGGACCGGGTGGATTTCGCCAGCCTGAACCAGCGGCTTCGCCAGAACGCCGTCCAGGAAAAGCTGACCGCCCAATGGATCGACCGCGGCCTGCGGCTGACCGGCCAGCGGAAAGGGTGAAGGGGGCAGAGTGTTTCCCTCTCCCGCCTTTCGAGCGGGAGAGGGAAGGTTTCCCCGGTCAGGCCCCGGCGGCGGTGCTGACCTCGGCCTGGGGCATCGGCTCGGCGGAGCCTTCGAACAGCTCGGACTCGGCTGCGCGGCGCTTCACCAGGCCCGGAAGCTGCGTCTTGACGCCGTTGACCGTGGCGTAGACCCAGCGGCCGAACTGGCCGGCGGCCCCCTCGTAGTCGCTCTGGTTCAGCAGGCGCAGCAGGGTCGAGGACTGGAGGCTGCCGGCCCCGAGGTTGAACACGAAGGAGGCGAGCGCGCCGCGCTGATCGGGGGTCAGCGGCACTTTCACCACCTTGTCCACCTGCGCGGCGGCGGCGGTCAGGTCCGCCTTCAGGAAATCGTCGGCCTGGGCGGCGGTGATGGTCTGGCCCATCTTGACCCCGGCGGTGTGGCCGTAGCCGATGGTCGGCACCCCCGCCGGGCACAGATAGGCGTTCAGGTACAGCCCCTCGAAATGCTTCACGAGGTTGACCGCTTGTTCGCAAACCGGCGTCGTCATGATCGTCGTTCCCCCAGCTATCCGTTGGCGCGCATCGGCACGGTCGGTTCGTGCCGGAGGAAGGTTAGATCAAGCAATAAAATCCTAAAAGTAGTTTTTCTTCACAAGTGCTCGCATGAGCGCGAGGGTGGCGTCAGTTCCAGCGGAATTCCGCGGCCACCGCGCGGGCCTCCCCCGGCGTGATGAGGCGGTTGGTCGCCAGCTTCACCGAATGCAGCTTGCCGTCCAGGTTGGCCTGCCAGAAATCCAGGAACCGGCGCAGCTCCGGATAGGCGGGGGCGATGTCCAAATCCTGCCAGAGATAGCTCTGCAACAGGTGGGGATGGTCGGGCATGTGGTACAGAATCTCCGCCGTGGTCAGGCGGTAATCGCGAAGCTGAAGTCCCAGACTGGCCATGCGCTGCCTCCATTTCGGTGGAACCGGTGGCGTCCTTCCGCTGAATTTTCGGGAGTCCATGACGAAAGTGTGCCTCCGCCTGGCGTGCCGGGCAACAAAAATTTTTGTTTATTTTCAATGTATTAGCAGCAAAACGGAGTGGCTG
The DNA here is from genome assembly GCA_023411035.1 of Pseudomonadota bacterium. Classification (GTDB taxonomy): domain Bacteria; phylum Pseudomonadota; class Alphaproteobacteria; order Azospirillales; family Azospirillaceae; genus Azospirillum. Next base: position 10,951 of record JAEYPE010000033.1, read on the forward strand.
CTGCCAGGAATCGCACAAATAGTCCCAACGACCCTCTTGAATCGAAACGACACCTCGATTAGCTGTCTGGCACTCGCCGGGGGAGAGTGCTAACAGCCCCGACCCCGGTGCCATTCCCTTCACCAATAAGCCTTGATCCAGGAGGCCTCCCCATGAAGTTCCGTCCGCTGCACGACCGCGTCGTCGTCAAGCGTCTGGAGTCCGACACCAAGACCAAGGGCGGGATCATCATCCCCGACACCGCGAAGGAAAAGCCCCAGGAGGGCCAGGTGATCGCGGTGGGTCCGGGCGCCCGTGACGAGAGCGGCAAGGTCGTTGCGCTCGACGTGAAGGCCGGCGACCGCATCCTGTTCGGCAAGTGGTCGGGCACCGAGGTGAAGATCGAGGGCGAGGATTTCCTCATCATGAAGGAATCCGACATCATGGGCGTCATCGAGGCCTGAGCCTCCGCCCGCGCTGAGCGATCCACCCCCCGAATTTCAAGGAAGTGAGCAATGGCTGCCAAGGAAGTTAAGTTCTCCGCCGCCGCGCGCGAGAAGATGCTGCGCGGTGTGGACATCCTCGCCGACGCCGTGAAGGTGACGCTGGGTCCGAAGGGCCGCAACGTCGTGATCGAGAAGTCCTTCGGCGCTCCGCGCATCACCAAGGACGGCGTCTCGGTCGCCAAGGAAATCGAGCTGTCGGACAAGTTCGAGAACATGGGCGCCCAGATGGTGCGTGAGGTCGCGTCGAAGACGAACGACCTGGCCGGCGACGGCACCACCACGGCGACCGTTCTGGCCCAGGCCATCGTCCGCGAGGGCGTGAAGTCGGTGGCCGCCGGCATGAACCCGATGGACCTGAAGCGCGGCATCGACCTCGCCGTCGAGACCGTCGTGGCCGACATCCGCGGCCGTGCCAAGAAGGTCACGACCAACGACGAGATCGCCCAGGTCGGCACCATCTCCGCCAACGGCGAAGCCGAGATCGGCAAGATGATCGCCCAGGCCATGGAGAAGGTCGGCAACGAGGGCGTCATCACGGTTGAAGAGGCCAAGAGCCTGGAGACCGAGCTGGACGTCGTCGAGGGCATGCAGTTCGACCGCGGCTACCTGTCGCCGTACTTCATCACCAACGCCGACAAGATGATCGCGGACCTCGAGAGCCCGTTCATCCTGCTGCACGAGAAGAAGCTGTCGGGTCTGCAGGCCCTGCTGCCGGTCCTGGAGGCCGTCGTGCAGTCCTCGCGTCCGCTGCTGATCATCGCCGAGGACGTCGAGGGCGAGGCCCTGGCGACCCTGGTCGTGAACAAGCTGCGTGGCGGCCTGAAGGTCGCCGCCGTGAAGGCCCCGGGCTTCGGTGACCGCCGCAAGGCGATGCTGGAGGACATGGCCATCCTGACCGGCGGCCAGGTCATCTCCGAGGATCTCGGCATCAAGCTCGAGAACGTCACCATCGACATGCTGGGCACCGCCAAGAAGGTCGTGATCTCCAAGGAGAACACCACGATCGTCGACGGCGCCGGCTCCGCCGAGGACATCCAGGCCCGCATCGGCCAGATCAAGGCGCAGATCGAGGAGACCACCTCGGACTACGACCGCGAGAAGCTGCAGGAGCGTCTGGCGAAGCTGGCCGGCGGCGTTGCCGTCATCCGCGTCGGCGGCGCCACCGAGGTCGAGGTGAAGGAGCGCAAGGACCGCGTTGACGACGCCATGCACGCCACCCGCGCCGCGGTGGAAGAGGGCATCGTCGCCGGCGGCGGCACCGCCCTGCTGTACGCCACCAAGGCCCTCGACGCCCTGAAGCCGATCAACGACGAGCAGCGCGTCGGCATCGAGATCATCCGCCGCGCCCTCCAGGCCCCGGTCCGTCAGATCGCCTACAACGCGGGCACCGACGGTTCGATCGTGGTCGGCAAGCTGCTCGACCAGAACGACGCCAACTTCGGCTACGATGCCCAGAAGGGCGAGTTCACCGATCTGGTGAAGGCCGGCATCATCGACCCGGTGAAGGTGGTCCGTACCGCCCTGCAGGACGCGGCCTCGATCGCCGGCCTGCTGATCACCACCGAGGCGATGATCGCCGAGAAGCCGGAGAAGAAGGCTGCTCCGGCCGGCATGCCGGGTGGCATGGACGACATGGGCGGCATGGGCTTCTGATAGCCCGCGTCGAAAAGCCCACGTCATCCACGACGTTTGCGGAAAGGGCGGTCCTTCGGGGCCGCCCTTTTCCGTTTGGGCATCACTCTGACGGACAGGGCGCCGCTGGAGGCGGTTTGATTTGGAACACTTCCAAACTGAGGCCGTTGACGAGGAACCGGACGTCTAAGGGGGCGCGCCGGCATGGCCTGCTGTTCAGGGAGAATGCGATGGCTGACAAATCGAAGACGCTGACCAACCGTCAGGGCCACCCGATCACCAACAACCAATCCCAGCGCACCGTGGGAAGCCGCGGCCCGGCGACGTTGGAGAACTATCAGTTCCTGGAAAAGATCACCCACTTCGACCGCGAACGCATTCCGGAGCGCGTGGTCCACGCCCGCGGCTTCGTCTGCTACGGCGAGTTCGAGGCGACGGGCAAGATCGGCGACGAGCCGGCGGCCAAATACACCCGCGCCAAGCTGTTTCAGAAGGCTGGCAAGAAGACCCCGCTGGCCATCCGCTTTTCCACCGTCATCGGCGGGCGCGATTCGTCGGAGGTGGCGCGCGACCCACGCGGCTTCGCGGTGAAGTTCTATACGGAGGACGGGAACTGGGATCTGGTCGGCAACAACCTCCCCGTCTTCTTCATCCGCGACGCCATCAAGTTCCCGGACGTCATCCATTCGCTGAAGCCCGATCCGGTGACCTTCCGGCAGGAGCCGAACCGCATCTTCGACTTCATGAGTCAGACGCCCGAATCCATGCACATGCTGACGCATCTGTTCAGCCCGCGCGGGATTCCGGCCAACTACCGGCACATGGAAGGCTTCGGCGTGAACACCTACAAGATGGTGAACGCGAAGGGCGACACGGTGCTGGTCAAGTACCACTTCCACCCGCGCTGCGGTGTCGCCTGCCTGACGGCGGAAGAGGCGGCCAAGGTGCAGGGGCAGGATCTGGGCTCCGCCTCCAAGGATCTCCATCAGGCCATCGACCGGGGCGACTACCCGCAGTGGGACGTGTATGTCCAGATCATGGAGGACCACGACCATCCCGAACTGGACTGGGACCCGCTGGACGACACCAAGATCTGGCCGGAGTCGGACTTCCCCCTGCGCCATGTCGGCGTCATGACGCTGAACCGCAATGTGGAGGACGTCTTCAACGAGAATGAACAGATCGCCATGGGCACGGGCGTGCTGGTGGACGGTCTGGACTTCTCCGACGACAAGATGCTGGTCGGGCGCACGCTCTCGTACTCGGACACGCACCGCTACCGGGTGGGCCCGAACTACCTGCAACTGCCGATCAACCGGCCGAAGCGCGAGGTGAACACGAACCAGCGTGACGGGCAGATGACGTACTACGTGGACGGCGCCGATGCCGGCACCAACCCGCACGTCAACTACGAGCCAAACAGCCTGGGCGGTGTGAAGCAGGCGCCGCGCACCGCGCCCCCGGCGGAGCCGTATGTCGAGGGGCGTGTCATGCGCCACGCTATCGAGCGCACCAGCCCGTACAAGCAGGCAGGTGAGCGCTATCGCGCCATCGAGGCATGGGAGCGCGCCGACCTGATCGCCA
>JAEYPE010000095.1 GCA_023411035.1 Pseudomonadota bacterium
CCTTCAGGCTGCGCAGCCGCGGCGGCGCGCCCCCGGCCATGGCCTCGGCCACCGTCAGGAAGGCGGGATCGCCGCCCGGCTGCTCCCGCAGCATGTCGAAGGCGATGCCGTCCCCCGCCGGGCCGGCTCCGGCCTCACCCGGCGGAACGGCGCCGACCCGCCCGGCGCGCAGGCGGCAGAACAGCGCCACCCGCTGCCAGTAGGGGCCGGAGAAGGGCCTGGCGCGCTCCGTCGCGGCGGCGCAGTCCAGCGGACCGGCGAGCAGCTCCGCGTCGGTCAGGGCGCGGGCGGCGGCCTCGTCGGCCATCATCGCTTCCGGCAGCAGGGCGGCAAGGTCGGCAGCCCCCCGCGGGTCGCCCATCGCCGCCAGCTTTTCCACCCGCAGGGCGCCGAAGCGGCGCGCCGGTTCGGCCTCGCCCGGAGCGGCGGCGGGCGAGCCGCGGCTGAGCAGCAGGCGGCGCTGCAACTCCTTCACGGCGGGCGACGGGGTGAGGGTGGGCAACTCCGGCAACAGGGCCAGCACCTCGGCGCGCGGGATGCCGCGCCAGGGGTCGCTTCCCAGTCCGGCGGCTCCGGCCAGCGGGCCCGCACCATCGGGGTCCAGAGGCCCCAGCGTCTCCACCGCGATGGCCGACGGCGAGGCCACCGTGGGCACCACGTCGAAGGAGGGCGTGCGGACCGGCGGCGTCAGCGAAAGCGATGCCGCGGACGGTCCCGGTGATTCCAGCGGATCATCCAGCACCTGCCCGCCTTCACGGGTGGCGGCGCTGGTAGCGGCATCCGGGGCGATCACCGGCTCCGGCGGCGGAAACAGGCGGATCGGCGGCCCCGACGGGACGCCCTGGGCCCGCGCGGGCAGTGCGGCTGCCATCAGGGCGCAGGACAAGGTGAGCGCGAGGGGGGCGGCGGCAAAAACGGAAACGGCGCCGGCCCCGGCCCTGCTGCCCCGTGGCGGGGCGGCGGTCCGGCGGCGGCGCCCGGCGGCGTCCCCGGCGTCAGCGGGGGAACCGCTCATCCGGAATGACCTTTTCCACCGTTTTGGACGGTGCCGGCATGTCCCAGGAGGCAAGGAACGCCATGCCTCCCCCGATGACGAACAGCAACAGCACGAAAAGAACGGAAATGACCCGGCTCATGGCGTTCGGATACATGTCTTTGTGGAAGGAACGGCGGCGCTGTAACACGGTCTGCGTCCGTGCGGCTTGGGACAAGTGTGCGCTTCATGCTAATGATCGCACACCGTCCGCACCGCCGGCCCGATGGCCGATGAGCGCAGGACGTACCACTTTAGCCACAGGGGGCACCGCTGCGCAACATGCGGTGGCCCCGGCACCGTACCAGGAAAGTCCTCAGCACCATGACCGCCCGCCTTCCACCCCAGGAACCGCAGCCGGAACCGTCGAAGATCCTGCCGAAGATCCTGCCGAAGACGGTGGTGCTGGTCGGCCTGATGGGCGCCGGAAAGAGCGCGATCGGGCGGCGGCTGGCCGCGCGGCTGCACCTGCCCTTCATCGACGCCGACACGGAGATCGAGGCGGCGGCGGGCTGCACCATCGCGGAAATCTTCGCCCGCGACGGCGAGGCCGTGTTCCGCTCGGTGGAGCGCCGGATCATCACCCGGCTGCTGACCGAACAGCCGGTGCACATCCTGGCGACCGGCGGCGGCGCCTTCATGGACCCGGAGACGCGCGCGACGATCCGCGCCCACGGCCTGTCGGTCTGGCTGCGCGCCGAGCTGGACGTGCTGCTGGCCCGCACGGCGCGGCGCACCCACCGACCGCTGCTGAACGCCGGCGACCCGAAGGAGATCCTCCACCGGCTGATGACCGCCCGCTATCCGGTCTATGCGGAAGCCGACCTGACCGTGATCAGCGACGAACGCCCGCCGGAAGCGACCGTGGAGCAGGTGATCGAGGCGCTGGAGGCGCATTTCGGCATCGCCCTGCCCCATTCGGCCCATCATCACCACCATCACCGCCACCCGGCGCACCACCACGACAAGCCCTGATCCCGCCATGACCTCTGCAAACACCAATACGGGCACCAATACGGGCGCCGTCACCGACACCGTCCGCCTCGACCTCGGCCCGCGCAGCTACGACATCCTGGTCGGCGACCGGGTTCTCGACAGCGCCGGGCCGCGCATCGCCGCCGTCACCAAGGGCAAGGCCCCCATCGTCGTCACCGACGAGAACGTCGCCCCGCGGCATCTGCCGACGCTGGAGCGCACGCTGCGCGACTCGGGCATCGAGCCGACCCAGGCCATCATCCTGCCGGCGGGCGAGAAGACCAAGGACTTCGCCCATTTCGAACGGCTGATGGACGCCATCCTGGCGCGCGGGATCGAGCGGTCGGCGGTCCTGCTGGCGCTGGGCGGCGGGGTGATCGGCGACATCACCGGCTTCGCCGCGGCCTCCGCGTTGCGCGGGATCGACTTCATCCAGGTGCCGACCACCCTGCTCAGCCAGGTGGACAGCTCCGTCGGCGGCAAGACCGGCATCAACAGCCCGCACGGCAAGAACCTGATCGGCGCCTTCCACCAGCCGCGGCTGGTCATCGCCGACACCGCCACCCTGGACACCCTGCCCCGGCGCGAGGTGCTGGCCGGCTATGCCGAAGTGGTGAAGTACGGGCTGATCCGCCTGCCCGGCTTCTTCGCCTGGCTGGAGGAGAACGGGGAGCGGGTGGTGGCCGGCGACAGCGACGCCCGCCGCTACGCCGTCACGGAAAGCTGCCGGGCCAAGGCCGCCATCGTCGGCGTGGACGAGCGGGAGAGCGGCGACCGCGCCCTGCTGAACCTGGGCCACACCTTCGGCCATGCGTTGGAGGCGGCGACCGGCTTCGGCTCCCGCCTGCTGCACGGCGAAGCGGTGTCGATCGGCATGGTGCTGGCCTTCGACCTGTCGGTGCGGCTGGGGCTGTGCCCGGCGGCGGACGCGGAGAAGGCGCGCGCCCATCTGGCCCGCGTCGGCCTGCCGGTCCGCCCCACCGACATTCCCGGCGTGGAGTGGGACGTCGACGGGCTGATCCTGTCCATGGCCAAGGACAAGAAGGTGAAGGACGGGCGGATCACCTTCGTGCTGGTGCGCGGGCTGGGCGACGCCTTCACCCAGCGTGACGTCGATCCGGCGGTGGTGCGCACCCTTCTGGAGGATGCCGTCGCACGCTGATGCGGTGCACCATAATCCCTTGACCGTTTGGGTGGCAAACTGTCAGAGTTTTCTACAGTACCGATTTGCGTCCAATACGCATCGGAACGCCGCCCCAATAAGGGAGAATGGACATGCCGAACCGCAAGCTCATCCCCGACGTCATCAAGGACCAGCAGCTCGTTTGCCTGCCCCCGGAAGCCAGCGTCCGGGACGCCGCCGTTCTGATGGCGGAACGCCGTGTCGCCGCCGTCCTGGTCACGCAGGACCGGTCGTTGAAGGGCATTTTCACCGAACGCGACCTCGCCAGCCGCGTCGTCGCCACGGGCCGCGACCCGGCGGCCACCCGGCTGGCCGAGGTCATGACCGCCTCCCCCGACACGCTGGGGCCGGACGCCCGCGCCTATGAGGCGCTGGACCTCATGGAGCGCCACCACTACCGCCACCTGCCGGTCACCGCGGACGGCGAATCGGACGGCGCGGTGATGGGCATCGTGTCCATCCGCGACCTGTTCGCGGTGGTCCGCGCCCAGTTGGAGGACGAGATCCGCGACCGGGAGGCCTTCATCTTCGGGTCGAACTACTCCGCCAGCACTTCCCCATAACCTCGCGGCCCATAACCTCGCGGCCCATAACCCCGCGACCCATAACCCGCAACGCGTAATGCTGCAATGCGGCGAAGTCGGCTTGACCTGAACGCTGGCCCCACCGATATTCCCGGGCACGCCCAACAATCAGGCCGTCCGAATCAGGCCGTATGTTAGAGAGTCCCATGCCTCTGTCCGAACCCGCCGCGCGCGAACCGATCCACACCCGGGAAATCACTTGCCGGGGCTATCGGCGGACCGATGGGCTGTGGGACGTGGAAGGCCATCTGACCGATGTGAAGAGCTATGCCTTCCACACCGAGCAGCGCGGCCAGATCCTGCCCGGCGACCCGGTGCACGGCATGTGGCTTCGCCTGACGGTGGACAACGACCTGACCGTCCATGCGGTCGAGGCGGTGACGGAGAAGAGTCCCTACCGCACCTGCGGCTCCGTCACCCCCAATTTCCAGCGGCTGGTCGGTCTGAAGATCGGGCCGGGCTGGACCCGCTCGGTGAAGGAGCGGCTGGGCGGCATCCAGGGCTGCACCCATCTGGTGGAGCTTCTGGGGCCGATCGCCACCACCGCCTTCCAGACCATCTATCCCATCCTGGCGCGCGAGCAGGCCGAGAAGAGCAAGACCCAGACGCCGGACAACAAAGAAGCAGGCAGCAAGGAAGACATGCTGCGCACCAAGCGTCCGGTGCTGCTGAACACCTGCCACATCTTCGACAGCAACGGCGAGATCGTGCAAAAGAACTGGCCCGACCACTACACCGGCGACCGCCCCCGCGATGCCGCTGACTGAGAGGCCGTTGAGAAGAAGGCCGAGAGGATTCGCTGCAAATACGAAGGCGGACGCGCAAATCGCCTCACGGGAATGTGGCTCATCGTCATGCGAATGAATGTCTCCTTCCGACTCCGGAAGGCGCTCGCAATCTTTTGACAAGCGGCCGTGGCCGTTGCGGCGGTTGCCGCTCCCGTCACCGGCCAGGGGATGATCCAGCTCCGCCTTCGCCGCCCGCAGCCCCGCTGACCCGCCGCAGAAATTCCATCCACGGTTCGCACCCGGCCGCTCGGCCTCATACCGAGAGCCGCTGCCGCGCAGGCCACGGCGTTGGTTTCCCCTCTTACCTGAGGTAGAGTGGCGGAAGCTGGTCCGGAGACGTCCCATGAGCGCTGACGAGCGGCTCGCCCCCATCGGTATCGAAATCACCCGTCCGGAACCCGACCTCTTGGACCTGAAGCGGCAGCAGGCGGAAATCGAGACGATTCAGTCGCAGATGAAGCAATTGCGCGCCCGGATCGACCGGCGGCTCGACGAGCAGCGCACCACCGTCGACGTGATTCCGGTCCGCCTCGACGAACTCCCGCCAGCCGCCGAATAACCCGACCGATGACCACAGCCAACGACACGCCCAGCCGGCGCGCCATCGCCTCCTGGTGCCTCTACGATTGGGCGAACTCGTCGTACAACACCATCGTCATGACCTTCATCTTCTCCGTCTATTTCGCCCGCGGCGTGGTCGGGGACGAGGTGGCCGGGGCCTCGCGCTGGAGTGCGGCGCTGACCGTCGCAGGGCTTCTGATCGCCCTGCTCAGCCCCGTGCTGGGCACCGTCGCCGACCGGACGGGGCGGCGCAAGCCCTGGATGGCGCTGTTCACCGGCCTGACCGTGGCGTTCTGCGCCGCCTTGTGGTGGGTGAAGCCCGACCCATCCCACGCCCTGTTCGCTCTGGTCTGCGTGGTGATCGGCACCGTTTCCTTCGAGTTGGCGAACGTCTTCTACAACGCCAGCCTGACCGCGCTGGCGCCGCCGCGTATGCTGGGGCGGATTTCCGGCTGGGGGTGGGGCGTCGGCTATTTCGGCGGGCTGGCCTGTCTGGTGGCCGCCCTGTTCGTCTTCGTGAAGTCCCCCGCCCCGTTGTTCGGCCTGCTGGGCACGGCGGAACAGGCGCCGGTGCGCGCCACCGCCCTGCTGGCCGCCGCCTGGTACGGGCTGTTCGCACTGCCCTTCTTCCTGTTCGTGCCGGACGTGCCGGCAACCGGGCTGGGAATTCGGCAGGCCGCGAGGGAAGGGATGGCGACACTGCGCCGGACGCTGGCGGAAACGCGCAAGTACCGCAACGCGCTGCGTTTCCTGATCGCCAGCGCCATCTACCGCGACGGGATCAACACCATCACGGCCTTCGGCGGCATCTTCGCCGCCCACGCCTTCGGCATGAGCTTCGAGGAAATCCTCATCTTCGCCATCGCCCTGAACGTGGTGGCGGGCGTCGGGGCCATCGGCTTCTCCTGGGTGGACGACCGGGCCGGGGCCAAGCCGACCATCCTCATCAGCCTGGTCGGCCTGACCGTCTTCGGCGTGCCGCTGCTGCTGGCCACGGAGAAGCTGTGGTTCTGGGTCCTGGCGCTGGGGCTGGGCGCCTTCTTCGGGCCGGCGCAGGCGGCGGGCCGATCGATGATGGCGCGGCTGGCCCCGCCGGGCATGGCGGGGGAAATGTTCGGGCTCTACAGCCTGACCGGCCGCATGGCCGGCTTCATCGGGCCGCTGGCCTTCGGACTTGCCACCGAAGCCTTCGGCAGCCAGCGGGCGGGCATGGCGAGCGTTGTGGCTTTCTTCATCATCGGTTTTGGGATTATGCTGACCGTTCGGGAGCCTGCACCGGGCGATTCGAATACGGTGCGACAGTCCGCCGCGGCATGACGGCGGATTCAGCCGGCGGAAGCTGCTAACTTGCCTTTTGCTGCGACGCACAACGAACTTGGCGCGGAGGGCGGAACGGACATGTTGCACATCAAGGACATCGAAGCCTTCGCGCACATCAACGAGGCGCTGGCCCGCGACCACGCCGCCGCGCGTGGGGAGAACGACGCCGTGGGACACCACCCGGCGATCCATCCAGCGCTGCTCGTCGCCATGGCGGCGACCGGGCGCCTGAAGCCGGAAAAGGACGCGGACGGCAAAACGCCGCAGGCCGGTTCCGCTGCCGTTCTTGCCCGGCTGATGGGCACGCGGCGGGAGTAGGAGTGCAGGGGGGTGACGGCGTATTGCCCCCACCCCGGCCTTCCCTCGCTGGGCAGGGGTGGGGCAAAACGCTCTCAGTGCCGGAAGTGCCGCATCCCCGTCAGCACCATCGCCAGCCCCTTCTCATCGGCGGCGGCGATCACCTCGTTGTCGCGGATCGAGCCGCCGGGCTGGATCACCGCCGTCACGCCCGCTTCCGCCGCGGCCAGCAGGCCGTCCGCGAAGGGGAAGAAGGCGTCCGACGCGACCACCGAACCCTTGGTCAGCGGCTCCGGCAGGCCGGCGGTCTTGGCGGCCTCCGCCGACTTGATGGCGGCGATGCGGGCCGAATCGACGCGGCTCATCTGGCCGGCGCCGACGCCCACCGTGGCGCCGTTCTTGGCGTAGACGATGGCGTTCGACTTCACATGCTTGGCGACGCGGAAGGCGAACAGCAGGTCGGCCAGCTCCTGTTCCGTCGGGGCGCGCTTGGTCACCACCTTCAGGTCGGCGGGGGTGATGCGGCCGTTGTCGCGGTTCTGGAGGAGGAAGCCGCCCGAAAGCTGCTTCACCATCATGCCGGGGGCCGCCGAGTCCGGCACTTCCTTGGTCAGCAGGACACGCAGGTTCTTCTTGGAGGCGAGCAGGGCGCGGGCCGCGTCGTCGGCATCCGGGGCGATCACCACCTCGGCGAACAGCTTGGAGATTTCCTCCGCCGTGGCGGCGTCCAGCGGGCGGTTGACGGCGATGATGCCGCCGAAGGCGCTGACCGGATCGCACAGCAGGGCCTGCTTGTAGGCGTCCAGCAGGTTCGCCCCCTCGGCGACGCCGCAGGGGTTGGCGTGCTTGATGATGGCGACGGCGGGGCGCTCGAACTCGGCGACCAGCTCGAAGGCGGCGTCGGTGTCGTTCAGGTTGTTGTAGGACAGCTCCTTGCCCTGAAGCTGGATGGCCGTCGCCACACCCGGACGGGCCTCGCCGGTGACGTAGAAGGCCGCCTGTTGGTGCGGGTTCTCGCCATAGCGCAGGGTCTGGCTGAGCTTGCCCGACAGGGTGGTGCGCGGCGGGAAGGTCTCGCCGAGCTGACCGGCCAGCCAGGAGGAGATGGCCGCGTCGTACGACGCCGTGCGGGCGTAGGCGCGCTGGGCCAGCGTCCGGCGCAGCTTCAGGGTGACCGCGCCGTCATGGGTCGCCAGCTCGTCAAGAACCGCCTCGTAATCCTCCGGGTCGGTGACGACCGTCACGAAGTCGTGGTTCTTGGCCGCCGCGCGGATCATCGCCGGGCCGCCGATGTCGATGTTCTCCACGCAGTTGGCGTAGTCGGCGCCCTTCGACACCGTCGCCTCGAACGGGTAGAGGTTCACCACCACGAGGTCGATCGGCGGAATGTCGTGGGTGGCCATCGCCTCGGCATGGATGTCGCGGCGGGCCAGGATGCCGCCGTGAACGCGCGGGTGCAGCGTCTTCACGCGCCCGTCCATGATCTCCGGGAAGCCGGTGTGGTCGGAGACCTCCTTCACCGGGATGCCGGCCTCGGCCAGCCGCTGGGCGGAGCCGCCGGTGGACAGGATCTCCACGCCCTTGGCCGCCAGCGCCTGGCCGAGCGCGACGAGGCCCGTCTTGTCGGACACGGAGATCAGCGCGCGCGTGATGCGGACGAGATCGGGGGCGGGCGAGTGGGCGACGTTCGGCGGGCTCATCGGGGGCATCCTGGTTGTCATTGAACCGGCTGCGGCGGACGGGACTTGGGAAAGCGGAACCCAGGAAAAAAGCGGAATTCGGGAAAGCCGAAACGCCCCGCTTCGTCACCCCCGCCGGGGCGGGGATCACGGTCGCAGGGCGAACGCTCCACAAACTCTCAAAAACAGGCACCGTTCCGCATTCCCACGGCCCATCCGCCGCGGATGCGCGCGGTTTACCCCCCCTTGCGCTCGCGGCGCAAGGCCCATTTCACGGTCTTGGTGTCGGGGCCGGTATGTCCGGAGATGGCGATCTGGGTCGTCCTCCGCGGCTCGTCGCCGCTGCCCAGGTAAATGCTCTCCTCCAGCGCCAGCGTGCCGCCCGACGCGCGCAGCCGCCAGCCCGCCCCGCTGTGCAGCCGCAGAAGCACCTGCGCCCCGCCCTGGATCGGCGTCGCCTGGACCGAGGGGTGCAGATGGAAGCGGATGGTGAAGGGCCGCGGCTCCGGCGTGGCGCCGATCACCGGCTCCAGCATGTCCTCGCCGCGCAGATCCTCGCCGTTCTCCGCCAGATAGACGCGGCGGCGATGCAGATAGCCGAAGTTGCGGCTGTAGCCGTTGTGGGTGGCGACGACCAGCACCGCCCCGTCGTTCTCCTGCCGCTCACAGCCGACGTGGGAGGGGCGGCGGCCCAGCCCGCCCTTCTCGATCACTTCCGACGAGTTGGTCTCGGCCAGCACGACGGTCGAATGGGCGGCGGTGCCGGCCAGGGCGGCGCGCCAGGGGCCGGTTTTCACCGGGTGGGCGCCGCAATTGACGATCAGCCGCTCCTTGCCGACCGACATCTCCAGCGACAGGGTGCCGGCGTGGGCGGTGGCGTCCAGCCCGGTGACCGGCGGCACGCCCGTGTCCATCAGCACCATGGTGCGCCCGGCGATCAGCCGCTCGAAGCCGGTGTGCGGCGCGCTCTTCAGCGGGCGCCCGCGGGCATCGGCCTGGGCCAGCACGGTGTCCACCAGCGCCGGGTCCTCCTCCCGCCCGCCGTTGAACAGGGCAAGGCCCCCGTCGCCGTGACGGAAGAAGCGCAGGGCCGGGGTCATGCGGTCGATGGCGTGCTGCAACGCCTCCGGCACGTCGGCGCGGGCGGCGCGCAGGACCGACCGCACGTCGATCAGGTCGCGCAGGATGCGGAGCTGCACGGACGGGCAGCGCTCCACATGGCCGCCATCCGGCAGGATCTGGCGCGGCAGCTCGCGCTCCAGCAGCTTCAGCGCGTCCTGGCCGATGCGCTCGTTCTCCGGCAGGCAGAAGCCGCCATAGACGAGGCCCTTGGCCGCGGTGACCAGCGCCTTGCCGTCCAGCGCGCCGGGCACCACGCGGGTCAGGTGCTTGACCTGCCGGGCGAGGCTGTCGAAGACCGCGGCGCGGAACTCGTCGTCGGCGGAGGCGCAGTAGAAATCGTGCAGGCCGATCCAGGTGGCGATGCGGGCGCCCAGCACCTCCGGCGCCCAGGTCTGGGCGTTCCAGCCGCCGTTGTGATCCAGCCAGGACAGGACCAGCGCGCGGGCGCGCCGCCGTGCCGTGTCGCCGCCGACCGCCCGCAGGTCGCGCATCCATTCGAAGCCGTGCAGGGCATCCTGCCAGACGGCGTTGCCGGCCCGCCAGTAGGGCGCGCCGTGGTCGTCCGCCGCCGCCGCCTGCCCGCCGAAACGGAAGACGCCGGCCAGAATCGCCGAGCCCTCCCCGGCGTCGCCCGGCCAGGGGTCCGGCGGCACGACGGACAGGGCGGTCGGCGCGCGGCCGCCCAACGTCAGCTTGTAGATCGGGTTGCCGAAGGCAATCTGTGCGACGCCTTCCCGCAAGCGGCCCATCTTTCCACGCCCGGCGCTCATCGGCTCACCCCGTCACACGGCGGGGCGGGACGACGACCGGTGCTTCGATGAACGAGGTCGGGCGATCGGGGGGATGCATCCTGTTGTGGTATCAAATTCGCCTCGACCCCCGCAAGCCGGTGGTACCCTAATCGCGCAACCGTCGCAGCCTTGCCACGAAGAACCCGTCGATGCCGCCGAGTCCGCCGAGCATGCCCGGCAGTGATCGTACCTCACCGCGCTCATTGATCAACTCGGCCAAATTGCCATCCCCCGCATCCGCGCCGCCCAGCTCGCCCGGTTCGATGGGCAGGCGCCCGACCCGCGGGTCGCGGGCCAGGATGCGGTCGATCTGCGCCTCGCCCTCTTCCGGCTGGATGGAGCAGGTGCAGTAGATCAGCGTGCCGCCGGGCTTCACCAGATCGACGGCGTGGGCCAGCAGCCGGCTCTGGGCCTTGGCCAGCTTGGCGATGTCCTCCGGCGTCTTGACGCGCAGGATGTCCGGGTGACGCCGGATCGCCCCGGTGGCGGAGCAGGGGGCGTCCAGCAGCACGGCGTCGGCGGGCTGTTCCGGGGTCCAGGTGGCCGCGTCGGTGGCCAGCACCTCCGCCGACAGATGCAGGCGCGCCAGATTCTCCCGCACCCGCTCCAGCCGCTTGGCGGAACGGTCCACCGCCGTCACCTCCGCCCCCTGGGCGACGAGCTGCGCGGTCTTGCCGCCGGGGGCGGCGCACAGGTCGAAGACGCGCTTGCCCGCCAGACCGCCGAACAGCTTGGCCGGCAGCGAGGCGGCGAGATCCTGCACCCACCACGCGCCCTCGGCGAAGCCCGGCAGTTCGGTGATGGTGCCGCCGGCGGGACGGCGCAGCGTGCCGGTGGGCAGCAGCGTGGCCTCCAGCCGCTCCGCCCAGGCCGCGGGATCGGCCTTCACGGTGATGTCCAGCGGCGCCTCGTGCAGATGCGCCTCGACGATGCCGCGGGTGCGGGCGAT
>JAEYPE010000151.1 GCA_023411035.1 Pseudomonadota bacterium
GTCCTTGCCGATGCCCATGTCGCCGGTGGCCACCCCCTTGACCGCGCCGTCCTCGTCGTAGAGCACCTCCGCGGCGGCGAAGCCGGGATAGATCTCCACCCCCAGCTCCTCGGCCTGGGCGGCCAGCCAGCGGGCGAGGTTGCCCAGGCTGATGATATAGTTGCCGTGATTGTGCATCTGCGGCGGGGTGACCGGCGATGTGTAGGCCTTGGTCTCGGTCAGGAAGAGGAAACGGTCCTCGCGCGCCGGAGTGGTCAGGGGCGCGCCCTTCTCCTTCCAGTCGGGGATCAGCTCGTCGAGGGCGTGCGGCTCGAACACCGCGCCCGACAGCAGGTGGGCGCCGACCTCCGAGCCCTTCTCGATGACGCAGACCGACAGCTCCTGCCCCGCCTCGTTCGCAAGCTGCTTCAGGCGGATGGCGGCGCTCAGGCCCGACGGGCCGGCGCCGACGACAAGGACGTCGTACTCCATCACCTCGCGCGGGTCGCGATCCATCTCGTCAGCCATTTCTTCTTTCCATTTTTCCGAACAACAACGTCAGTGCGACAAGAGAACGGGCAGGGTCATCTGGCGCAGGATCTGGCGGGTGTTGCTGCCCCGCCCGAACAACGGGAACAGCGAGCCGCCATAGCCGCCGAAAGCCCCCATCACCAAAAGGTCGGCACCGTGGTCCGACGCGCGCGACAGCACGGCGTCCATGGGGGTCATGGTGGTGATGGTCATGCGTTCCTGCGTGGCCGTCACGCCGTGGCTCGCCAAGTGCTCCAGTATGTCCACCTGGGGAACCTCACCGCCCTCCCCCGCCCGCGGCTGGGTGTGGAAGGCGAGCAGGAGCACGGAACTCGCCTGCTTGAGCAACGGCAGCGCGTCGTTGACCGCCCTTGCGGCCTCGCGGCTGCCGTTCCAGGCGATCACCGGACGGTCGCCGAGTTGCGCGTAGGTCCCCGCGTGCGGCACGACGAGGATCGGGCGGCCGGCGTTCAGCACCACCTCTTCGATCAGGTCCGCCGGAACACGGCTGTCGTCCGGATCGTGCTGCCCGAAGACGGCGAGGTCCACATAGCGGGAGCAGATCACCGTCTCGGAGATGACGTGGCCGTATTCGCCGTGGCTGAGCTGCCACCAGCGCGTGGTCACGCCGGCCTCGCGGGCCTTCTCCTCGAAAAGATCGCGTGCGCGCTGCGCCGCCTGGACCAGCGCCGGACCGGCCTTGCGCGCGACGATGCCGGCTCCGGAACTCTCGCTCTGCGCGAACAGGCCGGTCAGCGCGGCACCATGCTTCCGGGCCAGCGTCAGGGCGACGTTCAGACGTTCCTCGCAGCGGTCGCTGTCGTCCAGATGCACCAGCAGGTTCGTGAAGCTCATGGCGCCCTTCCCTTCCCTCGTCCTCTATTACGCACAGCCACGCGCGCGGGCGACCTTCGAGGCGGTCGGTCGGGCGATGGCCTCGCTGATGTAGGCGCCGGCCGCCACCAGCCGGTCCAGATCCACCCCCGTCGCGACGCCGAGCCCGTTCAGCATGTACAGCACGTCCTCGCTCGCCACGTTGCCCGACGCCCCCTTGGCGTAGGGGCAGCCGCCCAACCCGGCGACGGAGCTGTCCACCACCGCCACGCCCATCTCCAGCGCCGCCAGGATGTTGGCGAGCGCCTGCCCGTAGGTGTCGTGGAAATGCACGGCGACGCGGTCCATCGGCACGCGCTCCGACACCGCCGCGATCATCGCCTGGGCCTTGGACGGCGTGCCGGTGCCGATGGTGTCGCCCAGCGAGACCTCGTAGCAGCCCATCGCCAGCAGCTTGCCCGCCACGTCGGCCACCGCCTCCGGAGCGATCTCCCCCTCATAGGGGCAACCGAGCACGCAGGAGACGTAGCCGCGCACCGGCACGCCCTGCGCCTTCGCCTGCGCCAGCACCGGCACGAAGCGGTCCAGGCTTTCCGCGATGGAGCAGTTGATGTTCTTCTGGCTGAAGCTCTCCGACGCGGCGGCGAACACGGCCACCTCGTCGGCCCTGGCGGCGAGCGCGCCCTCCAGCCCCTTGGCGTTCGGGGTCAGTGCGACATAGCGCACGCCGTCCTTGCGGCGGATGCCGGCGAAGACGTCCGGCGTGTCGGCCATCTGCGGCACCCATTTGGGCGACACGAAGCTGCCGGCCTCGATGGCGGTCAGACCGGCCTCGGTCAGCCGGTCCACCAGCCCGATCTTCACCGCCGTCGGGACGATCTGCTTTTCGTTCTGGAGGCCGTCGCGCGGGCCGACCTCCACCATGCGGACGTTCTTGGGCAGGCGCATGCTCACCCCTCCTCCGCCACGTCGAGGACCAGCAGGTCCACGCCTTCGGACACCTGATCGCCCGCCGCGAAGTTGACGGCGGAGACGGTTCCGGCGGCGGGGGCCTTGATGGTGTGCTCCATCTTCATCGCTTCCAGCAGCATCAGCGGCGCGCCCGCCTCCACCGTCTGGCCCGGTTCCACCAGCACGCGGACGACGGTGCCCGGCATCGGCGCGGTCAGGCGGCCCGATCCGCCATCCTGTTCCGCCGCGCGGGCGGTCGGATCGTCCAGATGCAGACGCCACACCGCCCCATCCGACAGGATGGTGAGGTCCAGCCCCTGGCAGACCACCGTGGCGCGGGTGCGCACCGCGTCGATGGTGGCGGTCAGCGTCTCGCCCTCCAGGGTCACCCGTTCGGCCTTGATGGCGGGGCGGCCCTCCACCTCGATCTCATAGCCGTCGGGGCGGAAATGCAGGGTCAGGCTGCGCGGCGTGTCGCCGTCGAGCAGGCGCAGATCGTGGTGGTTGTCGTCGTTGAGGCGCCAGCCGCTGGCCGACAGCCAGGGCGACCAGGGGTCCGACGCGGCGCGGCGGGCCTTGCGGGCGTCTGCGTTGCGGCGGAGCAGAACGCTGAGCGCCGCGATGGCCAGGCCGCGGTCCGGCACCGGGGCCGGCGGGGGCAGCAGGTCGGCGCGGTACCGCTCGATGAAGCCGGTGTCGATCTCCACCGCGCGGAAGGCCGGGTGCGCGGCGATGGCCCCCAGGAATCCGACGTTCGTGGTGACGCCGACCACCTCGTAGGCGGCGAGCGCCAGCCGCAGGCGGCGGAGTGCTGCGTCGCGGTCCTCGTCCCAGACGATCAGCTTGGCGATCATCGGGTCGTAGAACATGGTGACCTCGTCGCCCTCGCGGACGCCGGTGTCCACGCGGACATGCTCGTTCTCGGCGGGCGGTCGCAGGCGGACCAGCCGTCCGATGGCCGGCAGGAACTCGCGCTGCGGATCTTCCGCGTAGAGGCGGGCCTCGAAAGCGTGGCCGCGGCGGGTGAGTTGGTCCTGCATCAGCGGCAGGGTGCCCCCGGCGGCGACACGCAATTGCCACTCCACCAGATCCTGGCCGGTGATCTTCTCCGTCACCGGATGCTCCACCTGAAGGCGGGTGTTCATCTCGATGAAGTAGAAGCCGCCGTCCTCGTAGAGGAACTCCACCGTGCCGGCGCCGACGTAGTTCACGGCCTTGGCGGCGGCCACGGCGGCCTCGCCCATGCGGCGGCGCAGATCGGCGGGCAGAGCCGGGGCCGGGGCCTCCTCGATCACCTTCTGGTGGCGGCGCTGGATGGAGCAGTCGCGCTCGAACAGATAGACGCCGTTGCCGTGGGTGTCGCAGAAGACCTGGATCTCCACATGGCGCGGGCGGCCCAGATACTTCTCCAGAAGCACGCTGTCGTCGCCGAAGGCGGCCTTCGCCTCGCGCTTGGCGCCGGCCACCGCGTCGGCGAACTCGCCCGCCGCGCGCACCACGCGCATGCCCTTGCCGCCGCCGCCCGCCGACGCCTTGACCAGAACCGGATAGCCGATGCGTTCGGCCTCCGCGGCCAGCGTCTCCAGATCCTGGGCCTCGCCGTGGTAGCCTGGGACCAGCGGCACGTCGGCCTGGGACATCACGCGCTTGGATTCCGCCTTGGAACCCATGACGCGGATGGCCTCGATCGGTGGGCCGATGAAGACCACGCCAGCCTCCGCGCAGGCCGCCGCGAAGCCGGCGTTCTCCGACAGGAAGCCGTAGCCGGGGTGGATGGCCTGGGCGCCGGTGCGCTTGGCGACCTCAAGGATCGCGTCGCTGCGCAGGTAGCTTTCGCCGACCGGCGCCGGGCCGATGCAGACGGCTTCGTCGGCCATTTCCACATGCATGGCGCGGGCGTCGGCCTCCGAATGGACGGCGACGGTGCGGATGCCCATGCGGCGGGCGGTGCGGATGACGCGGCAGGCGATCTCGCCACGGTTCGCGATCAGAATCTTGTCGAACATGTCGGTCACAACCATGGGCCTCAGCTCCGCCACGCCGGTTCGCGTTTCTCCAGGTAGGCGCCGACGCCCTCCCTCCCCTCTTCGCTCGCGCGCTGGCGGGCGATGCGCTCCGCCGTGTCGCGGACCAGCGCATCGTCCAGCGGACGGCGCGCCACGGCGCGGATCAGCTCCTTCGCCGCGGTCTGGGAGGCCGGTCCGCATTGCAGGAGGTTGCGCACCATCACCTCGACGCACGCGTCCAGTTCCGCCGCCTGCACGGTCTGGTGCAGCAGGCCGAGCCGCAGCGCCTCGGCGGCGGAGAAGCGCTCCGCCGTCAGGAAGTAGCGGCGGCAGGCGCGTTCGCCCATCGCGGCCACCACATAGGGGCTGATGACCGCGGGGATCAGCCCCAGCCGCACCTCGGTCAGGGCGAAGCTGGCGGTCTCGGCGGCGATGGCGATGTCGCAGGCAGCGACCAGCCCCACCCCGCCGCCGAAGGCCGG
>JAEYPE010000124.1 GCA_023411035.1 Pseudomonadota bacterium
GCTTCCGCCTCGTTGCGGGCGCGTTCGCGGTCGGCGCGGGCGCGCTGCACGTCGTTGAAGGCGTCGATGACGGGGGCCGGCGGGTCGGCCTTCTGCAGCTGGACCTCGTCGATGACGATGCCGGCGCCATACTCGTTCATCAGGTTCTGGATGATCTCGCGGCCGCGCTGCTCGATCTGCCGGCGGCCCTCGGTGGTGGCCTCGGCGATCGGGGTCTGGCCGACCAGCTCGCGGATGACGCGCACCGGGTCGCCGAACTGGAGGACGAGCGCCTGCTGCGCTTCGTTCACCGTGAACAGCGATGCCGAGGCGAGGACGCCCGCCACGAGGATGCCGATGCCGGCGAACAACAGACTGCGGTTCATGGCATCCCTCCTCAGCGGGCCGGCTGCTGGCCGGCGGGCCGCGCCGCGCCGGCGGACGGCTGAAGCTGGCCAAGCGGCAGATAGGGAACCACGCCCTGGGCGCCCTGCGCGTTGCCGTCGATGATGACCTTGTTGGCGCCGCGCAGGATCTCTTCCATGGTTTCCAGATACATGCGCTTGGCGGTCACGTCCTTGGCGGTGGAATAGGCGTCGTACACCTTGCGGAAGCGGTCGGCGTCACCCTGGGCCAGGTTCACGACCTGCTCGCGGTAGGCCGAGGCTTCCTGGATCAGCCGTTCCGCATCGCCTCGGGCGCGCGGGATCACGTCGTTCCGGTAGGCTTCCGCCTCGTTGCGGGCGCGTTCGCGGTCGGCGCGGGCGCGCTGCACGTCGTTGAAGGCGTCGATGACGGGGGCCGGCGGGTCGGCCTTCTGCAACTGCACCTGCGTCACCTCGATGCCCGCCTCGTAGTCGTTCAGCATGGCCTGAAGGAGCTGGCGGGTCGAGGTTTCGATCTGCTGGCGGGCCTCGGTCAGGGCCGGTTGCAGGTCGGTGCGGCCGATCACCTCGCGCATCGCGCTTTCCGCCGCCTTCTTCACGGTGGCCTCGGGGTCGCGGATCTTGAACAGGTACTGGCCCGCGTCCTTGATGACCCAGAAGACGGTGAAGTCGATGTCGACGATGTTCTCGTCGCCGGTCAGCATCAGCGATTCGTCGGGAACGTCGCGGTCGCCGCGCCGGCCGTCGCCGGCGGAGCGGTAGCCCACCTCGATCCGGTTGACGCGCGTCACCTTCGGCATCAGCACCGTCTCGATGGGCGCCGGCAGATGGTAGCGCAGGCCGGGCTGCTCGGTGCGCACCCACTGGCCGAAGCGCAGCACGACGCCCTGCTCGTCCGCCTCGACACGGTAGATGCCGCTGGCCAGCCAGACCGCGGCCAGCAGGCCGATGACCAGGGCCACGCCCCGCCCGCTGCCGACCCCGCCGGGCATGACCTTCTTCAGGCGGTCCTGGCCGCGGCGCAGCAAATCCTCAAGGTCCGGGGGCTGCGGCCCTCCTCCTCCGCCGCTGCCGCCGCCACCCGGCGGACGGCCCCACGGATTCTGGCCGCCGCCACCCGGCGGAGGCCCCCAGGGGCCGCCACCGCCGCCCCCACCCTGATTGCTCCACGGCATTCCGTTCGTTCCCCTTCACGCTCTCACAATTCCCAAGACGGATTTTCCGGATGACAAATCGTTCCCGGAACTTCCTATCCCTTTACCATTATTGTCAGCCGGTCCTATAGTGCCCGTCCCTTCGGGGAAGGTTCACACTGACGTATATCCGCCAATATCGGGAAGGAAGCGGAGTTTTCAACCATGGCGCAGGTTAGCGAAGCTCAAGTCCTTGATGCTCTAAGGACGGTTGTCGATCCGGAACGGGGCAAGGACATCGTCAGCCTCGGCATGCTGTCCGGACTTGTCGTGCGCGACGGCAACGTCGCCTTTTCGATCGAGGTGGACCCCAAGCGCGGCGCCCAGGCCGAGCCGGTGCGCCACGCCGCCGAAAAGGCGGTGGAGGCTCTGCCGGGCGTTCTGTCGGTCACCGCGGTCCTGACGGCCCACCGCCCCGCCGGACAGGGCCCCGCCCCGCAGCAGGCGCAGGGCCATGCGCATGGGCACGCCCACGGGCATTCCCACGGCGGTCACGGCCATGGGCAGCCGGCGGAGCAGAAGCCGCTGGTGCCGGGCGTGAAGGCCATCGTCGCCGTCGCCTCCGGCAAGGGCGGCGTGGGCAAGTCCACCACGGCCAGCAATCTGGCGCTCGCCATGGCGGCGAACGGGCTGAAGGTCGGGCTTCTGGACGCCGACATCTACGGTCCTTCCATGCCGCGCATGCTGGGCATCTCGGGCCGCCCGACCAGCCATGACGGCCGCATCCTGGAGCCGATGGAGAATTACGGCATCAAGGTGATGTCCATGGGCTTCCTGGTGGCCGAGGACACGCCGATGATCTGGCGCGGCCCGATGGTGATGAGCGCGCTCCAGCAGATGCTGCGCGACGTGAACTGGGGCACGCTGGACGTGCTGGTGGTGGACATGCCGCCGGGCACCGGCGACGCGCAGCTCACCATGGCGCAGCAGGTGCCGCTGGCCGGCGCCATCATCGTCTCCACCCCGCAGGACATCGCCCTGCTGGACGCCCGCAAGGGGCTGAACATGTTCCGCCGCGTGGACGTGCCCGTCCTCGGCATCATCGAGAACATGAGCTATTTCTGCTGCCCCAACTGCGGCCACCGCACCGACATCTTCAGCCACGGCGGCGCCCGCAAGGAGGCCGCTGACCTGGGCATGGAGTTCCTGGGCGAGATCCCGCTGCACATCGAGATCCGCGAGACCTCCGACCAGGGCCAGCCCATCGTGGTGTCTCAGCCCGACTCGGAGCACGCCAAGGCGTACCGCGGAATCGCCAAGCGGGTGTGGGAGAAGATCGCCGGCGACCAGGGGCCGGCGCGTGCGGCGCCGCGGATCGTGGTGTCGTAAGAGGAGACGGCTTGCCCCACCCTTCCCACGGCTTGCGCCGCGGGCCCCTTCCCTCCCCTGCGAAGCGGGGGAGGGTTAGGGAGGGGGCAAAAGTCTGAGGGGGCAAGCGGCCCCACACCCCCCATATTCCGTCCCTCGACACAGCGGGGACGGGACCGATGCCGGATTTCGTGACGTTGGTGGTGCTGCTGGCCGCCGCGGTCCTGGCGGTCCCGGTGGCAAAGCGATTCGGCTTCGGCGGGCCGCTCGGCTATCTCGCGGCGGGCTTGGCCATCGGGCCGGGCGGGCTCGGGCTGGTGACGGACGTCGAGGCGATCCGGCACGTCTCCGAACTCGGCGTCATCATGCTGCTGTTCCTGATCGGGCTGGAGTTGCGCCCCGCCCGCCTGTGGGTGATGCGCCGGTCGGTGCTGGGGCTCGGCGGCGCGCAGGTCGCGGTGACCGCCGTCCTGATCGGGGCCGCCGCCTTCCTGCTGGGCTTCTCCCCCGCCGCCGCCGCGGTGGCCGGGTTCGGGCTGTCCCTGTCCTCCACCGCCATGGTGCTGCCCATGCTGGCGGAGCGGGAGTTGCTGACCACCAACGCCGGCCGCAGCGCCTTTTCCATCCTGCTGTTCCAGGATCTCGCCATCATCCCGGCGGTGGCGCTGCTGCCCCTGCTCGGCCATGGCGCCGGAGAGGTGCCGGACGCGGGGACGGCGTGGCTGGCCGTGCTGAAGGCCGGCGGCGCCGTCGCGGCGATCCTGGCCGGCGGGCGCTACCTGCTGCGCCCGGTGCTGCGCATCGTGGACAGCGCCCGTACGCCGGAGATCTTCACCGCCACCGCCCTGCTGATCGTGCTGGGCACCGCCCTGTTCGCCGCCTGGGCGGGGCTGTCCATGTCGCTGGGCGCCTTCATGGCCGGGGTGCTGCTGTCCGATTCGGAATACCGGCACGAGGTGCAGGCGGACATCGCGCCGTTCGAGGGGCTGCTGCTCGGCCTCTTCTTCGTATCGGTGGGCATGGGGGCCGACGTCGCGGCGCTGATGGCGGAGCCGGTGCGCTTCCTGTCGCTGACGCTGGGGGTGATGGCGCTGAAGGCGGCGGCGCTGTTCGGGCTGGCCCGCCTGTCCGGTCTGCGGCCGGGCGGGTCGGCGCGGCTGTCCACCGTGCTGAGCCAGGGAGGCGAGTTCGGATTCGTGCTGTTCGGGCTGGCCGTCGGCGTCGGGGCCATGTCGGCGGATCATGCGGTGACGGCCATGCTGGTGGTCACGCTGTCGATGATCGCCACCCCCTTCGTCTTCGCGGCGGAGGAACGATGGCTGGCGCCGCGCCTGATCGTGAAGCCCGTGCGGCCCTTCGACACCATCGCGCCGGACGGGGAACCGCCGGTCCTCATCTGCGGCTTCGGGCGGGTCGGACAGATCGTCGGGCGCGTGCTGCGGATGCGCGGCATCCCCTTCACGGCGCTGGAGCGGAGCGCCGCCCAGGTCGACGTCGTGCGGCGCTTCGGCAACAAGGTCTATTACGGCGACCCGTCGCGGCTCGACCTGCTGCGCGCCGCCGGGGCGGACAAGGCCAAGGTGCTGGTGGTGGCTCTGGAGGACGTGGAGCAGTCGCTGCGCGTGGTGGAACTGGCGAAGCGCCATTTCCCGCACCTCGTCATCCACGCCCGCGCGCGCAACCGCCGCCACGCCCATTTCCTGATGGACCGCGGGGTCACGCATTTCGTGCGGGAAACCTACGATTCCAGCCTGCGGCTGACCGGCGGCGTGCTGGAATCGCTGGGCCTGCCGCGGGATGAGACGCGGCACACGCTGGACACCTTCCGGGAGCATGACGAGCGCACGCTGATCCGGCAGCACGCCGTCCATCACGACGAGAACCGCCTGATCCAAACCTCCCGCCAGGCCGCCGCCGAACTTCAGTCCCTGTTCGAGGCCGACCGCGAGGAACGGGAGAAGGAGCGGGAGAAGGAGCGGGACCGCAAGACCGTCTGATGCGGCTCAGCCGATCAGCAGGCTGTCGTCGGTGATGTCCTCGCCGCCGCGCTGCTTGGCGAACAGGGCCAGCAGGTGCGGCACGTCCAGCCCGGCGCGCTGCTCCCCCGACACGTCCAGCACGATCCTGCCCTCGTGCAGCATCACCGTGCGGTCACCGTAATCCAGCGCCTGCCGCATGGAGTGGGTGACCATCAGGGTGGTCAGCCGGTTCTCCGCGACGATGCGGCGGGTCAGGCCCAGCACGAACTCCGCCGTACCGGGGTCGAGCGCCGCCGTGTGCTCGTCCAGCAGCAGGATTTTGGAACCGGCCAGCGTCGCCATCAGCAGACTGACCGCCTGCCGCTGCCCGCCGGACAGCAGGCCCATGCGGTCGTGCAGCCGGTTCTCCAGCCCCAGCCCCAGTTCGGCGATGCGGTCGCGGAAATGCTGGCGGCGGTCGCCGCGCAGCGCGAGGCCCAAACCACGGCGGCGCCCCCGCGCGGCGGCCAGCGCCATGTTCTCCTCGATGGTCAGGGCGGTGCAACTTCCGACCATCGGGTCCTGGAAGACGCGGGCGACCAGCGAGGCGCGCTTCGGCGTCGCCCAGCGGGTGACGTCCACCCCGTCGATGGCGATGCTGCCCGTCTCCGCGATCACGTCGCCGGCCAGCGCGCCGAGGAAGGTGGACTTGCCGGCGCCGTTGGAGCCGATGACGGTGACGAACTGCCCCTCCGGAATCGTCAGATCCACGCCGCGCAGGGCGTGCTTTTCCAGCGGGGTGCCGCGCCCGAAGGTGACGTGGATATTGTTGACCGTGATCATCGGGCGGCCTCCCCTTTCCTGAGCGCGGACTTCAGCCGCATCCGCGGCAGGATCAGCGCCACGGCGACCAGGACGGCGGTGACGAGGTTGAGGTCAGACGCCTGAAGCCCGATGGCGTCCGCCGACAGCGCCACCTGCACGGCCAGACGATAGAGGATGGAGCCGACGACGCAGCCGACCAGCGCCCACAGCATCGCGCGGGCCGGCAGAACCGTCTCGCCCACAATCACCGCGGCCAGACCGACCACGATGGTGCCGATGCCGGTGGTCACGTCGGCGAATCCATTGGTCTGGGCGAACAGAGCCCCGGCCAGCGCGCACAGCCCGTTCGACAGGGCCATGCCGGTGTAGATGTGGAAATCCGTCTCCACGCCCTGCGCGCGGGCCATCCGCGCGTTGACGCCGGTCGCCCGCATGGCGAGGCCGAACTCGCTGTTCAGGAAGCGGGCCAGCAGCAGAACGACCACGACCACCACCACCAGCACGACCAGCGGACGCACCACATGGTCCGGCAACCCCAGCCCGTAGAAGGGCGTCAGCACCGTGTCCTGCATCAGCAGCGCCACGTTCGGACGGCCCATCACGCGCAGGTTCACCGAGAACAGCGCGATCATGGTCAGGATGCTGGCCAGCAGGTGCAGGATCTTGAAACGGACGTTCAGCGTCGCCGTCACCAGCCCGGCCATCGACCCGGCGAGCGCTGCGACGAGGCTGGCGATCCAGGGATTGACCCCGGCGACCAGCAGCGTGGCGCAGACCGCCGCCCCCAGCGGGAAGCTGCCGTCCACCGTCAGGTCCGGGAAATCGAGCACCCGGAAGGACAGATACACGCCAAGGGCGACCAGCGCGTACACCAGCCCGATCTCGACGGCCCCGAAGAAGGCTATTTCACTCATGTGTGTTTCCGGCTTCGCCGATTGCCCCCTCCCCTGCGAAGCGGGGGAGGGTTGGGGAGGGGGCGCGGCGGAACTCGTCCTTGCAGATCAAACCTAACAGAACAAACTTACTGCCCGACCACCTTGGTCGCGCGCTTGGTCACCGCCTCGGGGATGGTCACGCCCATCGCCGCGGCGGATTTGGGATTGACGAACAGATCGGTGCCCTTGGCGAAGACCACCGGAATATCGCCCGGCTTCTCGCCCTTCAGGATGCGGGCGACGGCCTCGCCGGTTTGGCGGCCCACCTGACGGTAGTCGAAGCCCATGGACGCGATCGTGCCGCGCGCCACGCTGTCGGTGTCGGCGGAGAAGACCGGCAGCTTGGCCTGCTGGCCCACCGCCACCACGCTCTCCAGCGCCGAGACGACCGTGTTGTCCAGCGGGACATAGACCGCATCGGCCTTGCCGACGAGGCTGCGGGCGGCGGACTGGGCGTCGGCGGACTTGGTGGCGGTCGCCTCGACCACCGTCAGCCCGGCCTTCTGCGCCTCGTCCTTCAGCGCCTTCACCAGCGAGACGGAGTTCGGCTCACCGGGGTTGTAGACGACGCCCAGCCGCTTGACCGACGGCACGATCTCGCGGATCAGCGCCACATGCTCGGCCACCGGGGCCATGTCCGACACGCCGGTGACGTTGGCGCCCGGCTTCTCCAGGCTGCGGACGAGCTGCGCGCCGACCGGATCGGTCACGGCGGTGAAGACCACCGGAATGTCGCGGGTGGAGGCCACCACCGCCTGGGCGGAAGGGGTGGAGATCGGAACGATCACGTCCGGACGGGCGCCCACGAACTGCCGCGCGATCTGTGCGGCGGTGGCGGGGTTGCCCTGGGCGCTCTGATACTCGACCTTCAGAGTCTCACCCGGCGTGAAGCCCGCGGCCTTCAGGGCCTCGACCACGCCGTCGCGCGTGGCGTCCAGCGCCGGGTGCTCGACGATGGCGGTGATGGCGACGGTCTTGGTCTGTGCGACGGCGGCTGGGCTGACCAGCGCGATGGCGGCGGCGGCGAGAAACAGGCGGGTGATCTTCATGGCTCCAGGCTCCCGGAGAGGATTCATGCATCCCGTAGACGCCAAAGGGCCGGTCCGTCAACAGCCGGAGAAGGAATAGAATGAGCGAAGACCCGCGCGACGCCCGAATCCACGCCCTTGAATCCGCCATCGCCGACATCGCGGCGGAGGCCCGCGCCGCCGCGTACGCCCTGTGCGCCCATGAGCTTCAGATGCGGCTGGAGAACATTGCCCGCCGCCTGGAGGCCCTGCGCGCGGCGCAACCCGGAGGTGCGCAGGACGGAACGGCGTGACGATCGGCCGCCCCCTTCCCATATGACGCCCTTCACGGTGTGGAACGCGGGGTGGCGGGCATGGCGGTGGAATACGACAACACACGGTCCAAGACGACGGCGGCGCTGCGCGGGCTGATGGGCAACTGCCCGGCCTGCGGGCGCGGGCGCCTGCTGCGGAACTATCTGAAGCCGGTGGAGTGCTGCACCCATTGCGGCGAGGCGTTCGGCCATCTCCGCGCCGACGACGCCCCGCCCTGGATGACGATCCTGATCGTCGGCCACATCGTCATCCCGGCGTTGCTGTCCGTGGAACAGAGCTACGAACCCGCGACCTGGGTGCATCTCGCGATCTGGCCGGCGCTGACCTTGCTGCTGACCTGGCTGCTGCTGCCCCGCTGCAAGGGGGTGGTGCTGGGGCTGCTGTGGAGCACCGGCGCGCCGGGATCGGAACGCGCCTGAACCTCCTCAATCAAAGCTCAGCGAAAAGCTCGCCCGCCCCTGCCCGGCCTGGAAGCGCTGCCACATCACCCCGAAGGCGGCCTCCAGCGCGCGGGTGAAGCGCGCGCCGTCCAGCGCGGGGGACGCCGCCAGCCGGTCCCGCAGGCCGCCGCGCAGAACCGCCAGCCCCGTCGGGTCGGACACCAGGGCCGCCGCCTTGGCGACATAAGCCTCCGGCCCGTCAGCCACCAGATCGGACAGGCCCGCCGAGGCGAGGTGGGTCACCGAATGGCGGGCGCAGAAGCGGTCGCCGCCCAGCGTCACCACCGGCACCCCCATCCACAGCGCCTCCAGGGTCGTCAAACCGCCGGAATAGGGGAAGGGGTCCAGCGCCACGTCCACCTCGCCGTAACCGGCCAGGAAGTCCCGGTGCGGCGCCCCGCCCCGCAGGTCCACCCGCGCCGGGTCCAGCCCGGCCCGCTCGAACAGGGCCAGCGTGCGGGCGGCGGTGCCGGCGTCGTCGAAGCCCGGCGTGCGCAGCAACAGGCGGGAGCCGGGAACGGCCTCCAGCACGCGCGTCCACAGCGCCGCGACCTCGGCGTTCAGCTTGGGCAGCGCGTTGAAGGAGCCGAAGGTGGCGTAACCGCGCCCGGCCATCGGCGACGGCCCCACCGGCGGCGCGTCCTCGGGCGGCGCCCAGGGGACATAGGCGTCGGGCATCCGCACAATGCCTTCGATGCACCAGCCGTCCGCTCCCGCCGGGCTCTGCCGCGCGTCGGAGATCAGGTAATCCATGGCCGGCAGGCCGGTGGTGCCGACATAGCCCGCCCAGGTCGCCTGCACCGGAGCCGCCCGCCGCGCGAAGACCGGCAGGCGGTTGCCGAAGGTGTGGCCCGCCAGATCGACCAGGATATGGATGCCGTCCGCCCGGATGCGCTGGGCCAGCGCTTCGTCGTCCATCCCCGCCGTCCAGACCCAGTGGTCGGCATGGGCCATCAGCCGCTCCGTCTTCCAGTCGGGGTTGGCGGTGTTGGCGTAGCACACGGTCTCGAAGGCGGCGCGGTCGTGGTTCTCCAGCACCGGCTCCAGGAAGAAGCCCACGGGATGCGCGCGGAAGTCAGGCGAGACATAGCCGACGCGGATCTTGGGCGCCGGGGCGGCCACCGCGGGCGCCGGGCGGTCCGGATAGCGCGCGCCCCAGTCCGCGTGGGCCTGGGCGATGGCCGGCATGGTCAGCCCTGGCGCGAACTGCATTAGAGAGAGGCGCGAGGCATGCAGCGAATCGACGCCGGGATGTTGCGCCACCACGTCCCCGATTTCGGCCAGCGCTTCCTCCGCCCGCCCCTGCATGGCGAGAACGCGGGTGGCACGGTTCGCCCGCACCTCGGCCCGGTCCGGCGCCAGGGCGAGCGCGGCCCGATAGGCGCCGTCCGCCTCGCTCAGCCGGTTCATCTCGGCCAGCGCGTTTCCGAGGTTGTAGGGATGCACCCAGTTGACCGGATCGAGCCGCCCGGCGCGCCCGTAGAGCACCACCGCCTCCGCCCGCCGGGCCTGGGCGCGCAGCAGCACGCCCAGATTGGCGACGGCGGCCAGCGTCTTCGGGTTCAGCGCGATGGCGCGGCGGAAGAAAGCCTCCGCACGGGCGGAATCGCCGGCCCGGCGCACCGCCTCCGCCATGGTGAGCAGCCCGTCCATCGCCATGTCCAGCGACGGGTCCAGGTTCAGCGCCCCGGCATAGGCGTTGGCCGCCCCGGCGACGTCGCCCAGGCTTTCCATCACCAGCCCGTAATTGGCCCACCAGACGGGGACCGT
>JAEYPE010000153.1 GCA_023411035.1 Pseudomonadota bacterium
AAGTCGGAGCGTCCGGAGCTGACCTCCGCCCGCATCGTGATTTCGGGCGGGCGGGGCATGCAGTCCGGCGACAACTTCCCCCTGCTGGAGGCGGTGGCCGACAAGCTGGGCGCCGCCGTCGGGGCCAGCCGCGCGGCGGTCGATTCGGGCTTCGTGCCCAACGACTATCAGGTCGGCCAGACCGGCAAGATCGTCGCGCCGGACCTGTATGTCGCGGTGGGCATCTCCGGTGCCATCCAGCATCTGGCGGGTATGAAGGACAGCAAGATCATCGTCGCCATCAACAAGGACGAGGAAGCCCCGATCTTCCAGGTCGCCGATTACGGTCTGGTGGAGGACCTGTTCAAGGCTCTGCCGGACCTCGAAGCCGTGCTGTAATCCCCCACGGACAGTGCATCCTCGGGGCCGGCTGCGCGAGCATCCGGCCTCTCTTTTTGCCGCTGCGCTTGCCTTGGGGCGCCCGGCTGCTCTATGGCTGGCCCGTCGTGCAAAGCGAAAAGGCAATGGCTATGGGCGCACACGGAATCGACGGCATCGACCATCTCGTCATCGTGGTCCGCGACCTGGAGAAGGCGCAGGATGCCTACCGGCGCATGGGCTTCACCGTCTCGCCGAAAGGCCGGCATGGCGAGCTGAAGTCGGCCAACCATACGATCATGTTCGGGGAGGGCGATTATCTGGAGTTGCTCGCCATCGAACAGCCGCACCCCTTCACCGCTTTCTACAGCGACGTCCTGAAAACCCGCGAGGGCATCGCCGCCGCGGCGCTGAAGACCGGCGACGCGCGGGCGGCCCGCGGCCTTCTGTCCGAAGCCGGTTATCCGGCGGGCGAGCCGGTGGAGTTCGGACGTCCCGTGGACCTGCCGGGCGGCGCGCGGGACGCGCGGTTCACCACCACGCCCATCGACGGTGTTCCGGAATGGGGCGGGCGGGTCTTCCTGTGTCAGCACCACACCCCCGACGTGGTCTGGCGCCCGGAGCTGATCCAGCACGACAACACGGCGACCGGCCTTGCCGCCCTGGTCGTGGCCGCCGACGATCCCGACGCCACCGCCGCCTCCTACGCCCGGCTGTTCGGCACGGCGGTGGAGGAGCAGGGGCCGGCGCGCGTCGTTCCGACCGGCAGCGCGCCCATCGTGGTGGCCGATCCCGCCGCGCTGCATTGGGGATGGACCGGCGATCCGGCGCTGGCCCCGGAACTGGCGGTCCCGCGCCCCTTCCTGGCCGGCGTGGTGCTGCGGGTCGCCGATCTGGAGCGCGCCCAGCAGGCGCTTCAGAAGAGCAAATTCCCGACCGTGGTCGGCAACGGCGTGCTGCGCGTGTCCTCCGCCAGCGCTTGCGGCGCCATGCTGGCCTTCGCCAAGGACTTCGACCTGCGCGCCCTGATTCCCTGACCCCGGCGGACGCCTCTCTGTCATAGCGGAATCATATTGCAGGACTGCGTTTGATCTATTGGACAGCGCGCCGACGCGGGGGCACAGTTCCCCCAGATCGAAGATGCTGCGACGCAGCAGAGGTGGGCGACGTGGCGGACGGCGATTTCGGCAGCGCGGAGGGGATCGAAGCGGCGGGCAGGAGAAACGCGGCGGCGGAGTATCTCGTCGCCGGCACCCCGGCCTACAAGCGGGCGAGCCGCATCCTTTTCGTGGCCGGATTCTCCACCTTCGCGGCGCTCTACTGCGTGCAGCCGCTGATGCCGGAATTCACGCAGGAGTTCGGCGTAACGCCCGCCGAGTCCAGCCTTGCCCTGTCGCTGTCCACCGGCGTTCTGGCCTTCGCGCTGCTGATCGCCGGGGCGGTGTCCGACCGGTTCGGGCGCAAGGCCATCATGGCGCTCTCGCTGCTCGCCTCCGGTGCGCTGGGCATCGGCGGGGCGCTGGCGCCGGACTGGGCGTCGCTGCTGGTCGTGCGGGCGCTGGAGGGCATGGCGCTCAGCGGCCTGCCCGCTGTCGCCATGGCTTACGTGGCGGAAGAGGTGGACCCGCGCTCCGCCGGGGTTACCATGGGGCTGTACATCGGTGGGACGGCGCTGGGCGGCATGTCGGGCCGGGCGCTGACGGCTTTGGTCGCCGACCTCGCGTCCTGGCGCATGGCCATGGGGGTGGTGGGTGCGCTGGGAATCGCCGCCGCGGTGGCGGTGTGGTTCGCGCTCCCCGCCTCGCGCAACTTCCAGCGCCGGCCGGCGGGCATGGGGGAACTTGTCGGGGCGTGGCGCGGGCATTTGGCGGACGGTGGACTGCTCGCCCTGTTCGCCTTGGGGTTCCTGTCCATGGGGGCCTTCGTCACCGTCTTCAACTACATCGGTTTCCGGCTCCTGGCGCCGCCTTTCGATCTGCGTCCGGCGGCGGTCGGGGCCGTCTTCATGGTCTATCTCTGCGGTGTCGTCAGTTCGCCGCTGTTCGGCGGGCTGGCCGTCCGGCTGGGGCGGGGGAGGGTGCTGGCCGCCGCCGCGGCGATGATGGCGGGCGGACTGGTGATGATGACCCCGGACAGCCTGTGGACGATGACGCCGGGAATCGCCCTTTTCACCTTCGCCTTCTTCGGGGTCCACACCATCGCCTCCGGCTGGATCGGGCAGCGGGCGCCGGTCAACCGCGGGCAGGCGTCGGCGATCTATCTGTTCTGCTACTACATGGGCTCCACCATCGCCGGGACGTTGGGCGGAGTCTTCTGGCATGGGCTGGGCTGGGCCGGGGTTGGTGGCTTCGTGGGCCTTCTGCTGGCCGCCGCTCTGGCGGTGTCGCTGGGGTTGGCGGTCCGCCGCTGATTCCCACGACACGCGCGTCATGAGGTTTTCGGTTTCTTCGTCCGGGTTGCGTTGCGCACCGATTGGCCTCATTCTGGGTGCATCTGCGCAAATCCGGGTGCACCCGCACAATGAGGCGGCCATGGCGCTTCTGACCGTCTACAGCGACACCGACCCCACCATTGTGGAACTTGCGTCCGCCGACCCGGCGCTGGTCACCGCGCATCTGGCGCTGGCCGGCGTGTTGTTCGAGCGCTGGCAGGAGCCGCTGACCATCCCCGACGCCGCCGACGCACAAGCGGTGCTGGACGCCTGCGCCAGGCCGGTGGCAGCCCTGATGGAGGCGCGCGGCTTCCAATCCGCCGACGTGGTGCGGATGCCGCGGGGCCTGCCGGACGCCGCGGCCCGCCGCGCCGCCTTCCTGGCGGAACACACCCACGAGGAGGACGAGGCCCGGATCTTCGTGCAGGGCAGCGGCGCCTTTTATCTGCACATGGATGAGAAGGTGTACCGGATCGTCTGCGGGGCCGGCGACATGCTGAGCATCCCGGCGCGGACGAAGCACTGGTTCGACATGGGGCCGGACCCTGAATTCACCGCCATCCGCTTCTTCACGCGCCCGGACGGATGGGTTGCGGCCTTCACCGGCGACGTGATCGCCGACCGTTTTCCGAAATACGAGCCGGGAACCGGTCCCGTCCGATGACCCGCCCGTGGCCGTCACCTTTCGCCGCAGCCGATTGCGGGCGAAGACCGGCGCTGTTACAAGCCCCACGGCACCGGCGCCCAACCTGCGGCGGCGCGTCACACGCTTGGGAGGCTCCATGACCTCGGACGGCCATCCCGTCCCGCGCACCGGCAACGGCTTCATCGACGCGACCCACCGTTCGCTGATGGAGCATGTCGACGCCATCCGCCGTGAATGCGCGGCCGGAGCCTCCCGTGATTCCATGGTCCCCCATTTCAACCGGTTCGCGGACGAGATGCGGATGCATTTCGACCATGAGGAGGTCATCATCCGCGCCGCCGGATTCGCCCGGTGGGAGGAGCATGCCAGCCACCACGCGATGCTGGACCAGCAGTTCGGGCGCCTCATCGACTATGTGCGCGAATGCGACATCACCGCCGACTTCCTGTGCACGGTGGCGGGCACGTTGGACGCCGCGCTGTGCCGGCATGAAATCCGGCATGACGGCGACTACGCCGCGCTGGTGCGCGACGCTTCCATGGCGTCGGAAGGAAAGGCCCTGATCGTCTGGGACGGCGCCTACGACGTCGGGGTGGGGCCGCTGGATGCGCAGCACCGCCAGATGGCCGAGCTGATGAATGAACTGGACGCGATGAGCCGCCAGGGCGCCCCGGTGCACGAGTCGCTGGACCTGCTGGGGGTGCTGCACGACCATGTGCACGCCCATTTCGCCATGGAGGAAGGAATATTGCGCCGCATGGCGCCCAGCCGCTTCGTGGCTCACCGCAACCATCACCGGATGCTGGAAGGGCAGTTCGCCCGAATCCGGCAGCAGGTGGAGAGCGAACAGCTCGACTCCGGCGTGGCGGTGCGCGGATTCCTGCGCTTCTGGCTGATAGACCATGTGCTCGGTTCCGACCGCCCGACCTTCGCGGAATCGGGGGGCGGAGGGGGCCGCTGAGAGCGGCGAAACCACCCCATCCCGGCCCGTCATCAAGAAATCACTTGAATCGCCGGGGGAAAAGCGTAATTCATCGGGCACGACGCACTCGCACGTGCCAATGGCCCACTGTGGTTATGCAACGACGTACCGCGTCCTTTTTGGCAGAACCGGTCATCAGTGGGCCGGTCCCGAGAGGGAGGTAGGCATGTTGGCTCTCCACGGCAGGGCTCTGAGACGGTAGCCCATAGCCGGACATCGACGCTTTGAACCCGCGGAGCGCTTCGCCCGCGCGTGAGCGTTCGACCCGGCTTTTCCCCGTCGCCTTTCACCACAACCCGAATGCTGGTCCGCGGCGCTGAACGCCGCACCGGATTCCCGTCTGTTCGCTGGACCGCCCCCGCCGGGTGGACCAGGGTAAGGAGTGCGCCATGGGCTTCATCCGCTCCCGTTCCGCCGTCGCCCCGCTGCGACGCGGCGTTTCCCTCTCCGCCCCGTCCTTCACCGGCTCGTCCCTGGTTTCGGGTGCGGTTTCGGGTGCGGTTTCGGGCCGGCGCACCTCCGTCCATCAGGCGGTCGCGATGGCCCGGCCCGAGGAGCCGATGCACTGCATCCGTCCGGGCGTGCTGTCCGACACCGCCGCCAGCTTCGTGGCCGCCTTCGACGCCGCCGTTTCCGGCGACGTGCTCTACGCCGTGAAGTGCAACCCGGAGCCGGCGGTGCTGCGCGCCCTGTGGGCCGGCGGCGTGCGCCACTTCGACGTGGCCTCGCCCGGCGAGATCCGCCTGATCCGCCAGATGTTTCCGGACGCCGTGCTGCACTACATGCATCCGGTGAAGGGACGCGAGGCGATCCGCACCGCCTACCAGCAGCACGGCGTGCGCGACTTCGTGCTCGACAGCATGGAGGAGCTTGGGAAAATCCTGGAGGAGACGGGCGACGCCCCGGATCTCGGCCTCGTGGTGCGTCTGGCCCTGCCGAAGGGCAGCGCGGTCTACGACCTGTCCGGCAAGTTCGGCGCCCCGGTGGCGGAGGCGGTGGAACTGCTGCGCGCCGTGCGCATGGTCGCCCCGAAGGTCGGCGTGTCCTTCCATGTCGGCTCCCAGATGCTCGACCCGTCCGCCTATGAGCGGGCGCTGGAACTGGCGGGCCGCATCATCGCGGACTCGGGCGTGACGATCGACGTTCTGGACGTGGGCGGCGGCTTCCCCGTCTCCTATCCGGGCGTCACCCCGCCGCCGCTCGGCGACTTCATGGCCGCCATCGCCCGCGGCGTGGCCAGGCTCGACCTGCCGGCCCATTGCCGGGTCTGGTGCGAGCCGGGCCGTGCGCTGGTGGCGCCCGGCGTATCGCTGGTCGTGCAGGTGGTCAAGCGCCGCGGCAACGAGCTGTTCATCAACGACGGCGTCTACGGCGCCCTGTCGGACGCCGGGGTCCCCGGCTTCCGCTTCCCGGCCCGCATGATTCGCCCTTTCGCGCCGATGGGGGACGAGCAGATGGAGGCTTTCGCCTTCTACGGCCCGACCTGCGACAGCGCGGACCGCATGAACGGCCCGTTCCACCTGCCGGCGGACATCCGCGCCGGCGACTGGATCGAGTTGGGGCAGTTGGGGGCCTACGGCTCCTGTCTGCGCACCGCTTTCAACGGGTTCGACCAGGCCCGCGTGGTGGAGGTTTCGGACCTGCCGCTGCTGGAAACGCCCGGCTACGACCTGAAGAGTTGCGTCGCCTAAGTCCAACGACGCGGAAAAGCTGTGGATATCCCTAAAAAATAACCGTAAACCATCGTTGGTCCGCCACCCTCCGCCTTCTTGAAAAAGGCGTGGGGGTGTCGGGCTGTATTGTTGTCACGCCAACCACGGGGGACTGTCTTAGATGACCCTGGATACCAAGCACATCACCTTCACCGGCCGTATGGTCATTGTCGGCTTCGGATCGATTGGCCAGGGAGTTTTGCCCCTGATTTTGCGTCACATCGGCATCTCGAAGGACCAGATCACCATCGTCACCGCCGAAGAGCGCGGTCATGCGGAGGCGGATGAGCTTGGCGTCAAATTCATCAACCTGCCGCTGACGAAGGAGAACTACGCCCAGGTTCTGGAGCCCATGGTGGGCAAGGGCGATTTCCTGGTGAACCTGTCGGTGGACGTGTCGTCCGTCGCCCTGTTCGAGTTCTGCCACAAGGTCGGCGCGCTCTACATCGACACCTGCGTCGAGCCCTGGGCCGGCGGCTACACCGACCCGTCGCTGTCGCCGTCGCTGCGCTCGAACTATGCCCTGCGCGAAACGGCGCTGTCGCACCGCGCCGCCTTCGAGGGCGGGCCGACCGCCGTTCTGACCCACGGCGCCAACCCCGGCCTCGTCTCGCACTTCGTGAAGCAGGCGCTGCTCAACGTCGCCGCCGACACCGGCGAATCCACGGAGATCCCGAAGGACCGCGCCGGCTGGGCCGCGCTCGCCGCCAAGCTGGGCATCAAGGTGATCCACATCGCGGAGCGCGACACCCAGGTGTCCAACGAGCCGAAGAAGGTGGGCGAGTTCGTCAACACCTGGTCCATCGACGGCTTCGTGGGCGAGGGCTGCCAGCCCACCGAACTCGGCTGGGGCAGCCACGAGAAGCATTTCCCCGCCGATGGCCGCCGTCATGAGTTCGGCTGCGACTCCGCCATCTATCTGATGCGGCCTGGCGCCTCCACCCGCGTCCGCACCTGGACCCCGCTGGAGGGGCCGTTCCACGGCTTCCTCATCACCCACAGCGAAGCGATTTCCATCGCC
Organism: Pseudomonadota bacterium; assembly: GCA_023411035.1. Classification (GTDB taxonomy): domain Bacteria; phylum Pseudomonadota; class Alphaproteobacteria; order Azospirillales; family Azospirillaceae; genus Azospirillum. Next base: position 7,150 of record JAEYPE010000153.1, read on the forward strand.
GACTACTACACCCAGCGCGACGGCAACCACGTCACCTACCGCCCGACCGTGCATTACGCCTATCACCCGTGCGACGACGCGGTGAAGTCGGTGCATGAGCTGGCCGGCAAGAACTGGTACATGCAGCCGAGCCAGCGCCTGATGATGCACGAGATCGTCAGCGGCACCGACGAACTGGGCGTGCTGCTGATGGGTCACAAGAAGGGCATCTACTGGTACGGCTCCCGCCTGGGGATCGACGAGGCGCGCAGGCTGGTGCCCTACAACAACGCCACCTCGCTCCAGGTCACGGTGGCGGTGCTGGCCGGCATCGTCTGGGCGCTGGAGAACCCGAACCGGGGCATCGTCGAACCGGACGAGATCGACTTCCAGCGCATTCTGGAAATCGCCTCGCCCTATTTGGGGCAGTTGGTCGGCGCCTATGGCGATTGGACTCCGCTGCAGGACCGCGAGCGCCTGTTCCCGGAGGACCTGGATCACGACGATCCCTGGCAGTTCAAGAACTTCCGGGTGGTTTGAGGTTAAAGAACTGGGGCTCTTCGGAGCCCCTTTTCTTTTGCGGAAATCAGAGCATCAGCGCCAGCAGCAGCGCACCGGCCACCAGGGCGATGCAGGCGCGCCGGTAGAGGTGAAGGGCACGGGAGATGTCCTCCGCGGTGGCGGCGGTGCGGCCCGGCCCCATCCAGGCATCCTCGATCCGCACATCGCCATAGACCCGCGGCCCACCCAGCCGCAGGTCGAGCGCGCCGGCCATCGCCGCCTCCGGCCAGCCGGCGTTGGGGGAGCGGTGGCGGTGGGCGTCGCGCCGCACCGACCGCCAGGATTCGCCCGCGTCGGCTCCCTCGGTGAAGCGGGCGGCCACCCAGATCAGCAGCGCCGACAGGCGGGAGCCGGGCAGGTTGACCAGATCGTCCAGCCGCGCCGCGGCCCAGCCGAACGCCTCGTGCCGGGGGGTGCGGTGGCCGATCATGCTGTCCGCGGTGTTGATCGCCTTGTAGAGCGCGATGCCCGGCAGGCCGCCGACCAGCAGCCAGAAGGCCGGGGCGACCACCCCGTCCGAGAAGTTTTCCGACAGGCTTTCGATGGCGGCGCGGCTGACGCCGTGCTCGTCCAGGGTGGCCGGGTTGCGGCCGACGATGCGCGACACGGCCTCGCGCGCCGCATCCAGCCCGCCGCTGCGGAAGGCGGCGGCGACCGCGGCCACATGGTCGTGCAGGCTGCGCTGCGCCAGCAGGGTGGAGGCCAGGGCCGCTTCCAGAAGGCCCCCCAGCGGCAGATGCCGGCACAGCGCCGCCACCGCCGACGCCGCGCCGCCCACCACCAGCAGCAGGACCATCAGGGCAAGCACCCCCGCGGCCTTCCGGACGACGAAGGAATCACGCTCCCGGTTGAGCGCGCGGTCGAGCTGGGCGATAAGCGCGCCGATCCACACCACCGGGTGACGGATTTGGGCGTAGAGTGCGTCCGGATAGCCGGCGGCGGCCTCGATGAGGAGAGCGGCGGCGAGCACGGACGGATGAAGCTCCACGGGACGGAATCCTCTGGGGAAGGGAAGGGGCGGGATGATGGCGGAAACGGCGGCGGGGTCCAAGAGGGTCGTCCATGGGGAAATCGTCCATGCGGAAGGGATCATCCATGGCGGTGACCTCGACGGTGCGCGGGCGGCATTTCCGGGCGCACCGGAACCCTGGGTGGATCTGTCCACCGGCATCAACCCCTGGCCCTATCCACTGCCGCCCATCCCGGCGGACGCATGGACGCGCCTGCCGGGCCGCTCTGCCGAGGCGGCGCTGCGCGAGGCCGCCGCGTCCTGCTACGGCGCGCCGTCGCCGGACATGGTTGCGGCGGCTCCCGGTTCGCAGGCGCTGATCCAGATCCTGCCGCGGCTGCGGACGCCGGGGAGGGTCGCCGTGCTGGGGCCGACCTACGCGGAGCATGCCGCGGGCTGGGCCGGCGCCGGCCACCATGTGGCGGAGGCGGCGTCGCTGGAGGGCTGCGACGCCGACGTGATCGTGATCGTCAACCCGAACAATCCCGACGGCCGCATCGTCCCGCCCGAAACGCTGATGGCCTTGGCGGAGCGGCAGGCGGCGCGGGGCGGCTGGCTGGTGGTGGACGAAGCGTTCGCCGAGGTTACCCCGGAGAGCAGCGTGGCGACGCAGGCCGGGCGGTCTGGGCTGGTGATCCTGCGTTCCTTCGGGAAATTCTTCGGGCTGGCCGGGGTCCGGCTCGGCTTCCTGCTCGGAGAGCCGGGGCTGGTCCGGGCGCTGCGCGCCGCCGTGGGGCCCTGGGCGGTGTCGGGACCGGCGCTGGCCGTCGCCACGGCGGCGCTGTCGGATTCGGCCTGGATCGCCGCCACCCGGAGCCGTCTGGCCGGCGCCGCGGCACGCCTCGACGCGCGGCTGGCGGAGGCCGGACTGGTGGTTTCCGGAGGGACGTCACTCTTTCGTCTTATTTACGAACCCCAGGCCGCTGGGCTTTACAATGACTTGGGGCGTGCCGGGGTGCTGGTGCGCCGGTTCGGCTATCGGCAGGATTGGCTGAGGCTGGGGCTGCCGGCGGACGGGGACGCGGAAGACCGGGTGACAATTGCGTGCAAAATGTTCAAAAGCCGTTAGATTATGAAATTGTTTTAGGCGATTGCCTCCATAGCGCGACAAGATGGCACACAGGGGCAAAAAGGCGCATCGGCTAACGTGCTCCTGGTCTGTCCTATCGTGGCGCAAGAATCTTCCATGACGCTGTGGAGTCCATGCTGGATTCGGTCGGTTCAATGAACCCTTTTGGGGATGCGGAGGAAAGCCGGGTGGCGCTGTGGCGCGTGTTCGACACGCTGCCAACGGGGGTGTGCGTCACCACGGACGAGGGAGGCATCCTTTACGCCAACCCGGCCATGCACAGCCTGCTCCGCCATCCTTCCGGCGGACTGACCGGCCTCGACCTCGCGGCGCTGGAACCGGAGGACGCCTTCCTCCCGGTGCTGGTGGGCGACGCGCCCGGTGAGCGGCAATTGCGGCGCCTGGACGGTGGGACCGTCTGGGTGGCGGAGACGGTCGGCCCCATCGCAGGTCCGCAGGGGGAACGGCTGTCGCTGCGGGTCTTCACCGACGTCAGCCACCACCGGCAGGCGCAGGCCGCGCTGCGCGACCAGCTTCTGATGAAGGAGGTTCTGTTCGAAACGCTGCCCGTTCCGGTCTTCGTGAAGAACGCGGCGGGCGAATACACGGACTGCAACGACGCCTTCGAGCGCTACACCGGGCTGGAACGCCGAAGCATCGTCACCAAGACCGCCTTCGCGGTGATGGACCCGCGGATCGCCAAGGCGCACGCGGATCAGGACCGCGAACTGATCGTCAATTGGGGCCAGCGCAGCTATGAGGAGGCGGTGCCCTTCGTCAACGGCAGCACCCGGCTGACCAGCCTGACCAAGGCCGTCTTCTGTGACAGCGCCGGGAATCTGGGCGGCATCGTCGGCGTGATCCACGACCTGACCGAGGGACTGCCCAGCGAGGAGCGCCTCCAGGCCATCCTGGAGCAGAGCCCCATCGGCGTGTCGGTGTCGCGCCGCGACGACGGCAAGATCATCTTCGTCAACACCCGCTTCGCGGAACTGATCGGGCTGAAGCGCGAGGATCTGATCGGCCGGCAGGCGCGCGACTATTATCTGGACCGGCACCAGCGGGAACGGGTGATCGAGCGGCTGCGCTCCTACGGGTCGGTGACCAACATGGAGGTGCAGTTCCGCCGGGCCGATGGCTCGTCCTTCTGGACGCTGTTCACGGTCAATCAGGCGGTGATCCAGGGCGTGCAGGTGAATCTCGCCTGGATCTACGACTACACCGACCGCCGGAACATGGAGGAGGCGCTGCGGGACATGGCCTCCCGCGATCCGCTGACCGGCATCTACAACCGGCGCTCCTTCATGGACCTGGCGCGCTCCCAACTGGCCCGCGCCCACCGTTTCAACGAGCCGATGTCGGTCTTCGTGCTGGACGTGGATCATTTCAAGCGCATCAATGACAGTTACGGCCATGCCACCGGGGACGACGCCCTGCGCATGGTGGCCGGCGGCTGTCAGGCGATCCTGCGCGAATACGACATTCTCGGCCGGCTGGGCGGGGAGGAGTTCGTGGTGGTCCTGCCCGGCGCCACGGCGGATGAGTCCCGCGTGGTGGCGGAGCGGGTGCGGCGCCATCTGTCCCGCATGCCGATTCCGGGACCGGAAGGCCGGTTCCATCTGACGAGCAGCATCGGCATCTCCGCGCTGGAAGGCGAGTACGACACGCTGGAAAAGGCCATTCACCGGGCCGATCTCGCCCTGTACCGGGCCAAGCGCGAGGGGCGCAACCGGGTGGTCGTTTACGAACCGGGCATGTGATTCGCCGCTTGTGCGGGAATGAAGAAAAGCGCCCTCTCTTGAATGAGACGGTTCGCCCGTCCGGAATCCCGCTTTACGCGGCGTTCCTTAATCGTGCTCGTATAACTTGTGGTACAATTTGCCGCAGCCCTGGAGCGTTCGATTTTGAAGCAAACCGGCTATTGCCTACGCTATGAGTTGATTAATAAAAGGTAACACTAACAGTTGGTTTAGTGGCCCGTTAACCGGGCGTTTGAGAGGCGAACGGTCATGGCGGTCGGCAGAGGCGGCAATAACGGTACCCTGACCGGGCGGGAGCGGACCTTTCACCGCGACGAGATCATCGTCTCCAAGACCGATCTCAAAGGACGCATCACCTACGCCAACGACGTGTTCCTGCGCGTCAGCGGGTACAGCGAAGCGGAATTGCTGGGACAGCCGCACAACATCGTCCGTCATCCGGACATGCCCGGCTGCGTTTACAAGCTGTTGTGGACGCGCATCCAGGCCGGGAACGAAATCTTCGCCTATGTGATCAACCGGGCGAAAGACGGCGACCATTACTGGGTGTTCGCCCACGTCACCCCCGTCTTCGGCAACCCGGACAGCGGGAGTGGACAGACCATCACCGGCTATCATTCGAGCCGGCGCCTGCCGCCGCAACCCGCGGTGGATGCTGCGGCGGGCCTCTATGCCGCGTTGCGCGCGGAAGAGGCGCGGCACGCCGACCGTAACGCGGGCATGGCGGCGTCCGCGGCCATGCTGGAAAAACTCCTGCGCGACAAGGGCACGAGCTATGACGAGTTTGTCTTCAGTCTCTAAATCCCTCGCCGCAGCCGTCCTGATCGCCCTGCTGTCGGCGGCTCAGGCGGTGTACGGTCTCGCCACCGGAAACGCCGTCGCCGTCGCGCTGGGCCTGCTGGCGGTTCTGCCCTGCCTTGCCGCGATCCGCTGGCTGGCCCTTACGAACCGGACCATCCGGAAGGCCCACACGGTCATCGCCGCGGCGGAGAAGGGCGATCTTCAGCCGCGCATCCTGCACATCCACGGCAACAGCGACATCGCGGACATGCTGCGGACCGTCAACCGCCTGCTGGACCGCGTGGAGTCCTTCGGCAAGGAGGCCAACGCCGCCATGCAGCACGCGGCGGAGGGGCAGTATTACCGCCACATCGTGATGACCGGGATGGTCGGGGAATTCGCCGCCTACGCCCGCCAGATCAACGACGGTCTGGCCGCCATGGACGGCAAGAGCCGCGAGTTCGTGGACAGCGCCACCCGCATCGGCGCCAACATCAAGGAGGTGGCGCAGAGCCTGTCGGCCAGCGCCGCGCAGCTCGAGGCGTCCTCCACCGCCATGACGGCGACCGCCGCCACGGCCAGCGAGCAGTCCTTCTCCGCGGCGTCCGCGGCGGAACAGGTGTCCTCCAACGTGGACGGGGTGGCCGCGGCGACCGGCGAGGTGTCGGGCGCCATCGGCGAGGTGGCCCAGGGCGTGTCCCGCACCGCCGACCTCGCCCGCAGCTCGGTCGAGAAGGTCCGGGAGGCGAACATCACCATCCAGTCGCTTCTGGCCGCCTCCGACCAGATCGGCGCGGTCGTCCAGCTCATCAACGACATCGCCAGCCAGACGAACCTGCTGGCGCTGAACGCGACCATCGAGGCGGCGCGGGCCGGGGAAGCCGGCAAGGGTTTCGCCGTGGTGGCCACGGAGGTGAAGAATCTCGCCAACCAGACCGCCAAGGCGACGGAGGACATCACCGCACAGATCACCAAGGTCCAGTCGGTGACCCGCGACACGGCGGCGGTGATTCAGAATGTGGGCGGCATGATCCACGACATCGACGAGATCGCCGTGGGCATCGCCGGCGCCGCCGAACAACAGAGCGCGGCCATCGACGAGATCAGCCGCTCCATCCGCGAGGCGTCGGCGGGCGTGCGCACGGTCGCCGACGCGGTGACCAGCGTGTCTTCCGGCGCGCAGGACGCCAGCGCCGCCGCCAGTCAGGTGCTGTCTTCCGCCGGTGAACTGGCGCGCCGCGCCGTGACGCTGAACGGCGATATCGACAGTTTCGTCGCGCGCGTCTGCGGCGGGAAGCGCTAAGGATTGGCGAAGACGTTTCGCAGGGGATGCTTTCTTTCCTTCTGCATCACCGGATATGACATCCCCCTGCGGCTTTATGTCCTTGGGCTCGTGCAATTGATTGCGTTTCCTGTGCACTGATAGACTGTTCCCGGTGATTTGCCGGAGCGCCCGCATGAGTGGTCTGTTCGCCCGTCTGTCCATAACGGCCAAGGTCGTGGCTTTGAGCCTCAGCGGACTTCTGCTGCTGGCGGTCTGCACGGTTGCGGTGTCGCTGCATCTGATCCGAACGGAAATGGCGGAACAGGCGGCCCGCCGGCAGGAGTCCAACGTCGCCATCGCGTGGGAAGTGCTGCGCCATCTGGGCTCGGATTTCCGCGTCCAGGACGGCAAGCTGTACGCCGGCAGCACGGTTCTGAACGACAACAACGAGGTGGTGGACCGCATCGCCCGCATCGGCGGTGGCGGGGTGGCGTCGGTGATGATGGGCGACACCCGCGTGGCTACCAACGTCATGAAGTCGGACGGCAGCCGGGCCATCGGCACACGGCTGGGGCCGGGACCGGTCTTCGACTCGGTCCTGCGCGACGGCAAGTCCTACCACGGCATGAACGAGGTTCTGGGCGAGGCCTACTTCACCGCCTACGACCCCATCCGCGACGCCGGGGGGAAGGTGATCGGCGTTCTGGTCGTGGGGCTGAAGAAAAGCGACTTCTTCGCCATGGTGAATCCGCTGATCGGAGCCATCGCGCTGACGGCGGGCGGGGTGGCGGTCGTGGCGTGCCTGTCCTCGATCCTGCTGGTGCGGCGCCTGCTGTCGCCGGTCGGGCGGCTGAACGCGGTGCTCGGGCGGCTGGCCGCCAACGATTACGATGTGCCGGTCCCGGCGACCGAACGGTCGGACGAGATCGGGTCCATCGCGCGCGCCATCGTCGCCTTCAAGGACAGCTTGCGGCAGGCCGCGGCCCTGAAGGCGCAGCAGGAGGCGGAGAACCGCGCCCGGATCGAACGCGCCCAGCGCATCGAAGCGCTGCTGCGCGACTTCGAAGGCAAGGCGGAGGAGCGGTTGGCCGCGGTCAACGCAGGCGCCGACAAGATCCGCGCCACGGCGGAGGACATGGGCAACGGCGTCAACCGCACGTCCCACCGCACGCTGGAGGTCGCCCGTTCCGCCGAGCGGTCGCGCAGCAACATCCAGCAGGTGGCCAGCGCGGCGCAGCAGCTTTCCGCCTCCATCCGGGAGATCGGCAGCCAGGTGGTCGGCTCCTCCGCCATCGCGACGGAGGCGGTTGAGGAGGCGCAGCGCGCCAACGGCATGGTCCAGAGCCTTGCCCAGACGGCGGAGCGCATCGGCGAGGTCGTCCAGCTCATCACCGCGATCGCCAGCCAGACGAACCTGCTGGCCCTGAACGCGACCATCGAGGCGGCGCGGGCGGGGGAGGCCGGCAAGGGATTCGCCGTGGTGGCGTCGGAGGTGAAGAACCTCGCCAACCAGACCGCCAAGGCGACGGAGGAGATCGCCACCCAGATCGGCGCGGTGCAGGAGGCCACCGGCGCGGCGGTCGGAGCTATCGAATCCATCGGTGGCATCATCGAACGCATGCGGGAGGTTTCGTCGACCATCGCCACGGCGGTGGAACAGCAACGCGGCGCGACGGAGGAGATTTCCCGCAACGCCCTGTCGGTCAGCGACGACACGACCACCGCGGCGCGCAGCGTCGTGGCCCTGACGCAGGCCAGCGCGGCGTCCTACGGCTCCGCATTCCAAGTGCTGTGGGCGGCCAAGGACCTGCGGGAGCCGGCGGAAGCGCTGCGCAATGAAGTGGACGTGCTGCTGGCTGGCGTGCGAAACGCCTGACCGTGCCGGATGCAGCCGCAAGAACGTTCAACGATGGGAGCGAAATGAACTACACCGTCCGCAACCAGGGGACCATCCGGGAAATCGACCTGCGGGGTCAGTTGACCTTCGAGGCCAACGACGATTTCCGCCAGATCATCGAAGGCATGGACATCGGCACCTTCACCGATTGCGTGCTTAATCTGGAGAACCTGGATTTCATCGACTCCGCGGGTCTCGGGCTGCTCGTGCTCGCCAACAACACGGCGAACCGCGCGCGGGTGAAGCTGCGGCTGCGGCGCCCGCGCGGGCAGGTGCGGGAGATGATCGAGATTTCGGAGTTCCACACCATCATCGCCTGCGACTTCTGATCTTCTGTGGCGATGAACGCGCTTGCCGGGCCGCCCCCCGCGTCCCAACAGTCCGGCGGTCAAAGGGTGTTGCTGGGCCAACCGCGCACCGGCGTGGCGGTGGCGTTGCGCCGTGCGCTGGGGGCCATCGGTGTCCGCAACGTCGATCTGGCGTCCAATGCGGAGGAGGCCGTGGCGCTGGCGGGGGCGACGCAGCCCGACCTCGCGCTTCTCGACTGGTCGCTGGTCCGGGAGGCGCCGGGGCTGATCGGTGCCTTGCGCACGGGCTGTGGCGTGCGGGACCTTCCGGTCGTGGTGATCGGGCGTTTCGCGTCGGCGGCGGAGCGTGGGACGGCTTTGGCGCTGGGCGCCACGGACATCATCGCCCGCCCGGTCCTGAGCGTGGAATTGACCGCCCGGCTGCGCGTTCATCTGGAAAACCGGTCGCTCAACCGGTCCTTGAAGGAGGTCATCCGTAGCCTTCAGGCTTTCCACACCGGCGCCGTCCAGCGCATGGCGATCGCCCGCGACATGCAACTCGGCCTGCTGCCGGACGCCGCCGAGGTGCGGGAGCTGGAGAAGCGCTACGCCGTCCGGCTCGACAGCCATTTCGAATCCAGCTCCGAACTGGGCGGCGACATCTGGGGGGCTCGGGCCATCGACGGGACACGATTCGCCGTGTTCCTCTGCGACTTCACGGGCCATGGCGTGGCGGCGGCGCTGAACACCTTCCGCCTGCACGCTCTGCTCGCCAAGATCGACCTGCCCGGCGACGATCCGGCGGAGATGCTGGGGGCGATCAACCGGCTGCTGGTCGGGCTGCTGCCGGAAACGCAGTTCGCGGCGATGCTCTACGCGGTGGTCGACACGGCGGAACACCGGCTGACCTACGCCACCGCGGGCGCGCCGAAGCCGATCATCGGCATTCCCGGTGAGAGTTTGCGGGTGGGTGAGAGCGTCGGCTTGCCGCTGGGGGTTTCGGCTGACGCCCGCTACCGCAACCGCAGCTTCGATTTTCCTCCCGGCGCTTTTCTGTTCCTGTTCAGCGACGCCCTGTTCGAGGGGCGGGATTGGGAGGGCCGGCCCTTCGGCTACGCCGGCGTGCTCGACCTCGTGGGTCAATTCTGCGGGGAGGGGAAGCTTCCGGCCCTGCTTGAGCGCTATTTCATGGTGATGCCGCGCCCGCTCGCCGATGATCTGACCGCCGTCTGGCTGACCCGCAGGGAGTAGTTGCGGAAACCGGCGGTTACGTCTCCCCGGCCAGCCGCACGGTGCCGACGACAGTGCTGCCGCTGCCGAGATAGGTCAACTCGTCGAAGGCGATCATGCGGGCCAGCGCGATCCCGCGGCCATGGGCAGCGTCCAACCGGCTGGCATCCATGGAGAGGTAGCTGGTCCAGTCGAAGCCCTCACCCATGTCCGACACGGTGAAGGTGACGGCCCCGGGAACGCGCTCGATGCGCAGAGTGGCGAACTTGGCGCGGTTGTCCAGGTGGGCGAGCCGCCTCTCGATCTCCTGAATCAGCCGGTTGCCCTGCTTCAGCGCGCTTTTCGCTTCATAACCGATGCCCAGATTGCCGTGCTCCACCGCGTTGAGCAGCAGTTCCACCAGCCCGAAGGTGAGCTTGCGGGTCTTCGGCAGGGCGGATGACACCGCGACGGCCAGGTTGTGGGCCTCCTGCAGGGTGCGGAAGCGGAAGGTTCCCTCCTGAAGCAGGGTCATCGCCCCGGCGTGGGAGCGCACGTCGCCCTCCAGCCGCTTCAGCCGGGTGTGGTCGTCTATGGCCGCCGCCGCGACGGAGCGCAGCAGGTCCCCGTGATAGGGCTTGATGAGGTAGTAGAAGACGCCCGCCTGGATTGCCTGCGCGATGTCCGCGCTGCTGTCGGAGGCCGTCTGCATGACCACGGGGATCGAGGCCATCTCCGGTTCGGCCTTCATCCGGGCCAGCAGCGCCATGCCGTCCATGTCCGGCAATTGCCGGTCCAGCAGCACCATGTGCACCGGTTCCCGCCGCCCGGCCAGAAGCTCCCAAGCGGCTTCGCCGGTCGAAACGCCCAGCGTCCGGTATCCCATGCGCGCCAGATAGCCGGCCGCGATGGCACGGCTCATCTCCTCGTCGTCCACGACGAGGGCGGTGATGGGATCGGCCATGGCGGTGTGCTCGCGTCAGGGTAGGGGAAGCGACTCTCACTTCTGCAATTTTACACAAATCCCTTGCGCGGCGCCACCATCTCCAACCCGGCCACGGCATCGTCCGGCGGGGGGCAGGCCCGCTCGGCGTCCTTCAGCGCGGAGTCCAGGGCCTGAATGCGGTCACCGGCAATGCCGGCGGCGTCCATCCGGCGGGCAGCCGCCACGAGTCCGTCGGCCAGCGCGGCGGCCTGGACGAAGCCGACATTGCCCGCCGAACCCTTGAGGATGTGGGCCTCGCGCTCCACGACGGTGAAGTCGCCCTCCCGCGCGCCTTTCCGCAGCCGGTCGAGATGGCTGGCGGTTTCGCGGCGGAAGGTATCCATCAGCAGGGAAAAGCCCTCGTCACCGATCACGGCGCGCAGATTCTTGCGCTTGGCGTGGTCGATCCGCGGTGGCGTCTCCATCTCCGGCATTTCCGTTTCCGGCATTTCCGTCTCCGGATGTGGCGCCGGCTTGATGGGGCCGGCGCTCTTCCGGGAGGCGCTCCATTGGGCGACGATCCGCAGAAGCTGGTCCGCCGCGATGGGCTTGGGCAGGTAATCGTCCATCCCCGCGGCCAGACAGGCGGCCTGATCCCCCGTCATGGCGTTGGCGGTCATGGCGACGATGGGGACCTGAGCGGCGGAACCGCCCATTCTGCGGATGGCCCGCGTTGCCTCGAACCCGTCCATCTCCGGCATCTGCACATCCATCAGGACGAGGTCGTAGGGCAGGGCGGCGACGGCGTGGACCGCCTCCAGCCCGTTCGACACGGAATCGACCGTATGACCGGCACGGCGCAGCAGGGCCAGCGTCACCTGGAGGTTCACCGGATTGTCCTCCGCCACCAGGATGCGGTGGTGGCCCGATCCGGTTGCGGCCGATCCGGTCGTCGCCGTGCTGGGCGCGGCCATGGCCTGCGGGGGCGGGGCTTCCGGCTCCCGCGGCGTGGGTGCCTCGTGCGCCCGCGCGCCGCGCCAAAGCGGGATGGTGACCCAGAAGACGCTGCCCTCGCCGGGCATGCTGTGGACGCCGATGCGTCCGCCCATCAATTCCGTCAGGCGCTTGCAGATGGCGAGTCCCAGCCCCGTCCCGCCATGGCGGCGGGCCGACGACCCGTCCACCTGACTGAACATGGTGAACAGCCGCTTGCGGTCCGCCGAGGCGATGCCGATGCCGGTGTCCCGCACCTCGAACCGGACGGTCACGGGGGCTTCGCGCGGGCCGTGCTCCTCCGCGTCGCGCGTTTCCGGGCCATCCTCCTCGTCCGAGGCGACGGTGTCCTGTTCCACCGAGAGCACGATGGTCACGCTGCCCTGGTCGGTGAACTTGACCGCGTTGCCGGCGAGGTTGATGAGGATCTGGCGCAGCCGTCCGGGATCGCCGCGCAGCGGCCCGTGCAGGGCCGGGGGGACGTAGCAGGCCAGTTCCAGCCCCTTCGCGGCGGCGCGTGGCGCCAGCAGCTCCACGACGCTTTCCACCAGCGGCACGGCTTCGAAGTCGGAAACCTCCAGCGTGAGGCGCCCGGCGTCGATCTTGGAGAAGTCCAGGATGTCGTTGATGATGGTCAGCAGCGATTCCGCGGAATCGCGGATGGTGTCGGCATAGCCGCGCTGCTCGTCGTCCAGGTCGGTTTCCTGAAGCAGCCCGGCCATGCCGATCACCCCGTTCATGGGCGTCCGGATCTCGTGGCTCATGGTTGCCAGGAACTCCATCTTGCTGCGCTGCCCGGCCTCGGCCTTCTCCTTGGCTTCGGTCAGCGCCCGCTCGACCCGCTTGCGCTCCGACAGGTCGCGGAAGAAGGCGGCGAAGAGAATGCCCTGCTGCGTCCGCACCTCGGCCAGGGAGAGATCGAGGGGAAACACCTCCCCATCCATCCGCAGCCCGTTCACCTCCCGCGAGAAGTTCGGGCCGATCCGGCGGGCGCCCGCGGCGATGGCCTCCATGACGCGGCTGTGGGCCATGTGGTGCCGCAGTTCCATCAGCGCCTGCACATGGCGCCCGATCAGGCCGCCGGGCGGGTAGCCGAAGATGCGGTGGGCCGCGGTGTTGGCGGTTTCGATGACGCCGTCCGTCCGCACCGTCAGGATGCCTTCCGCGGCGGTTTCCAGAAGCGCGTTGAAGCGGGCGTTGCCGTCTTCCAACTGGGCGTCCTTGCGGCGCAGCAGGAGCAGCACGGCGGTGAACAGCAGGATGACCAGAGCGGCGCCCAGCGCGACCCCGGCGATTTCCGTCTGGTTGGTCCACCAGTTCGCCAACTCCTCGTCCTCGCTGCGGCTGATCGCCAGAACCAGCGGCCAGACCGGCGTGACGCGGTAGGCGGTGATGCGCGCGTGCCCGTCCGGGGCGGTTTCCGGGAACACTCCGCCCTCGGCGTTGGGAACATGGGTTCGGAACAGCTCCGCCCCCGCCATCAGCGTGCCGATGCCTTCCGTCCCGTCCTGCGGAAGCCGCGTCAGAAGCACCCCGTCCCGGCGGTAGAGCGACACCGTTCCGTGCAGCCCGTTGCGCACCGTCCGGAAGACGCTTTGCAGATATTCCGGATTGACCGAAGCGACCGCAACGCCCAGAAGCGTTCCGTCCGTCCCGCGGATGGCCCGGCTCATCGGCAGGACCCATTTGCCGGCCCGGTCGTCCGCTCCGCCGCCCGGCATCAGGAAGCGGCCCCGCACCGGATTTCCGATGTGGAGCCCCTTGCTCTGCCCGGACAGTTGGGCGCGGAACAGGTCCAACTCCGCGAAGGAGGAACCGAGCAGCCGCGGGTCCTCCGTGGTCGCCACCAGAACGCCGTTCCGGTCGAGCACCGACAGGCCGCGGAAGTGCGGCGACCGGCGCAACCGTTCCTGAAGCAGGGGCGACAGCGCCCCCTCGTGGCTTTCCGCCGGCTGGCCGCGCAGCAGGTTGCCGAAAGTCACGGCATCGCCGACCGATGCCAACGTGACGTCCACCGTCTGGATGGTGCGGCTGACCGACGATTCCAGGGCGCTCGCCAGATTGTCGATGTTCTCCGCCGCCTTATCCAGCGCCAGTTCACGGTCGGCGCTGAGGTCGTAGGCGGCCTCGAACAGAAGGGCCGTCACCGACAGGAAGGCCAATGCGAGGAGGGCGCCCCGATGCTGGAACAGGCCAAATCTGGGGATCACGCGCGGCTCCGTGCGGTGAGCTGATTGCGCGTGAATGTTAACAGCGGGCGGGCGATTCGCAAGCATCCGCTGTGCAGAAAGGGGGCGCGGTGCTATCCTGTTGGGTGTATGAGCCGGTTTTTCTCGGGAGCGCGTGAGCGTGCGGCGTCTTCTCAGCGCACTGACGGCATTGGCGCTCCTGACGGTCTTCCTGATGGCCGGCGCGGCGCCGGTCCGGGCGGAAGGCCGGATGGACCGGGTGCAGCGCACCGGGCTGCTGCGCGTGTGCATGTGGCCGGACTATTACGCCATCTCCTTCCGCAACCCATACAGCGGGGAGCTTCAGGGCCTGGACATCGACATGGCGCGGGCCTTCGCCCAGGATCTGGGCGCGCAGGTAAGCTTCGTGGAAAGCGGTTTCCAGAGCTTCATCCCCGACCTGCTGGGCGACCGGTGCGACATCAGCATGTTCGGCATCGGCGTGACCGCGGCCCGTGCGGAGAAGGTGGATTTCAGCCGGCCCTACCTGCGCAGCGGCATCTACGCCGTCTCCTCCCAGACGCACCCGCGCATCCTGCGGTGGGACGATCTGGACCAGGACGGCATGGTGGTGGCGGTCCAGAAGGGAACCTTCATGGACGATTACGCGCGCCGGACCTTCCGCAAGGCCAGCCTCCGCATCGTCTCAGGACCGCAGGAGCGGGAGGAGGAGGTCCAGTCCGGACGCGCCGACGCCTTTCTGACCGATTACCCCTATGGGCAGCGGATGCTGACCTTTCACCAGTGGGCGCATCTGATTGCGCCGGAAAGTCCGGTGCAGACCACGCCCTACGCCTATGCGGTGGCGCCGGGCGATCCCGTCTGGCTGGAACGGGTGAACGGGTTCATCGATGCGGTCAAACGCGACGGGCGGCTGGAGACCGCCGCCGCCCGTTACCGCCTGACCCCCATCGTGGCGCGGGATTGACGGTCAGATCTCCACCTGGGTGCCCAACTCCACCACGCGGCCCGGCGGGATGCAGAAGAACTCAGTCGCCGACAGGGCCGTCTTCGAGAGAAGGATGAAGGCGGGTTCCCGCCAGCTCGGCAGGCCGGTGGTCCGGGACGGGATCAGCGTCTCCCGGCCCAGGAAGAAGGACGTCTCCATCATGTCCAGATGCAGGCCGAAGCGGCGGCACCGCTCCAGCGCGCGGGGAATGTGCGGCTGCTCCAGATAGCCGAAGCGCAGGACCACGCGGAAGAAGCCCTTGCCCAGCTTCTCCACCATCATGGCCCGGTCAGGGTTGACGCGGGGCACCTCCTCGATGATGACGGTCATGACGACGACCCGTTCGTGCAGAACCTTGTTGTGCTTGATGTTGTGCAGCAGGGCATGGGGCACGACGTCGGGGTTGCCGGTCATGAAGACCGCCGTGCCGGCGACGCGCTGCGGCGACTGCGGCGAAACGCGCTGCAGGAACAGGTCCATCGGCAGGGCGTCGGCGTAGAGCCGATCCGCCAGGATGAGGCGGCCCCGGCGCCACGTGGTCATCAGCGTGTAGACCGCCGCCGCGATCAGAAGCGGGAACCAGCCGCCGTCCGGCACCTTCAGCAAGGTCGCCCCGAACAGCGCGATGTCGACCACCAGCAGGGCGGAGAAGACCGCCACGACCAGAACCGGGTTCCAGCGCCACAGCCGCCACGCCACCACCGCGGCCAGGATCGTGTCGATGGCCATGGCGCCCGTCACCGACACGCCGTAGGCGGCGGCCAGATTGCTGCTGGACCCGAAGCCGACCACCAGGATCACCACGCCGACGAGCAGCAGCCAGTTGTTGCGCGGGATGTAGACCTGACCGATCTCATGTTCGGACGTGTGGCGGATCTCGCGCCGCGGCAGGTAGCCGAGTTGCACCGCCTGCCGGGTCAGCGAGAAGGCGCCGGAGATCACCGCCTGGCTGGCGATGACCGTCGCCGCCGTGGACAGGAAGACCAGCGGCAATTGCGCCCAGTCCGGCGCCAGATGGAAGAAGGGGTTCTCCAGCGTCTCCGGCTCGTGCAGCAGCATGGCGCCCTGCCCGAAGTAATTCAGCAGCAGCGCCGGCAGAACCAGATAGAGCCATGCGATGCGGATCGGTGTGCGCCCGAAATGTCCCATGTCGGCATAGAGCGCTTCGGCTCCCGTGACCGCCAGCACCACGGCGCCGAGCGTCAGGAAGGCGACCCAGCCATGGTCGAAAAAGAGAGACGCCCCGTAGAGCGGGTTGAACGCCCGCAGCACGTCCGGCCAGTGCAGCACCTGCATCAGGCCCAGCAGCGCCAGGGTGGCGAACCATAGTCCCATGATCGGGCCGAAGAAGATGCCGACCCGCCCCGTGCCCTGCCGCTGGAACAGGAACAGAAGGGTCAGCACCGCCAGCGTGATTGGGACGATGTAGGGGGACAGGGCCGGGGTGACGACCTTCAGCCCCTCCACCGCGCTCAGCACCGAGATGGCTGGGGTGATGAGGCTGTCGCCGTAGAACAGCGCCATGCCCAGGATCGCCAGCGCCATGATGGCGCGGTTGCCCATGGCGGAGCTGAGCCCCCGGTGGGCCAGCGTTCCCAGGGCCAGAACGCCGCCTTCGCCGCGGTTGTCCGCCCGCATGATCAGCAGGACGTATTTCAGCGTGACGACGATGATCAGCGCCCAGGTCGCCAGCGACAGGATGCCGAGGATGGTCGGCTCGTCGAGCGGCAGGCCGGTGTGGGTGAAGGATTCCCGCATGGTGTAGAGCGGGCTGGTCCCGATGTCGCCATAAACGACGCCCAGCGCCCCCAGGACCAGGGCGGGCAGGCGGTTGGTTTCGGGGCGATGGCCCGTGGGGTCGGAGGCCGGAGCGCCGCCGTTCGTTCCGTCGCCGGTTTGCTGGTTGGCGCTGTCCATGATGGTCCGTTCGTTCGGATCGCGGTCTGGTGTCGGAGGTTTCTCCGTGCGGGCGGAACGCTCAGGTCGCGAACCTTCTCCTTGCATCAGCCGTTCCCCACGAAACCATATGGTTCCGGTACCGCGGAGGCGCCAGAAAAAGCCTGAGCCAGAAAAGCCTGAAACGCGATGGGGGCTTCCGCATCAATTCGGTCCGAATTGAAACAAATCATGAACTTTGCTGTTGATGTTCGGTTTTTGTTCTGGTACGACTCGCTTCATCGCAGCCATCCATCGCGGTGATCCATCACAGCCATCACCGTCAATCGAAACCGATGAAGAGGAGATTGCCATGTCGATCCTGGTTTTCCTGCGGGAGCTTGCCGGTCTGACGGCCCTGTTCGGCACCCTGTTCGTCTGGACCCTGCTGGGACACGCCGCCGGCCTGTGAGAATCCGGCCTTCCCGAAAGGAGTCGCCATAAGGGCTGGCCCTCCTCCGGATAATAATCCGAAATCCCAGGCAACCCTTCGCGATGCATCTCCTACATCCGGAAAGCGTTCTCCGCACCCACCCGGCACACGCGACCGGCACATGCGGCAGGTCCGGGCAGCCGGTCCGGGGCGGGCGGCGCGACGATGGAAACCCACCGGCCAAGGCCGGCTGGTGACGACAACGCGGATTGCTGGGATCGGGACGGATGCGAAACTTCTTTCGGAAGCGGCGGGCGACCGCCGATGCGGATGACCGGATGTCCATGGGTGGCGGCATCACAGGCGGTGGAGCGGCCGGACCGGGCTCCGCCCCGGGCAACGCGGCCCAGGGCCACCCGCCGATGCAATCCCAAAGCCCCCTCGCGGGCCGTCCGGCGCCGCACCTGCGGCCGGTTGGCGGTCCTGCCGGCGGCGGGGGGCTTGGCGGCGGTGGGCTCGGCGAGACGATGCGCGGCCCGTCGGGCCTGCGGCACGATCCGCTGAACAGCCCTCTTGGCGGAGGCCCTGGTGGTTTGGGTGCCCAGCGCGGTCAGCCGCCCGCCGATACGGAACTCCCCCGTTTCACGATGACGGTGAACGGCGGGCTGCGCGGGCCGGGAGCGGTCGGCGCGCCGGCCATGCTGAAGGGCCTCACCCCCGAACTGAACGGCCTGCTGCGCGAGGCGTTCACGCCGACGCGGCCCAAACAGCAGTTGAATTCCCTGTTCATCGGGCGGACCGACACGCTGAAGCGCATCATCTCCGCCATCGAGGAGGAGCGGGCGCACGTCATCCTGTTCGGCGACCGGGGGCGCGGCAAGACCTCCGTCGCCAACGCCATCGAGAAGATCGCCGGTCAGGCCGGCTATCTTTCGCTGAAGCTGACGTGCAGCGCGGAGCTGAGCTTCGAGGATATCTTCCGCCATTTCCTGAAGAAGATTCCCTCCACCTATTACCGGTCGGGAATCGACAACCCCTTCGCCTCGCGCCGCAGCTTCACCAATTTCAACGAGCTTCTGCCCGAGGGCGGTTTCAGCGTGACGGAACTGAACGAGGTGCTGGCGGGCATCCACGCCACCCATGTGCTGCTGATCCTCGACGAGTATGACCGCATCACCGACGAGGATTTCCGCAACAAGCTGGCGGAACTGTTCAAGAACCTGACCGACAGCTCGATCCCGGTGACCCTGCTGGTCGTCGGCGTGGCGGAAAATCTGGACCAGCTCCTGGGCAAGCACCCGTCGATCCAGCGCTCGCTGGTGCCGGTGCATTTGCCGCTGATGACCGACGTGGAGATCGGGCGCCTCATCAACGCGGGAGCTGAGAACGCCGGCATCGCCTTCGCGCCGGAGGTCGTGGACCGCGTTTGCGGGTTCGTCCGCGGGCTGCCCTATTACGCCCAGCTTCTCGGTCTGCACGCGGCCCGCAGCGCGGTGAGCCGCGGTTCGACGGTGGTGGAGCGGGACGACCTCGCCTACGCCGTCACCCGCTGTCTTCAGGAGGCGGAGCGCGGCATCGTCGACTCCTACGCCCGCGCGCTGGCCGCCGAACGCCGCGCCGAGCTGGAGGACGTGCTGTTGGCTTGCGCCCTGTGCCCGGCGGATTCCTTCGGCACCTTCGACCCGAAGGAACTGGCCGGATCGGGTGGCGTCCCGCCGACCAAGGAAGCCCTCGGCATCCTGGAAAGGCTCTGCCGGGAGGAGTATGGCGGCGTGCTGGCTCCGGTGGTCGAGCCGGGCTGGACCCGCTACCACTTCCGCAACCAGATGATGCGCCAGTATGTGCTGATGCGGCAGGCCCACGAGCGCGGCCAGATCTGACCGTCCATCCGCGGCAGGCCGTTCCGGGAAGGCCCCTTTCCGCGTCCCGGCGGGAAGGGGCCTTTGTGCTTTCCGGACATCGACGCGAAAAGCATCAGCGCGAATCGAGCAGCATCGCCACCAGCACCGTGCCGGCGACCAGCGCGCACAGGGCGGCCACGATGGCGAGGCTGCGCAGGAACTGACGCATCTCCCCCTGCTTCCAGGCGCTGCGCGCCAGCAGCAGCAGATAGGCCGCCGCCGCAACGCCGATCATCGTCCACATCGCACCGCGTCCGTTGAAGTCGCATCCCTGTCGTGTGGCCAAACGGGTGATGTATGACCTATGGCCGGCGGCCGGGTGTGATCATAGGACGCGCGGGGCAGGGGGTGGGTGCGCTTCTTCGGCATGAGTGCCTCCTGTCCGTTCGGGTCCGGAACTTTTGGCAACTCGCATGAACCGCAAGTTACCTCTGCGCATCCAAAGCGTGCGTCGACTTGCAATAAAGAGTTAAAGGAATCATAGAATATCCATTCGATTGGAGATGTGAGTACTTTAAAAGGAAGGGAATCACCCATGATTAAAAGTAGCTTTGCGCATATGCCTAATGCGTTCTTCTTTTAATCCCACAGAGTGGTACCGTATTGCACGACACAGGGGTAAGGTCATCCAAAATATCGGCACGTCAATGCCATCGGTGGGGCACGGGTGGGGGAACCTCGGGTGATTGGTAACCTACAAGATTGCCCAGGGAGTCAGAGCAATTTTCCGAAAATCGCGGGAGCTGACCAATGGAACCAGTGCGTGCTTTTCTGATCGACTCCAATAAGCTGTTCCGCGAAGGCCTGAAGAGGCTTCTCGACGATTCACCGTTTCAGATCGTTGCCGAGGCGGGCAACCTGCGCGAGGCGCTGAACACCGTCGAGAACGGCCTGCGTCCGCAGCTCATCCTGCTCGATCTGGTGAATGGGGGCGAGGAGGAGGCCGACGGCATGCGGCGCCTGCGCGCCCAGCTTCCCGACGCGCGCATGGTCATACTGACCAGCGACCTGTGCACCCGCCGCCTCGCCAACGCGCTGGAAGCGGGGGCGGACGGCTACCTGATGAAGGACCTGTCCTCCGACGCGCTGGCCCAGTCGCTGCGCCTCGTGATGATGGGCGAGAAGGTGTTCCCGACCCATCTCGCCGCCCTTCTGATTTCCGGACGGGTGAACGGGAACGGCACCGACATGCCGGTGTCGCGCAAGGGCCTGTCGCAGCGGGAGGTGCAGATCCTGCGCTGCCTGCTGAATGGCGACAGCAACAAGATGATCGCCAATCATTTGAACATCACCGAGGCGACGGTGAAGGTTCATCTGAAGAGCCTGCTGCGCAAGATCAACGCCTCCAACCGCACCCAGGCGGCGATCTGGGCGCTGAACAACGGCATCGGCGGGGAACTGGCCGGCGCCGGGGCTGTGACCGCGGCGGCGGCCCACCAGTAGGCAGTCTCCCGCCCGGTCGCACCGGCCCGGCCCGTCATCCCCAACCGGATGGCTGGCCGGGCCGGCGTTTCCACATGCGATGAGCGCCGATCACACCGCCGGACTCCGGACGGTCCGCATCCGGACAAAAAATATCCCGGCACGGCGGCCGGGATTCATGCGGTTGATCGGGGTGAAGCGCGTCCGAAGGATCGTCAGGACGTGCTGGTCCGGTGGGCCGGGGCCGCGTGCATGTGCGGCGGCACCATGCCTTCGCGGGCGGATTGGAGCGCCCCCTGCTGACGCGCGGCGAAGACGCCGGCTTCCGTTCTGTTGCGGAAGTGCAGCTTGGACAGGACGCTGCGCACCATCGACTTGATGACCGCCTCCGACAGGTCGAGCTGGTTGGCGATCGTCCGGTTGTTCAGCCCCTGGCCGAGCAGGCGCAGGGTTTCGAACTCCGGTTCCGACAGCCGCGGCAGCAGGGTCAGCCGGATCTCATCGACGCCCAGCCGGGACAGGAACTGCTTGGGCATCAGACAGTGCCCCTCCAGCCCCAGATCCAGCAGTTCGTTGATGCGGTCCACGTTGATGTCCTCGAACACCCACGCATCGGCGAAGGCCAGGATGTGTGCGGCATCCAGCAATTCCCGCGACGACAGCACCACGACGATCCGCGACCGGCGCGACAGCCGCAGATACACCATCGGCTCGTTCTCGCGGAGCGCGGTGAACTGCTGAAGGCCGATCAGGATCGCATCGGGCGTCAGCGTGCTCTGCGTCAGTTCCGATATGTCGTGGAAGACGGTCACACGATGGCGACCGGCCCGGTCGAGCGCCTGCACCACGGTGTCGGTCAGGGAATTGTTGTCGAGAATCAGGCAGACGTGCATGGGGGTCACCGCGTTGCGGGTCGAGTGCGATGCTTTCTCTTGGGCGTACTCATGGTTCATGTGCATGGGTCAGCTCTGTTTGGAGGAGGCATCCACGGCAGGCCCTTGTCGGGCATTGTCGCCGCCTGTGTTGCAGGCTTGTCTCGTGCATTCTATCCGTCGGCGCCCTGTGTTCGGGCGCTCTGTGCTTTCGTTGAAATGAGCTCGTTTAAAGACTGCATCGAATTTCTTGTTTATATCGATCAAACCTGGAAAAAAACTTGACACTGTGATAAACAGTTTATAAATTAGGCGTGTAACGCGTAAATCAAACGATAGACGATCATTCAAGATCGTCAAGCGCATCTGAATGGTGATAGGGGTGTTCCAAGCGATAACTCTTTCGTGACCGGGTGTCCTGAAAGGACAGTACATGTGTGTGCGGCGGGATGGAGCGTTCGCGCAGGAAAAGAACCGCCCATTCGTACAGTACCCTGCGCCGTTGGGGTAGGCTCCCACGCCTGCCCTCCCCATGCCTGCCGTCTTTGTTATAAACGACCAGGCATAGAGAAAATCCCACTCCCGTTTTCTTTTGTGCAGAAGGATAGGCGGAGGGTCGTAGTTCCTGTTTCGTTCGGCCTGCCTTCGCCGTATCGAAGGGCGTCTCGCAATCGCAAATGACCTATGGCCCTTGTCCGGATATTGCCCCTCTTCCGAATGTGGTACCAATTCTTCAAGCCACGAGGCGAAAGAGTTGGGGGGTCGCCAACGGGGTGGCCCGGTCGGTCCGGGAGGACTGACCCGAAGCAACGGGGAAAAAGAAGGCGGACGGGGACATGAAAATTCTGATCGGTGACGACCATCTCCTTTTTCGCGAGGGCCTGCGCCGTCTTCTGGAGCAGCTTCACGGGGACGCGATTTTTGTCGAGGCGGGCACCTTCGACGAGGTTCTTCAGCAATGCCGCGTGGGCGGCCCGTTCGACGTGGTGCTGTTGGACCTGAATATGCAGAACTGGCCGGGATTCGACGGGATGCGGGAGGTGCAGAGCCTCCAGCCGGGCGTGCCGGTGGTGGTGATCTCCGCCTCGGAAGCGCTCAACGACATCCGCGGCGCGCTCGACCACGGCGCCACCGGCTACATTCCGAAGTCCAGCAGCGTCAAGGTGATGATGGGCGCGCTGAACCTCGTCTTCTCCGGCGGCATCTATGTTCCCCCCAGCGCGCTCACCGCCGCCGCAGTTTCCGAGGCTGCACCGCGGCGCCGCGGTCTGGACGGCGCCGACCGCAGCGCCTACGGCCTGACCCAGCGCCAGCGGGAAGTCCTGGACTGCCTGCGCGCCGGCAAGTCGAACAAGCAGATCGCCTACGAACTCGGCCTGTCCGAGGGCACGGTGAAGATCCACGTCACGGCGATCTTCAAGTCGCTGGGCGTCAAGAACCGCACACAGGCGGTGATCGCCGCCGCCGCCATGGCCTCGTAAGGGGCCGCGCCGGGGCGCAAGGGGCCGGGTTGGAGACGGGCAGGGCCGCGGGAAGGCACGAACAAGGTGCCGCCGCGGCCTTTTCGATTCCGGGTTTCGCCTCACCTCATATACTCATACACACGATATACTCATACACACGCCTGAACCCGCGCCGCTCTTCCGCGGCGTGTTCACGGGACCCAGAGGAAGGAAGGCAGCGATGGCGGCGGAAACCCCGGTGTGCGATTTCGGCCGGAAGGCGGAGGATTTCAGCCTGAAGGGCGTCGATGGCAAGACCTACAGCCTGGCCGACGTCCAGGGGCCGAGCGGCACGCTGGTGATGTTCATCTGCAACCATTGCCCCTATGTGAAGGCCGTGATCGGGCGAATCGTGGACGAGGTGAACGCGCTGAAGGCCCACGGCATCGGCGCCGTCGCCATCATGTCCAACGACACCGACGCCTAT
This sequence comes from Pseudomonadota bacterium, assembly GCA_023411035.1. GTDB lineage: Bacteria > Pseudomonadota > Alphaproteobacteria > Azospirillales > Azospirillaceae > Azospirillum. The sequence goes on from JAEYPE010000153.1 coordinate 30,492, forward strand.
CCCGACGACGGCTTCGACAACATGAAGCGCTTCGCGGCGGAGCACGGCTTCACCTTCCCCTACCTGATCGACGAGACGCAGGAGGTGGCGCGGGCCTATGGCGCCGTCTGCACGCCCGACTTCTTCGGCTTCAACGCCGACCTGTGCCTGCAATACCGGGGACGGCTGGACGCCTCCAAGCGCGAGGCCATTCCGGACGCCCCGCGCGAGCTGTTTCACGCCATGGTCCGCATCGCCCGGACGGGGGAGGGGCCGGCCGACCAGATCCCCAGCATGGGCTGCTCTATCAAATGGCGCGATCCGGCCTGATTCCGTCCAAAGCGCGGCCTTAATGACGGATGACGCCCGTTGCGCCTTGACCGCGTGCGGCGCCCAATGCTATCCGGCCCTGTGAACCATCAGAACCGCCCGCCGCAGCCGCGCGCGGGCGCAATCCCCGCTGTAACGGTCTTCGTGCCGTAGGATGCCGCTGTAGGGCCATGAGCGATATTTTCCGCGAAGTCGACGAGGATCTGCGCCGCGACCGTATGGAGCGCGTTTTCAAGCGCTACGGTGGCATCATGCTGGCGGGTGCGCTGGTGGTCGTTGCCGCGACGGGCGGCACGGTCGCCTGGCGCAACTGGCAGCAGTCGCAGAAGCAGAATGAGACGACGGCCTTGGCCGCCGCCCTGTCCCAGGCCGTCCAGGGGCCGGAGAAGGGTGTGGAGGCGTTGGCCGCCTTCGCCGCCAAGGCCGATCCCGGCATGGCCGCGCTGGCCCAGTTGAACGCCGCCGCCCTGCTGGCCCGCGAGGGCAAGACGGCGGAGGCTGTGGCCGTCTACGACAAGCTGTCCGGCAACGGTGGCGCCGCTCCGGTCTACCGTGAGCTGGCGGCCCTGCTGTCGGTGATGCACCAGCTCGAGTCCGGCGACGCGGCCCAGCTTCAGGCGCGGCTCCAGCCGTTGACGGCGGACGCCAACCCCTGGCGATTCTCCGCCCGCGAGATGACCGCGGTGCTCGCCGCCCGCGCCGGTGACAAGGACCGGGCGCGCACCCTGTTCCAGCAACTGGCCGACGACTCGCAGGCTCCCGCCGGCGTCCGGTCGCGTGCCGCCGATCTCGCCACCCTCTACGGCAAGAGTTGATGATCCGCATTCCCATGGCCGCCGCCCCGACCGCGCACACGCCCGCGAAGCGCCGCTCCCTGTCGCGCACCGCCCTCATCTCCGCCCCGCTGCTCGCCCTGCTGCTCGGCGGCTGCGACACCGTCAACGGGTGGTTCGGCAAGACCCCCGAGCCGCCTCTGCCGGGCCAGCGCGTGTCCGTGCTGACGCGTGAGCGCAAGGTGGAGGTCGATCCGCGGCTGGCCGGCGCGCCGGTCGCCCTGCCGCCCGCAGCGGTCAACCCCGCCTGGGCGCAGGCTGGCGGCACGCCGGATCATGCCGGCGGCAACCTCGGCCTGTCGGCCACGCCCGGCGAGGCGTGGCGGGGCGACGTGGGCACGGGGGCCAGCAGCTCCCGCTCGCTGCTGGCCACGCCGGTCATCGCGGATGGCCGCATCTTCGCCATGGACGCCGACTCGCACGTCGCCGCCCTGGACGAGCGCACCGGGCGCCAGATCTGGCGTGTGGACACCAAGCCCGAGAAGGAGCGCGGCGGCGCCAGCGGCGGCGGTGTCGCCTATGCCGACGGGCGCGTCTTCGCGGCCACCGGCTTCGGCGAGGTGGTGGCGCTCGATCCCGCCAACGGCTCCATCATCTGGCGCAAGCGCGTGCCGGGTCCGGTCCGCGGCGCCCCGACCGTCGAGGGCGGGCGCGTGCTGGTCCTGACTCTGGACAACCAGCTTTCGGCCCTGTCGGCTTCCGACGGCGCCGTCCAGTGGTCGCACCAGGGCATTCTGGAGACGGCGGGCCTGCTGGGCGCCGTCAGCCCGGCGGCGTCGCCGACCCTGATCGTCGCGCCCTATTCCTCGGGCGAGCTGTACGGCCTGCGTCCGGAAAACGGGCGCGTGGCGTGGCAGGAGAGCCTGGCGGCCATCCGCCGCAGCGGCGCGCTGAGCAGCCTTGCCGACATCCGCGGCCTGCCGGTGATCGACCGCGGCGTCGTCTACGCGATCGGCCATTCCGGCCGCATGGTGGCCATTGACGAGCGCATCGGCGCCCGCCTGTGGGAGGCCGAGCTCGGCGGCACCCAGACCCCATGGATCGCCGGCGACCACATCTTCATCGTGACCAACGATTCGGAAGTCGTGGCGCTGACCCGTCAGGCCGGTCATGCCCGGTGGGTGACTCCGCTCGCCCGCTTCACCGATCCGGAGGACAAGAAGGGGCCGATCACCTGGTCCGGTCCGGTCCTGGCGGGTGGCAAGCTCTACGTCACCGGGTCGAACGGCGAGATGCTGGCCCTGTCGCCCGGCGACGGACAGGTGCTGACCCGCTATTCGCTGCCGGCTTCCACCTATTTGCCTCCGGTCGTGGCGAACAACACCCTATATGTCCTGAGCGAGAACGGTACGCTGGTGGCGTACCGCTGATCGTCACCCTTGGTTCTTTATAAGGCCCCCGGCCCGATGTCCTTTACCGTCGCTCTCGTCGGTCGGCCGAATGTCGGCAAATCGACTCTGTTCAACCGTTTGGCCGGCAAGAAGCTGGCGCTGGTCGACGACACGCCCGGCGTGACGCGCGACTGGCGCTCGGCGCCCGCCCGTGTGGGCGGTCTGTCCTTCACCGTGGTCGACACCGCCGGCCTGGAGGACGTCACCGACGACAGCCTGGAGGCGCGCATGCGCCGCCAGACCGAACGCGCCCTGGAACGCGCCGACGTGGCGCTGTTCATCGTGGACGCCCGTGCCGGCATCACGCCGCTGGACCGCCATTTCGCGACCCTGCTGCGCAAGGGCAAGACCCCGGTCGTCCTGATCGCCAACAAGGCGGAAGGGAAGGCCGGCATGCCCGGACTCTACGAAGCCTTCGAGCTCGGCCTGGGCGAGCCGATCCCGCTGTCGGCGGAGCATGGCGAGGGCATGGCCGATCTGGTCCAGGCCCTGCTGCCCTACGCCCCGCCGGAACCGGAGGAGGCCGAGATGGCTTCCGCCCCCGCCAAGGGCGAGGGGGAAGAGGAGCTTCCGGTCGGCGACCAGCCGGAAACCGACGAGGAGCGCGCCCGTCCGATCCAGATCGCCATCGTCGGGCGCCCGAACGTCGGCAAATCCACCCTGCTGAACGCCCTGATCGGGGAGGAGCGCGTGCTGACCGGCCCCGAGGCCGGCATGACGCGCGATGCCATCAGCGTCGATTGGGAGTGGCGTGGACGCAAGTTCCGGCTGGTGGACACCGCCGGGATGCGCAAGCGCGCCCGTGTCGATGCCAAGGTGGAGAAGCTGGCCGTCGCCGACGCCCTGCGCGTCGTCCGCATGGCCCAGGTCGTCCTGCTGGTGGTCGATGCCAACCAGATCCTGGACAAGCAGGACCTGACCATCGCCCGCATGGTGGTGGAGGAAGGCCGCGCGCTGGTCATCGCCCTGAACAAGTGGGACGCCGTGGACGACCGCGCCATGGCCCTGCGTCAGGTGGAGGACAAGCTCCAGGCCGCGCTCGCCCAGATCAAGGGCGTGGAGGTCGTGACCATCTCCGCCTTGCAGGGCAGGAAGCTGGACACGCTGCTGGACTCGATCCTGTCGACCTACGGGCAGTGGAACCGGCGCATTCCGACCGCCCAGCTCAACCGCTGGATCGAAGGCGTGCTGGATCACCACCCGCCGCCCCTGGTCGAGGGCCGGCGCATCAAGATCCGCTACGCGACGCAGGTGAAGACCCGCCCGCCGACCGTGGCGCTGTTCGTGAACAAGCCGCTGGATTTGCCGGAAAGCTATCAGCGCTATCTGATCGCGCACCTGCGCGAGACGTTCGAGTTGCCGGGCGTGCCGGTGCGGTTGCTGCTGCGCAAGCAGAAGAATCCGTTCGCGGACGATTGATCGGCGTCTCAGGATGAAATGAAAAAGGCCGCGCTATTGCGCGGCCTTTTGCTTTGGCGGGCGAGGCAGGCATTTCACCCCTGCGCCGACACCACCTCGCCGTGGCGCGTGCAGGAGGCTTCCGCCAGTTCCACGAACGCTTCCGTCACGTCGTCGGGCTGGGCCAGCTTGGTCTGGTCCTCGCCGGGGAAAGCCTGCATGCGCAGCTTGGTCGCCACGATGCCGGGGTCGATCAGGTTAACGCGCAGGTTCGACGCGGCGATCTCCATCGCGTAGGTCTTCACCATCATCTCCAGCGCCGCCTTGCTGGCCCCGTACGGGCTCCAGTAGGGGTAGGGCGCGTGCGCGGCCCCCGACGTCACGAAGATGGCGCGCCCCGATTCGGAGGTGCGCAACAGGCGGTCGAAGGAGCGGATCAGGCGGTAGTTGGCCGTGACGTTCACGTCCATCACGCGCTGCCACAGCTTCGGATCGTAATGGGCGACCGGCCCCAGCGCCTCCAGGACGCCGGCGTTGCTGACCAGGATGTCCAGCTTCCCGAACCGCTCGTAGATGGAGAAGCCGAGCTGGTCGATCTTGTCGAACTGGCGCAGGTCCAGCGGGACCAGCGTGGCGTTCCGGCCCGTGGCCTGGAAGATCGCGTCGTCGGTCTCCTCAAGCCCGCCGACGGTGCGGGCGGCCAGGATGACGTGGGCGCCTTCGGCGGCGAAGCGCTTGGCGACGGCGGCGCCGATGCCGCGCGATGCGCCGGTGATGAGGGCGGTGCGGCCGGAAAGACGGGACATGGCGGCGACTCGACGATGATGCGGAAGGGGATCGGCAAACGGGCCGGTCCGCTGGGTTGCGGCCGGCCCGTCGCGGCGGTGGTCAGGCTGTTACGCGCGGAGACGGACGTTCGCCTCGACCGGCGGATTGTCCAGCGCGTCGGTCAGCGCGATCGGGTAGTCGCCGGTGAAGCAGGCGTCGCAGAAGGTCAGCTTCTGCGGGTCGCGCCGCTCCTCGCCCATGGCGCGGTAGAGGCCGTCCAGGGAGATGAAGGCGAGGCTGTCGGCCTGGATGAAGTCGCGCATCTCCTCCACCGACATGCGGTGGGCGAGAAGCTTGCTCTGCTCCGGCGTGTCGATGCCGTAGAAGCAGGGGTGCGAGGTCGGCGGGCTGGAGATGCGCATATGGACCTCCTTCGCCCCGGCGGCGCGCACCATCTCCACGATCTTCTTCGAGGTCGTGCCGCGCACGATGCTGTCGTCCACCAGCACCACCCGCTTGCCCTCGATCAGGGCGCGGTTGGCGTTGTGCTTCAGCTTGACGCCCAGATGGCGGATCTGGTCGGTCGGTTCGATGAAGGTGCGGCCCACATAGTGGTTGCGGATGATGCCCAGCCCGAAGGGGATGCCGCTCTGGTTGGCGTAGCCGATGGCCGCCGGCACGCCGCTGTCGGGCACCGGCACCACGATGTCGGCGTCGATCCCCGACTCGATGGCCAACTCGGCGCCGATCCGCTGCCGGGCGCTGTAGACGGAGCTGCCCTCCATCACGCTGTCGGGCCGCGCGAAGTAGATGTATTCGAAGATGCAGAAGCGGCGGCCCTGCGGTTGGAAGGGGCGGAGGCTTTGCACGCCCTGGTCGTTCAGCACGACCATCTCGCCCGGCTCGACGTCGCGGACATATTCGGCGCCGACGATGTCCAGCGCGCAGGTTTCGCTGGTCACGATGTGGGTGTCGCCCAGCTTGCCCAGAACCAGCGGGCGCACGCCCAGCGGGTCGCGCACGCCGATCACCTCGTTCGGGGTCAGGGCCACCAGGGAGAAGGCGCCCTCCACCTGCCGCACCGCTTCGATCAGCCGGTCCACCGGCGAACCGCCGCGGGCGATGGCCATGAGGTGGACGATCGTTTCGGTGTCGGTGGTGGACTGGAACAGGCAGCCGCGGCGGACGAGCTGGCGGCGAAGCGTGTGTGCGTTGGTCAGGTTGCCGTTGTGGGCGAGCGCGAAGCCGCCGAACTCGAAATCGGCGTAGAGTGGCTGGACATTGCGGATCGTCGTGTCGCCGGTGGTGGCGTAGCGGACGTGGCCGATGGCCTGCGGACCCTTCAGCCTGCCGATGATCGCTTCGGACGAGAAGTGGTCGCCGACCAGACCCAGGCTGTGCTCCAGATGGAAGCGGTCGCCGTCGTGGCTGACGATGCCGCAGGCTTCCTGGCCGCGATGCTGAAGCGCATGCAGGCCGAGCGCGGTGATGGCACCCGCCTGTGCATGGCTGTGGATGCCGAACACGCCGCACTCCTCGCGCAGCTTGTCGTCGTCGAACGGATGCGTCGTCAGCATCGGAAGATCCTCGTCATACACAGCATCACCGTCATACACAGCATCACCAAAGGGCATTGCCCCGGCGGCCTCGTGCCGGCGGGGGTTACACACAGGCACCCTGCACCATGCGGCGCTCAGCGTGCGTTCTGGATCAGTCGCTCAAGGTCGCCGCGGTCCCGGTCCTTATAGCCGGTATCGGTCGGCGAAGCACCACCGGTCTTGGGTCCGCCGGGCACCGGGGTGGACAGGCGGTCCAGCGCTTCCTTCGCCTCCACCGCCTGCCGCGCGCGCTCCCGCGCCATGTCCATCTGGCCCAGCCCGTCCTTGCGCATAGTCTCGGGCATCACCTCGTAGATCATGGCGGCGCCGGCGACCAGCATCGGGCGGGTCTTGGCGTTCTGGAGCCAGGCCGGATGCTCCGCCGGGTTCGGCACCAGCCACGCGAAAAACAGATAGGCAACGGAGGCGAGGATTGCACCCTTCAGCAGCCCGAAGACGAAGCCAAGGGAACGGTCCAGCGCCGAAAGGCCGGAATTCTGCACCCCGCGCGATACGACGCGGCCCAGGATTGTGAGAAACACAAGGCTGACGACGAACAGCGCCACCGCCGACGCGGCATAGGCGGCCATTTCGACATGGATGTAGTTCTGGGCGATGGGCAACACATGGGGCAGGGCGTTCAGCGTGATCAGCGCGGCACCCACCCAGGCGGCGACCGACAGCACCTCGGCCACCATGCCGCGGGTGAAGGCCAGCAGTGCCGAGAGCAGAAGCACCACGATGACGGCCAGATCCGCCGGGTTGATCGGGAAGGTGTCCATAGCTCCGCTACGCCTCGTGCGCTCTTGCTCAATAACTCTCGTGCCGGTCGCGGCTTTTCGGCGGGCGGCCCGAACCCGCCTGGAACAGCGGCAGCAACTCGCCGAGCTGCTGCAACTCGACCGTCTTCAGGCCGCTGTCGCCGCGCCCCGGCTTCTTGCCGTTCCGTCTAGCCGGAAAGATCGCCGTTGAAAACCCCAGCTTTGCAGCTTCCTTCAGCCGGGCGTCGCTTTGGCCCACGGCGCGCACCTCGCCCGACAGGCCGAGCTCGCCGAACACCACGGCGTCGGCGGGCACCGGCTCTCCGGTCAGGGACGAAACCAGCGCCGCGGCGACCGCGAGGTCCGCCGCCGGTTCGGTGATCCGCAGCCCGCCGGCCACGTTCAGATAGACGTCGTTGGCACCGATCTGCACGCCGCAGCGGGCCTCCAGCACCGCCAGGACCATGGCGAGCCGCGCCGAATCCCAGCCGACCACCGCGCGCCGCGGCGTGCCGAGCGGGGAGGGGGCGACCAGGGCCTGCACCTCCACCAGCACGGGGCGCGTGCCCTCCATCCCGGCGAAGACCGCGGCCCCCGATACGTCGCCGCGGCGTTCCGCCAGGAACAGGGCGGAGGGGTTGGCGACCTCGCCCAGCCCGACGTCGGTCATCTCGAACACGCCGATCTCGTCCGTCGCGCCGAAGCGGTTCTTCACCGCGCGCAGGATGCGGAACTGGTGGCCGCGCTCGCCTTCGAAATACAGCACCGTGTCCACCATGTGCTCCAGCACGCGGGGGCCGGCGATGGTGCCTTCCTTGGTGACGTGGCCGACCAGCAGAAGGACGCAGCCGCGACGCTTGGCGACGCGGATCAGTTCCTGCGCGCTGGCGCGGACCTGCGCCACGGTGCCGGGGGCGCTGTCCAGATTGTCCACATACATGGTCTGGATCGAGTCGATCACGACCACCTCCGGCCCGTCCGTGGCGTCCAGCGAGGCCACGATGTCGCGCACGCTGGTGGCGGAGGCGAGCTGGACCGGCGCCGCGGCGCAGCCCAGCCGCAGGGCGCGCAGCCGCACCTGATCCACCGCCTCCTCGCCCGAGACGTAGGCGCAGCGATGTTCCTGCGACAGCCGGGCCATGGCCTGGAGCAGAAGGGTGGATTTGCCGATTCCGGGGTCGCCGCCGATCAGGATCGCCGATCCGGGGACGAGGCCGCCGCCGCACACGCGGTCGAACTCCTCGATGCGGGTCAGGCGGCGGGGGGGAGCCGCGCTGGTGCCGGCCAGCCCGACGAAGTCCAGCCGGCGCCCGCGCGCCACGCCCAATCCCTTGGGCGCGCTTTCCGGGGCGGCTTCCTCGACGAGCGTGTTCCATTCGCCGCAGGCATCGCAGCGTCCCGCCCATTTCGGAAAGGACGCGCCGCAAGATTGGCAGACGTAGCGGGTGGTCGGCTTGGCCAAAGGTCTAGCGATTGGTTGGGGCGGCAGCGCCCCACATATAGCAAGCTGGCGTTCCAAATCCTATGGCCGAGGCGATAAAAACGCCGGGGCTTTTCTTGGGCCGGTCCGGTGGTTAGGTTCTGCACCGGAACGACGGCAAACGACGGATACGAGGTGACACGGTGGCGGACAGGGAAGCGCGGAAGATCCCGCTGCACGGGGCGGAGGAGTTCGAGGCGATGCGCAAGGCCGGGCGGCTGGCCGCTGCGACGCTCGATTACATCACGCCCCATGTGGTGCCGGGGGTCAGCACGGGCCATCTCGACCGGCTGATCGAGGCGTACATGCGGGACAACGGCGCGATCCCCGCGACCATCGGCTATCACGGCTATCCGGCGGCGAGCTGCATTTCGCCGAACCATGTGGTGAACCACGGCATCCCGTCCGACGACAAGAAGCTGGTCGACGGCGACATCGTGAACATCGACGTGACGGTGATCCTGGACGGCTGGTACGGCGACACCAGCCGCATGTACTTCGTCGGCGAGAAGATCGGGGTGAAGGCGCGCAAGCTGGTGGACTTCACCTATCAGGCGATGATGGCCGGAATCGCCCAGGCCAAGCCGGGCAACCATCTGGGCGACATCGGCCACGCCATCCAGACCATGGCCGAATCCCACCGCTACGGCGTCGTCCGCGATTTCGGCGGTCACGGCATCGGGCGGGTGTTCCACGACGCGCCGCATGTCGATCATTTCGGCAAGCGGGGCACCGGCGTGCTGCTGGTGCCGGGCATGGTCTTCACCATCGAGCCGATGATCAACGCCGGCAAGCCGGACGTGAAGATCCTGTCGGACGGCTGGACCACCGTCACCCGCGACCGTTCCCTCTCCGCCCAGTTCGAGCATCAGGTCGGCATCACCGAGACGGGGTGCGAGATTTTCACCCTGTCCCCGGCGGGCTACACCCGGCCGCCCTATGGAACCGCCGCCGGGGGAACCGCCGCCGGGGCCGCCGCGGCATGAGCGGGGAGCTGAAGCCCTGGACGGTGCTGGAGCGCCGGACCCTGCTCGACGCCGGCCCCTTCCTGAAAGTGCACGCCGAGACCATCGAGACGCCGGAAGGCCGGCGGGTGGAGAATTTCTATCAAGTCGAGCAGGCGGACTTCGTCCTGATGTTCGTGGAGGACGAGGACGGGCGCGCGCTGATGCTGCGCACCTACAAGCACGGGCCGCGCCGCGTCAGCCAGACCTTCCCCGCCGGGGCGCTGAATCCCGGGGAAGATCCGCTGGCTGCTGCGAAGCGGGAGTTGCTGGAGGAGACCGGCTACGCCGCGGAGGACTGGACCGCGCTCGGTTCCTACGTGGTTCAGGGGAACCAGCGCGGCTGCGTCTGCCATATGTTCCACGCCCGCAACGCCCGCAGGGTGGCCGAGGCGGACTCCGGGGATTTGGAGGAGATGCGGTTGGAGCTTCTGACCCGTGCGGAGCTGATCGCGGCGGCGGCGGAGGGCGACTACGCCCTGCTGCCGGTCATCGCCATGCTGGGCGCCGTTCTCCTGCCGGAGTTGCGCGACAATCTCGCGCGGTCGGCGGCGCGTCCGGGGCCGTAGAGGTCACTTCTCTTCGGCTGGGCCGGCGAAGAAATGGGCGAGCGCGTCGGCGGCTTCGAGCGACAGCGGGTTGTCGTTCTTGATGAGCTGCTCGTGGGCGTTCTTGATGGTCTGCACCGTCTCTTCGTTGGTCAGCAGACCCTTGGCCTGGAGCGTCTCCAGGATCTTGGCGCTCAGCATGAAGCTCGCGAAGGCCAAGCCGTTGGTGGTGATGTCCGCCATACTGTCTCTCCGATGGGAAGCCGGTGTTCTTTGTGGCCGACTGTTCTTTGTGGCCGACCCTATCGGGCGGCGGGTTAATTTTGCACGAACCGGCGGCGGGGCGGGCTACAGCGCCCGCACCTGCATCTTGATCGGCCCTTCCCCCCGGCCATGGACGAACTGGTCCACATAGGGGTTGCCGGAGTTGTCGATGTC